>JBILVO010000061.1:0-20935 GCA_044370415.1 Pirellulales bacterium
GGCGGCTCGAGATCGCCCGCTGCCTGGTGACCGAGCCGCGGATCATCCTCCTCGACGAGCCGTTCACCGGCATCGACCCCGTCACGATCCACTCGATCCAGAAGATCATCCGCGGCCTGCGGGACGGCGGCATCTCGATCCTCATCACCGACCACCGCGAGCGGGAGACGCTGGCGATCACCGACCGCAGCTACGTCGTGCGGGCCGGCAAGGTGCTCTGCCACGGCTCCGCGCAGGAGGTGCTCTCGAACCCCGACGCGAAGAAGTATTACTTCGGCGAGAGTCCGGGCGTGGAGGCGGCGTGAGACTCGCCAGCGGGCACCGCGCACGCTTGTCGGCCTCCGCCAGTGACCGTCTCGAGCGAGGTTGCCAACGTCGGTACAGCCCATGGGCCACGGTTCGGGCCTGCCCATGCCCCGTCGCCGGACGTTCGCTGCGGCCATCCTGGCCTTCGCTCTCTCGAAGCTGACTGCGCTCCGCCATCCTTGGCTGCGCTTGTCAGCTACGCCGGCTCTCGGGGCATGGACAGGCCCTCACGGATGCCGCGATGCAAAAGCGTGATCGCATCACGGTTTCGCTCGTGGTTGCGCTACACCTCGAGCGCCGCCTCGATCGCGTGGGCCGCACGGATGCAGAGGTCGCCCCGCGCGGCGAAGCCTTCCTGCGGGAGCCGCGCGAGGGGCGCCATGATCGTGACGGCGGCGAGCGGCTGGCCGTGGGCGTCGAGGATCGGGGCCGCCACGCAGTGGATGCCGTCGATGCCCTCGGCCCGGTCGACGGCGTATCCGCGGGCCTGCGACGCCTCGAGGTCCTGCTCGAGGGCCGCACGGCTGGTGAGCGTGGCGGCCGTGAACCGCTTGAGCACGCGGCCGCGCAGCCATTCGGCCCGACGCTCTGGCGACCACCAGGCCAGGATCGCCTTGCCCGGCGCGCAGGAATAGAGCGGCACCCGCATGCCGACCTCGCCGCACACCTGCAGCGGCTGCGAGCCGCGCAGCTGCTCGAGCACGACGCCCTTGCCGGACGACTCGATCAGCAGCTGCACCGTTTCGCCGCAGGTGTCGCGCAGGTGGCGGAGCGTTTCATGGGCGGCGACAGCGAGGCTGCGGTCCCCCGTCTTCGGCCCCGAGAGCTCGAGCAGCCGGCCGGAGAGCGTGTAGGCCTTCGTGTCGGCGTGCTGCCGGCAGTAGCCGAGCGCCACGAGCGTCTTGAGGATTCGGAAGACGAGATTCGCGGTGATGCCCGACTCCCGCGCGACCCGCGCCGCCGTCGCGCCCCCCGGATGCCGCCCCACGAGCTCGAGCACGGCCAGCGTCTTGGCGCAGGTCGGAGAGGGGAGCGCGTCGAGGTCGCGGACCGGTGCGCCGCGGGACCGCCGGCGAGGAGAGGACGTGGGCATGCGTGGCGCGATCGAGGCGAGTGACGAGACGGAGTGATGGGACGCAGGCAGCTTGATTCGTATGTCAGAATACGATCTTATATAGGAATGTCCAGCTTCTGCGTCATCGTCGGGCGGATCCTCGTCGTCGCTGCCGTCGCGGCGCTGGCGGCCGGTGCCGGTCTGCGGCGGGCCGCCGCCGGCGAGGGCGACGAGCTCTTCGAGAAGGTCGTCCGTCCCTATCTCGTCGAGCGGTGCTACGAGTGCCACGGCACGCACGGCGCCCGCGAGAACGACCTGGCCCTCGACTGGGCGGGCGCGATGCGGGCGGGCGGCGCGTCGGGACCGGCCGTCGTGCCGGGAAAGCCTGCGGAGAGCGTGCTCATGCAGGCGCTCACGCACGAGGACGACCTGCTCATGCCGAAGGGCGGCCCAAAGCCGTCGCCGGAGATCGTGCGGGCCTTCAGGCGCTGGATCGAGCTGGGCGCACCCGATCCGCGGACGCAGCCGCCCTCCGCCGAGGAATTGGCGAAGGAGACCTCATGGGAAGAGATCTTTGCGCGGCGAAAAACCTGGTGGAGCCTGCGGCCACTGCGGACGCCGGCGGTGCCGCCGCCCGCGGCCGGCCCGCTGGCGTCGAGCGGGCATCCAGTCGACCGGTTCATCTCCGCGAAGCTCGCGGCGGCCGGCATCGAGCCGGCGGCCGAGGCCGATCCGGAAACGCTCCTGCGCCGGGCCTGCTTCGTGCTCACCGGCCTGCCGCCGACCCCCGAGGAGCGGGCCGCCTTCCTCGCCGACGCCGGGGCCGACAGGTGGGAAACGCTCGTCGACCGGCTGATCGCTTCCCCGCACTTCGCCGAGCACTGGGCCCGGCACTGGCTCGACTGCGTCCGCTACTGCGAGACCCACGGCAGCGAGGGGGATCCGGTCATTCCGCATGCCTGGCGGTATCGCGACTGGTGCATCCGCGCCATCCGCGACGACGTGCCAATCGACCGCTTCCTCCAGGAGCAGATCGCCGGCGACCTGCTCCCCGACCCGCGGATCGACGCCGCCACGGGCACCAACGAGTCGGCGTTGGGCATCGGCCAACTGCGGATGGTGCCGCACGGCTTCACGCCCACCGATCCGCTCGACGAGATGGTCACGTTCACCGACAACCAGATCGACGTGCTCTCGAAGGCGTTCCTCGGGATGACGGTCTCGTGCGCCCGCTGCCACAACCACAAGTTCGACGCGATCTCCCAGGCGGACTTCTACGCCCTCTTCGGCACGCTCGCCAGCTGCCGCCCGGCCCTCATCCAGGCCGATGCGCCGGGCAGTCGTGACAGGCACCGCGCGGAGCTCGCAGCGCTCAAGGAGTCGATCCGCGCTCGGCTGGCCGCCGCCTGGCTGGCGGCGGTCGCCGATCCTGCCGCCGGGGCCGACGCGCTCGTGGAGCGACTCGTCGCGGCGGCGGCGCCACCACCCGAGCCCGCGGCCGAGTCCGGCGCCACCGGAGCGGACGCCGCGAAGGAGGGCGAGAAGAAGGCTCCGCAGCAGCTCGCCCGCGAGAAGGAAGCGCTGGACAGGGAACTGGCCAAAGACCTGGCCATGGAAAAAGCCCGGCGGCAGCGGATGCGGGAGGCCGACCACCCGTTCGCGGCGGCGCTGCGGCTCGAAGGCCTCGGCGGCGACGAGCGGCGGGCCGCCTGGGAGCAGTTGCGTGCCGAGGCGGCAAACCTGCCGGCGGCACAGGCCGCCGCCGACGTGCCCGCACTCACGGAGTGGATGCGGTACGGCGAGAGGCTCGACGCGAGCCCGCCGGGGGAGTTTCGTGTCGAGCCGGATGGCGAGCGGGTCATCACGCAGCTGCTGCCGGCCGGCATCCACTCGAACCTGCTCGTGGCCAGCGACGGCTCCATGCTGCATTCGCCGAACTTCCCGGTGGAAAGCGACCAGGTCCGGCTGCTCGTCGCCGGCGCCGGGAAGCCGCGGTTTCGCATCGTGGTCTGGAATTATCCGCGGCCGCTCGGCCTCCTCTATCCGAACCAGACGATCACGAATGCGGAACCGGAGTGGATCACGCTCAAGACCACGGTGTGGAAGGGGGAGCGGGCGCACCTGGAACTGGCCACCGGCGGCGACCTCGCCGTCGAGCCGGTCGACGAGCCGCGGTCGTGGTTCTCGGTGCTGGCGGTCGATTCGGGCTCGGGGCCGCCGCCGGCGGTGCACAGGCCGGCCGCGTCGCTCTTCAACCTGCTGCCGGCGGACGACGCGGAGCTCGCGGGCCCGGCTCCCGATCGCGCCGCCCTCACAGCCGCCTACGCCCGTGCGGTGCGGCGGGCGGTCGAGGCCTGGCGCGACGGCCGGGCGACCGACCCGCAGGTGCGGCTGCTCGACGCGGTCGTCGCCGTGCGGGCGCTTCCCTCCGACGTCGGCAGCCTGCCGGAGGTGCGGGAGCCGCTGGCGCGGTTTCGTGCCCTCACCAAGGAGATTCCGCCGCCGGTGCGGGCGCCGGGCGTGATCGAGGGCACCGTCGTCGACCAGCCGCTCTTCGTCCGCGGCAATCACAAGCAGCCTGCGGCGGTCGTGCCGCGGCGGTTCCTCGAGGCGCTCGACCCGCGGCCCTTTCCGCCGGCCACGAGCGGCCGACGGGAACTGGCCGCCGCGATCGTCGCCGATTCGAACCCGCTCACGCCCCGCGTCTTCGTCAACCGCGTCTGGCACCACCTCTTCGGCCGCGGCATCGTCGCCAGTGTCGACACGTTCGGACAGATGGGCGACCTGCCGACGCATCCGGAATTGCTCGACGATCTCGCCGCCCGGTTCGTCGCACCTGCGGCGGACGCGGCGGCGCCGACGCAGCGGCCCTGGTCGCTCAAGGACCTCGTGAGGTTCCTTGTCACCTCGCGCACGTTCCGGCTCGCGGCGCGGCCGACCGAATCGGCCGTCCGCCTCGATCCCGCCAACACGCTCTTCTCGCACGCCCGGCTGCGGCGGCTGGAGGGGGAGTCGATCCGCGACGCGCTCCTCGCGGCGGCGGGCCGGCTCGACCGGCAGTTCTACGGGCCGTCCGTGCCGGGGGGAACGCCCCGTCGCAGCGTCTACGTGGCCGTCCGCCGCAACGCGATCGATCCATTCCTCGGCGCCTTCGACCCGCCGAGCACGCAGTCGACCCAGGGCCGCCGCGACGTGTCGCAGGTGCCGGCGCAGGCGCTGGTGCTCATGAACGGCGACTTCGTCCGCGGGCTGGCGACCGAGCGGGCCAAGCGGCTGGTGGGCGCATGGCGCGACATGCCGGTCGACGAGCGGATCCGGCGGCTCTTCGTCGAGGCCGTGGGGCGGGAGCCCGGGACCGAGGAGCTCGCCGCGACGCGGGCCTGGCTCGACGCGCGGGCCGCGGAGCACGGAGCCGCTGCCGCCGACGCCCCGGGGCACGTGCCGCTCTGGGCCGACCTCGTCCACGCGACCTACAACCTCGAGGAGTTCATCCATGTCGACTGACTCCCGTGCATTCCTGTCGCGCCGGCAGCTGCTGGCCCGCTCCTCGGCCGGCTTCGGCATGGCGGCGCTCGCCGGCGTGCTGGGCCGCGAGGCGGCGGCGTCGGGCGGGCCGCCCGTCCGTGCGAAGCGGGTGATCTTCCTGTTCATGAGTGGCGGCGTGTCGCACGTCGACTCGTTCGATCCGAAGCCCGTGCTCGCGGCCCGGTCGGGGCAGCCGATGCCGTTTCCGGTGGAACGGACGCAGTTCAACAACAACGGCACGATCATGCCGACGCAGTGGGAGTTCAGGCCTCGCGGCGGGTGCGGCACCGAGATCAGTGAGCTCTTTCCGGAGATCGCGAAGCAGGCCGACAAGCTCGCCGTCGTCCGGTCGATGACCGCCAAGTTCAGCGAGCACGCGCAGGGCAATCTCTTCATCCACACGGGCTTTCCGTTCCTGGGATCTCCGAGCGCGGGCGCCTGGACGACCTACGGCCTCGGCCGCGAGTGCGAGGAGCTTCCCGGCTACGTGGTGCTGCAAAGCGGCGACGCCGGCCCGCCCCACGGCGGCGTGGCCTGCTTCGGCAACGGTTTCCTGCCGAGCGACACGCAGGGCTCGCTCCTGCGGTGTGACGCCGACCCGCCGCTGCGCGACATCCGCCCTTGGGAGCAGGCAGCCGGCCAGCGGGCCAGGCTCGACTACCTCGCCGCGATGAACCGCCGTTTCGGCGACCGCGCCGCAGCGGCCGACGCCGTCGAGGCGGCGATCCGCACGCACGAGACCGCGTTCCGGATGCAGGCCGCCGTGCCCGCGCTCACCGACCTCTCCGACGAGACGGAGGCGACGAAGACGCTCTACGGCCTCGACGTCGAGGACAAGCAGCAGGCCGCCTACGCGCGGCAGTGCCTGCTGGCCCGCCGGCTGGCGGAGCGCGGCGTGCGGTTCATCGAGCTGTCGTGCCTCGCCTACAACATCGGCGGCGGCAACAACGCCAACCCCTGGGACAACCACGGGAAGCTCAAGGAGGGGCACGAGAAGATGGCCCGGCAGGTCGACCGGCCGATCGCCGCGCTCCTGGCCGACCTCGACCAGCGGGGGCTGCTCGACGACACGCTCGTCGTATGGGCGGGCGAGTTCGGCCGCACGCCCTTCTCGCAGGGCTCCGACGGCCGTGACCACAACCCGCTTGGCTACAGCATCTGGATGGCCGGCGGCGGCGTGAAGGGGGGCGTGGTGCTCGGCGCCACCGACGAGTTGGGCTATCGGGCGGTCGAGGACGTGGCCACGCTCTACGACCTGTGGGCCACGGTGCTCCACCAGCTCGGCATCGACCACGAGAACCTGACGTTCCGCCACGGCGGCCGCGACATGCGGCTCACCGACGTCCACGGCCACGTGCTGCACAAGATACTCGCCTGACTCGTCTCACGACCTCGGCTTCCCATCTCGACATCACCAGCGACAGCATCCTCGTTTCCAGGAGCGCCGACAGCATGTCCTCAGGTTTCAAATCCGCACTGACGGGTTCGTTCTCCACTCCCTGCGACGACAATCCGACGGTCGCCATGGTCGAGGCGGCCTACCGCCACCGCGGCCTCAACTGGCGGTACATCAACGCCGAGGTCGCGCCCGATGGCCTCGCCGCTGCCGTGGCCGGCGCCCGTGCCATGGGCTGGCGGGGATTCAATCTCTCGATGCCGCACAAGGTGGAGGTGATCAAGCACCTCGACGGCCTGGGGGAGAGCGCGACGCTCATCGGCGCCGTCAACTGCGTGGTGAACCGCGGCGGAAAACTCATCGGCGAGAACACCGACGGCAAGGGATTTCTCTCGTCGCTCGTGCCGGTCCGCGACCCGCGGGGCGCGCACTGCCTGATCCTCGGCGCCGGCGGCGCCGCCCGGGCGATCGCCGTGGAGCTCGTCCTCGCCGGCGTGCGGCGGCTCTCGATCGTCAACCGTTCGGCCGGCCGTGGTGAGGAGCTGGCCGCCGTCGTGCGGTCGGCCAGGCCGATCGAGGTGACCAGCAGCGTGTGGACCGGCGAGCTGACGATCCCCGCCGACGTCGACGTGCTCGTCAACGCCACGAGCATCGGCCTGGGCGACGCGACGGCCCGCGTGCCGGTCGCGGCGGCCACGTTCCGGCCCGGGCTCGTCGTCGCCGACGTCATTCCGAATCCGCCCCGGACCCGGTTTCTCGCCGAGGCGGAGGGGGCGGGCTGCACGACCATCGACGGATTGGGCATGCTGGTGGGGCAGGGCGTGCTCGGGGTCGGGTATTGGACGGGCCAGGAGCGGCCGACCGTCGCCGCGGAAGGCGACATGGCCGCCGCGATGCGGCGGGCGCTCGAGGAGGTGTTTTCATGAGAGCGATCATGACGGCAACCATGAACAGTGCCCCGTGCGGGCTCGGGTCTTTCACGAAGGCTTTCATCCAGGCAGGAGTGACGCTGATGACGATGCTGGCGGCCGGGCAGGGGGGTGCGAGCGAGGCGGCTGTCGAGCGGGAGATCCACGCGCAGCCGTCGTGGATCCTCGCCACCGACGACGTCGAGGTGGCCGTGACGAAGCTCGGCGGCCACATGGCGCCGGTGACGTTCGACCGGCGCGGCAGGCCGTTCCAGCCGTATCACATCAGCCCCTGGCAGGACGAGCGGATCAAGGACCTGCCCGCGGCCGTGCTCGTGCCGCTCCGCGGCGACTTCTTCTGCCTGCCGTTCGGCGGCAACGCCGGCGCGTTCCGGGGCCAGCAGCACGCGCCGCACGGCGAGACGGCCACCGCGGCCTGGACGCTCGCCGGCCGCGGCCGGGAGGCCGACGGCATGGAGACGCTCACGCTCACGCTCGGCACGAAGGTCCGGCCGGGCACGATCACGAAGCGGCTCGCGGTCGCTTCTGGCCAGCCGGTCGTCTACAGCACGCACGTCATCGAGGGCTTCGCCGGCCCCGCCCCGCTGGGCCACCATGCCACGCTCGCGATGCCGGAGAGGGAGGGGGCCGTCGCAGTGTCGGTGAGCCCGTTCAAGCTCGGCATGACGAATCCCGGCGTCTTCAGCGATCCGGCCAGCGGCGAGTACCAGGCGCTCGCTCTGGGCGCGACATTCACCGATCTCGCGCGGGTGCCGAGCCTCTTCAAGAGCCCGGCCGAGGTCGACTGCTCCCGGTTCCCGACACGCAAGGGCTACGCCGATCTCCTCGCGATGGTCGCCGACAAGGCGGCGCTCGGCGGCGGCCCGGCGTGGACGGCGGCGGTGAACACGGCCGACGGCTGGGTCTGGTTCGCGCTGCGCGATCCCGACGTGCTGCCGACGACGGTGTTCTGGATCGAGAACCGCGGCCGCCACGGCAGCCCCTGGAACGGCCGCAACAACTGCCTCGGCCTCGAGGATGTCTGCGCGTTCTTCGCCGACGGCCTCGTTGCCTCGACGCAGGACAACGCGCTGTCGAAGCAGGGTGTCCGCACGGCCGTCGAGCTCGACGCCACGAAGCCGACGGAGATCCGCTACATCCAAGGGGCGGCCCGCGTGCCGGCCGGCTTCGACCGCGTGAAGCGGATCGATTTCTCCAAGGCTGGTCAGATCGGCCTCGTCTCCGATTCGGGACAGACGGTGGCCGTGCCGGTGAACCACGCGTTCGTGTTCGGGAAGCGTCCCTGACCCGGGGCCGCGGGAGCGTGCGATGTCGGCCGTGATCGACCTGCTCGCGGACCTCGTGAGCATCGACAGCGTGAATCCCGCCTACGGCGGCCCCGGCGAGGCGGGCGTGGCCCGGTTCCTGCGCGACTTCTTCGGCCGTCACGGGATCGAAACGTGCACGCAGCCGGTGCTGCCCGGCCGCGACAACGTGATCGTCGTGCTGCCCGGCGCCGACCGGTCGCGGAAGATCATCCTCGAGGCCCACATGGATACCGTGTCGGTCGACGGGATGACGATCCCGCCGTTCACGCCGACCGTCCGCGACGGCCGGCTCCATGGCCGCGGCGCCTGCGACACGAAGGCCGGCCTGGCGGCGATGGCGCAGGCGGTGATCGATCGCGCGGCCTCGCGGCGGCCGCCCCCCTGCGACGTCTGGCTGGCGGCCGTCGTCGACGAGGAGCATGCGTACCGCGGCGTCGTGACGCTCTGCGAAGGAGCCACGGCCGAGGCGGCGATCGTCGCCGAGCCGACGAGCCTGCGGATCGTCACCGCGACGAAGGGCGTCGTCCGCTTTCAGGTGCGGGTCGACGGCCGCGCCGCCCATTCCTCGCGGCCCGAGCTGGGCACGAGCGCCATCCTCGGTGCCGCCCGACTCGCGCTGGCGATCGACGAGATGCACCGCGGTCTCGCCGCGCGGCGGCACCCGCTGCTGGGCACGGCCACCGGCAGCATCGGCACGATCCACGGCGGCGTGCAGATCAACATCGTGCCCGAAACCTGCAGGCTGGCGATCGACCGGCGGCTCCTGCCGGGAGAAACGCCGCGAACCGCGCTCGCCGAATACCAGCGGGTGATCGACGCGGTCTCCGCCGGCGACGCCTCGTTCCGGGCCGAGGTCGAGGAGCCGCTCCTGCTCGTCGATGAGACGCTCGACACGCCGGCCGACGCCGCCGTCGTCCGCGTGGCCGCCGCCGTGGCCGCGGAGCAGTCGCTTGATTCCGTCGCCGTCGGCGTGCCCTACGGCAGCGATGCCAGCAAGCTGTCGCGGCAGGGGATTCCCAGCATCGTCTTCGGGCCGGGCAGCATCGATCAGGCACACGCGGCCGACGAGTTCGTGCCGGTCGCGGAAGTGGAGCGGGCCGCGGCGTTCATCGGCGGGTTCATCGACCGGTTCGGGGCGGACGGGTCGCGGGCCGGGGAACGTGTGGCATGAGCGTGCGGCAACGTGATCGAGTGACTCGAGCAACAGCGGGGTGCAGGATGATTTCACGCCGCGAGTGGATGCAGGGGGTGGCCGCGGGCGGTGCGGCCGTCGCCGCCGGAGCCGTGACGGCCGCCGTGCCGGAGCCGCTCGTCGGCGGGCTCGTCGACGCCCACGTGCACGTCTGGACGCCCGACCTCGTCGCCTATCCGCTCGCCGAGGGCTTTACGCGGGCCGACATGCAGCCGCCGAGCTTCACGGCCGACGAGCTGCTCGCGCTGTGCCGGCCGCTGGGCGTGGCGCGGGTGGTGCTCATCCAGATGAGCTTCTACGGCTTCGACAACCGCTTCATGCTCGACTCGATGGCGCGGCATCCGGGCACCTTCGGCGGTGTGGCGATCGTCGACCACGCGAGTCCGGGCGTTGTGGTCCGGATGCGGGAACTGGCGGCCCGCGGTGTCCGCGGCTTTCGGCTCTACACGAGCCGCGAGAAGGCCGCGACATGGGAGCAGGACGCCGGCATGAAGGCGATGTGGACCTGCGGCGCCGACGACGGCCTGGCGATGTGCCTCCTGGCTGATCCCGACGCGCTGCCGATCATCGAGCGGATGTGCACGGCCTTCCCGAAAACGCCCGTCGTCATCGACCACTTCGCGCGGATCGGCATGCGGGGCGCGGTCGACCGCGGCGAGCTCGACCGGCTGCTGGGACTGGCGAAGTTTCCACAGGTGCACGTGAAGACCTCGGCGTTTTACGCGCTGGGCAAGAAGGCCCCTCCGTACGACGACCTCGGCGGCATGATCCGCGAGCTGCGCGACGCCTACGGCGCGCAGCGGCTGATGTGGGCGACCGACTGCCCCTACCAGGCAGCCGAGGGGCACGGCTACGCGGCGTCGCTGGCGCTGGTGCGGGAGCGGCTCGACTTCCTCTCGGCCGACGACCGGAAGGCGATGCTCCGCGACACGGCCACGAGGCTCTTCTTTCCGGGATGACGCCCGGCCGATGCGATGTGGCTCCGTCAGCGGGCCGGCCCGCCGGCCCGCCACCGGCGAATCGCGTCGAGCAGGCGATCGACGTCGTCGGCCGTGTTGTAGCCGTGGATCGCGATCCGGATTCGGCCGGCGTGGTGCATCACGCGGATCGATTCCCTTTCGAGCAGATCGTGCAGCCGCTGGGTGTCGGCGTGGCGGAAGGCGAGGATGCCGCCGGGGCGGGTTGCCTCGGCGGGGCACATGAGGTCGAGGCCTGCGGCCGCGAGCCCCTCGGCTGCACGGGCGACGAGCGGATCGGCGTGGGCCGCGATCGCGGCGACACCGATCGACTCGATGTACAGAAGCGCCGCCTCGAGCGCGTAGATCGCGGCGAAGTTCGGCATGCCGACCGCGAACCCGGCGGCGCCGCGGCGGATGGCCGCCCGCTCGAAGCGGTCGGCATCGAAGGCGTTCTCGATGTGGAGCCAGCCGCCGGCCCGGGGCGTGAGCCGGTCGGCGGCGGCGTCGCGCACGCCCACGATGCAGCCGCCATGCAGGCCGAGCAGCCACTTGTGGGTGCTGGAGATCACGAGATCGGCGCCGGGGCAGAGCCGGGGCACGCGGCCGACCGCCTGCGTCACGTCGACGGCGAGCAGGGCATCGGGCGCGAGGCCGCGGACCGCGCCGTGCACGGCGTCCCAGTCGAGGTGATGGCCGTTCCAGAAGCTCACCTGCGACAGCTGCACGAGGCGGGTGCGCGGCGAGAGGAGCCGCTCGAGATCGCCCACGTCCAGCCGTCCGGCCACCGACGTCCACAGCCGGGGCGTGCAGCGGGCACCGGGCACAAGCCACGGCGTGACGCCCGCGGGAAAGTCGAGGTCGGACACCACCACCTCGTCGCCGGCGGCGCAGTCCACCGCTGTGGCGAGCAGGTTGTAGGCCTCGGAGGAGCAGGAGCAGAACGCCACCTCGGCGGGCCGCATGCCGATCGTCCGTGCCGCCGCCTCGCGGCAGCCCTCGACACGCGCGAAGTGGTCCTGGCGGCCATTCATGCCGTCGAGCTTGTCGCCGAGGTAGGCCTCGACGGCCCGGGCGACCGCCGGCGAGGGGATGCCCTCGGCCGCGGTGTTGAGGTAGGCCTGATCGGCGAGCACCGGAAAGTCGCGGAGCCGCGCGGCGGGGGTCAGCATCGGCGGCCATCCCGCCGCCGGCCGGCGGAGCGCCGCGTCATGCGAGCACCGCCGTATGCACCCGGCCGGCGACGTCGGTGAGCCGGAAGTCGCGACCGGCGTGGCGATAGGTGAGCTTTAGGTGGTCGATGCCCAGCAGGTGCAGGAGCGTGGCGTGCACGTCGTGCATGTGCATCTTGTTCTCGACGGCGTAGTAGCCGTACTCGTCGGTGCTGCCGTGGCGGTAGCCCCCCTTCACGCCACCGCCGGCCATCCACATCGTGAAGCCCTCGGGGTTGTGGTCGCGGCCGTTCTTGCCCTGGGCCACGGGCGTGCGGCCAAACTCTCCGCCCCAGAGCACGAGCGTGTCGTCGAGCAGGCCGCGGTCCTTGAGATCGGCGAGCAGGCCGGCGATCGGCTTGTCGACCTCGGCGGCCTTCTCGGAGTGCCCCTTGAGCAGGTCGCTGTGCTGGTCCCACTGCACCTTCGCGTCGCTGTGCGTCACCTGGATGAACCGCACGCCCGCCTCGGCGAACCGCCGGGCCATCAGGCACTGCCGCCCGAAGTTTTCCGTGACGGGGTCGTCGAGCCCGTAGAGCGCGAGCGTCTGCTTCGTCTCGCCCGAGAGATCCTGGACGGTCGGCATCTCCGTCTGCATGCGGAAGGCGAGTTCGAACGACTTGATCCGCGCCTCGACGAGCGGATCGTGGGCCTGGCCGCCGGCCGAGAGCTCCTCGAGCAGGTCGATCTGCGTCCGCTGCACGTCGCGCGACCAGCGCGGGTTGGCGATGTACTTCACCCGCGCCTCCTTGGCCGGGCTGCTGGCCACGCCGAGCGGCACGCCCTGGAACTCGGGCGGCAGGAAGCCGGCACCCCAGTTGTTCACGCCGCCGTGGGCGAGCGTGGGGCAGATCGTGAGGAAGCCGGGCAGGTTGTCGTTTTCCGTGCCCAGGCCGTAGTTGATCCAGGCGCCCATGCCGGGCCGGATGAAGGTGTCGCTGCCGGTGTGGAGCTTGAGCACGGCGCCTCCGTGGGCGGCGTTGGTGCCGTGCACGGAGTGGAGGAAGCAGATGTCGTCGACGTGGCGGGCGACGTGCGGAAAGAGCTCGCTCACCTGGATGCCGCTCTGGCCGTAGGGGCGAAACTTCCAGGGCGAGGCGAGCAGCTTGCCGGTCTCGGCGAACTGCACCCGCGGCTTCTCGAACGGGAGATCCTTGCCGTCGTCGGCGGTGAGCTTCGGCTTGGGGTCGAAGGTGTCGATGTGCGACGGCCCGCCCTTCATGAACATGAAGATCACGCGACGGGCGCGGGCGGGCAGCCGGAAGCCCGACGGCGGTCCCGGGGCGGCGGCGGCCGTCGACTGGCCGAGCAGCGCCGACGCGGCCAGCCAGCCGAAGCCGACGGCCGACTGCTCGAGCACGCTGCGGCGGCTGGCGATGGTGTTCCACATGATCGGGTTGTTCTTGTGTCTCGGGTTATTCTCGTGTGTTGTCTCGCCTGCGCCGGCGGTTGCGTCAGCGCAGCATCACGAACTCGTTGCCCACGAGCAGCGCCTGGCTGACCGCCGTCCACGCCGCCGTCTCGCCGTCAGCGGCCGCGACGCCGGTGGCGGCAAGCTCCGCCGAGAGTTTTTCGAGCGACCGCCTCACAGCCACGATTTCGTCGGCGGTGGGCCGCCTGCCAAAGAGGCGGCGGAAGAGGAGCAGCGTACGGGTCTCGGCGTCGTGCGGCGCGGCGGCGATGAGGCTCTTCGCGATCGCCTCGGCCGATCCGATCGCGAAATCGCCGTTGAGCAGGTAGAGAGCCTGCGAGGCGACGGTCGACGTCGGCCGGTCGCCAAGGCCTACGGCGCCGTCGGTGCAGTCGAAGAGCCAGAGGGCATCGCTGATGTGGTTGCGGATCACCGGCAGGTAGATGGAGCGGCGGCCGGTCTCGTAGCGGGTCTCGTCCTTCGAGGTGTGGTCGAAGAGGAACGCCCGGTTGGCGACGTGAAGCATCGATCCGCCCATCGTGCGGTCGAGCCGGCCGCTCGCCGCGAGCATCGCGTCGCGGAGCGACTCGGCCTCGAGGCGGCGGACGTCGGCCCGCCACCAGAGCGCGTTGTCGGGATCGGCCTGCAGACACGCCGCGGCCGTGGGACTCGTGGCGGCGTCGCTCGACCGCTGCCAGGTCTGCGAGAGCAGGATGAGCCGGTGCATCGCCTTGAGCGACCAGCCCGACTCGACGAGCCGCACGGCCAGCCAGTCGAGGAGCGGTCGGTTGGTCGGCAGTTCTCCGGTGAGCCCGAAGTTGTCGGTGGACCGCACGATGCCCCGGCCGAAGTGCCAGCGCCACAGCCGGTTGGCCAGCACCCGCGCCGTGAGCGGATGCCGCGGGTCGGCGAGCCAGTCGGCCAGTTCACGGCGGCCGCTCCCCTGCTTCGGCACGGCCAGCGGCCCGTCGAGCTGAAGCGCCGCGGGCACGCCCCGCGACACGGCCTCCCCGAGCATCAGGTGGCTGCCGCGGACGTGGATTCTCGTCTCCTCGACATCGCCGTCGGTCACGCCCATCGCCGCCGCGAGCGTCGGCAGGCCGGCCTCGAGCTTCTTTTGGGCATCGCGCAGCTCCTTGAGCCGCGCCTTCGCCTCGTCGGGGAACTTCTCCTCGGGGAGCTCCGCTTGCGGCGCGGCCGCGTCCGCCGCGGCGACCCCGCCGTCGCCCGCGGCCTGGCCGGCCACGGTCGCCGTCGCGAGTTGCCGCCGCGTGTCGGCGAGGAAGGTCTCGATCCCCTTCTTGCCGGCCGCGATCCGGGACTCGTGCTCCTTGAACTGCTCCTGCTCCGCGGCGGTCGCGATCACGTTCTCGTGCCACTTGGCGAGCCGCTTGAGCGACTCCATCGTCTTCGTGCTCTTGAAGATGCCGGCGAGGGCGTAGTAGTCGGCCTGCGAGATGGGATCAAACTTGTGGTCGTGGCAGCGGGCGCAGCCCAGCGACAGGCCGAGTACCGCGCGGCCCGTCGTGTCGATCTGCTCGTCGATGATGTCCATGACCAGCTTGGTCTGGTCGCCTTCGGCGATCGCTTTCGGTCCCAGCGAGAGGAAGCCGGTCGCCACGAAGAGTTCCGCCCGCCGCGGCTCGTCGGTCTGGTCGGCGGCCAGGAGATCGCCGGCGATCTGCTCGCGGAGAAACCGGTCGAACGGCACGTCGTCGTTGAACGCGCGGATGCACCAGTCGCGGTAGCGCCAGGCGTTTCCGTGGGCGATGTTCTCGTCGAGGCCGTTGGAGTCGGCGTAGCGGACGACGTCGAGCCAGTGCCGCGCCCAGTGCTCGCCGTAGTGTGGCGAGGCGAGCAGCCGGTCGACGACCTTCGCGAACGCCTCGGGCGATTCGTCGGCGATGAACGCGTCGATCTCGTCCGGTGTCGGCGGCAGGCCGATGAGCGTGAAGGTGGCGCGGCGGATGAGCGCGGGTTTGTCGGCGACGGCCGTGGGCTCGAGTCCGCGCGACTCGAGATCGGCCAGGATGAAGGCGTCGATCGGATGGGCCGCGGCCCCGCCGTGGGCGGCCGACACCCGTGGCGGATCGGCGCGGGCGGGCACCTTGAACGACCAGAAGTCGCGGCCCCGTCCCGCGGCGACAGCCGGCACGGTGATGGCGGGAATCTCACCGTCTGGATGCGGCGCGCCCCCGGCGATCCACTGCACGAGGACGTCGACCTCTTCCTTGGCGAGCGGCTGCTCCGGCGGCATGGAGAGCGACTCGTCGAGACGGCGGACGGCCTGGACGAGCAGGCTCTGCTCGGCGGCCGTCGGCCGGATAGCCGGCCCCGACCGGCCTCCCTTCGCGATGCCGGTCAGGGAGTCGAGCCGCAGCCCGCCCTCGGCCGTATCCTTGCCGTGGCACTCGATGCAGTGGCGTTCGAGGAGGGGCCGCACCCGCTCGGCGAAGAATGCCGCGGTGAGCGGCGCCGTCGCGTTCGGTTCCGCGGCGAGGGCGGCGGCCGGCCAGGATGGCGCCGCGAGGCAGGCAGCCGCCAGAACCACGGCTGCCGCGGGCGGCCTGCGTCGCGCGGGGGTGCTGGCGAGCATCATGGGCGGCGCGACGTCCCGAGGGCCTGATCGCCTCAGAGGCAGCCTCCAGCGGGGGCTGGAAACGCTTCCCGGCGGCCCTTCTAGAATAGGTCACGACCGGGGGAGGGGCAACGCGTTTGGGACCGGTGTACAGGCCCGTCTGCGGCCGCGGTCACGCCAGTTCCATGGCTGAGGCCAATTCCATGCTTAGGCCAGCTCAAAGACCGCCTCGATCTCCACGGCGATGCCGCCGGGGAGGGAGCCCATACCGACGGCGCTGCGGACCCCGACGCCCGCATCCGGCCCCCAGACCTCGGCGAACAGTTCGCTGCAGCCGTTGATCACGTGCGGGTGCCGGTCGAATTCCGGCGTCGAGTTGACCATGCCGAGCACCTTGATGACGCGGCTGACCTTGTCGAGGCTGCCCACGGTGGCGATCACCGTGGAGAGGATCGCGAGGCCGACCTGCCGCGCCGCCTGCTTGCCTCCGTCGGCGTCCATGTCGCGGCCGATCAATCCCTGCACCATCGTGCCGTCGGCACGCAGCGGCCCGTGCCCCGACACATAGAGGTGGCGGCCGACGACGAGACCAGGCTTGTAGACTCCCGCCGGCTTCGGTGCCGGCGGCAGCGTGACGCCGAGTCGTTCGAGCCGTTGCTGCGGGGTCGGGTCTGCCATCGAAATCTCCTGCTGGCGCGGACGAAGCCCATGAGCCTGTGGGCCTATGAGCCTGTGGGATGGATGCAGGGCGTGTTCTACGGCCTCACAGCCGCCGCGGCAACCGTCCCTCGGCGCGCCGCGAGCGTGCCGCCTGCAGGCCGTCGGCTCACGGCCGGCGGCAGGCCGGCTCGCTGCAGAGGTTGACGAAGGCCTCCACGCCGCGGGCGGCCTGCTCGGGGGTCGCGATGAGGTGGCGATCGCGGCCGTCGGACGCGGGCGTGAACGTCGTTTTGCCGTCCGCGCCGATCGTGACGCGGCCCGGCTGCGACAGCCCGAAGTAGCCGCGGTCAGGACGCACGACCGCCAGCACGCTCGTGAGATCCCAGGTCGGCCGGTTGTGCGGCGGCGGCTGGTAGAGCACGTAGGACTCGGCGAGCGGATGGTGCGGCGCGTGCCGGTAGTCCTGCTCGATGCTGGCGGCGGGGTAGGGCAGCGCGGTGCCGATCTCGTAGCCGCTCCAGATCGCCGGCGTCGGCCACTCGTCGGCGAGCTTCCGTGCCGCCGGCAGGTCGGTGACGATGTTGTATTCGCCGAAGCGGTCGCTGCCCTTGATGGGGACGAAGGCTCCAGCCATGAGCGACAGGAGCCGCACCTTCGCCTTCACGAGATCGCGGCCGGGCAGGGGCGAGACGTCGTCGGCGGCCGAGTCGAGCAGCCGGGCGAGATTCGTGGAAAACCCCACCTGCACGATCACGACCGAGCGGTCGGGCCGGCCGGCGAGCGTCCGGCGCAGCAGCTGCACCGCCTCGGGCGCGGTGGCTGCGTCGACAAGGTCGTGCGGGTAGCGGAGAGTGTCGCCGTCGCGGGCCAGAGCAAGCGGCAGGAACTTGCCCGCCTCCGGTGTGACGCCCCCGCGGACGATGCCGATCGGGATCGAGCCGCGGCCGTAGAACTCGTTGACCGCGTCGGTGAACGGCGCGGCCAGCGGGCTGTCCTTCGTGATCGTCACGGCCAGGAGCCGGCATTCGCCCCGCGACTCGAGCGCGTGGAGGAGGCCGAGGGCGAGCACGTCGTCGACGTCGTTGCCGATGTCGGTGTCAAAGATGATGTCGACCGGCGGGGCAGGCTCGGCGGCCGCGGCTCGTCCGGCGAGCAGGGCCGCCACTGCGAGCAACGGGAACAAGCCGCGACGGCGAATGGCGTCGCGGCGGCAGGACTGCGGCACGGTCATGGGAGCGCTCCACGTGCGGGCTGCGGCCGCAGGGCCGCGGTCTCGACCGCAGCGACAGGGTATCATGCCCGACCGCAGCGGACCGCAAGGGGAGCCAGCCACAGGAGAGCGACATGAACCTGACGGCACGTGATGGTGGTCACCGGGGCATGAGGCACGTTGTCGCGTGGCTGGCGGCGGCCATGCTCGCGGCGGTGTCGGCGGTGGGGCTCGCGCAGCCTCCCGCGGATCCCTTCGAGCTGCCGGCCGTCGAGGACGGCCTGCCCGGCGAAGGGAAGCTCCGCCGCTACGACGGCTACGTGAAGAGCTGGCGGGAACGGCGGCGGGCCTGGTCGCAGCGGGTGGCGGCCGACAAGGGCAGCGTCGTGTTTCTCGGTGACTCGATCACCGCCGGCTGGGGCGACGGATTCCGCGACCGTTTCCCTGGCATGAAGCTGGCCAACCGGGGGATCGGCGGCGACACGACCCGCGGCATGCTCATCCGCCTGGCCGACGACGTGCTCGCGGTCGATCCGGCCGCGATCGTCCTGCTCGCCGGCACCAACGACATCGAGGTCGGCATCGAACCCGAGGTGATCGACCGCAATCTCTCGAAGATCATCGCCGCGATCAAGGCGCACGACGCGCGGCGCGGCACGCCGACGCCGATCGTCCTCTGCCGCGTGCTGCCGAGCTCCGAGCAGAAGAAGCGGCCGGCCGACACGATCCGTCGGCTCAACGGCCTCGTCGACGCGGCGGTGCGGGGTGATCCGCAGATCACGGTGCTCGACACCTGGACGCTCTTCGCCGATTCCGCGGGCGACGCCCGGCCGGAGTTCTTTCCCGATCTCCTGCACTTGAACCCGGCCGGCTACGACCGCTGGGCCGCGGCGCTCCGTCCCGTGTTCGCCACGCTCGGCTTCATCGACACGGAGGCCGATGCGTTCGTCGTGGAGGAGGGCTTCGAGAGCCTCTTCAACGGCCGCGATCTCACCGGCTGGGGATTCCGGCCCACGCCGCCGCGGAAGCCGCAGCCCAATCCGCCGCCCGACGCGCCGGTGTGGGTCGACGTGACGGAGCCGGTGTCGTTCGCCGGCAAGACCGTGTCGAGCGACGGCCGCTACGCCGCGATCAACGGCCGGCTCGTGGTGAAGACGCCGCCGGAGGGCCGCCGGATCCAGCAGCTCTGGACCGAGCGGGAGTTCGCCGACGACTTCGTGCTGCGGCTCGAGTTCCGGGCCACGCCCAACGCCGACAGCGGCGTCTTCATCCGGCAGCCGCAGCTGCAGTGCCGCGACTTTGTGCTCGCCGGCCCATGGAAGGAGCTGCAGAAGTATCGGCCGCAGGAATGGAACGAGCTGGAGGTAACGGTGAACGGCGGCGTGGCGAAGGCCACCTGCAACGGCGAACTGCTCACCGACGACATGAAGGTGCCGGCGACCGGACCGATCGGTCTGGAGGGGGATCGCGGCCAGATGGAATACCGACGCATCCGTCTCCAGCGGCTGCCAAAGTCCGCCGCCACGACACGGCGGGTGCTCGTCTGCGGCGGTCGCACGGAGCTCGCGCGGCTCGACACGCACGTGCCCGGCGAGCCCGATGCGAAGAGCTGGCCGTTCACGGCGATCGCCCTGCCCGACGGCGGCGTGCTGGCGGGGCTCACCAACGGCAACCGCGTGGTCGAGTTCGGCAGGGACGGCGCAATCCGCTGGCAGATCACCGCGGGCGACACGGCCGCCGCGATCAATGACGCCTGCGGCATCCAGCGGCTGCCCGACGGCAACAGGATGATCGCCAGCTACCGGATCGGAGCCGACGGTGCGCGCATGCTCGAGGTGTCGCCGGAGAAGCGGGTGGTGTGGGCGTGGAAGGCCGACGTGCCGGCCGTGCACCACTTCCACGTGGTCGCCGTCGACGGCGCGACGCTGCCCTGGCCGCCGCTGCGGTGACCAGCGCCAGCGACGTCCAGCCGCATCGATCGTATCCGCTCGCTCCTCTTGAAATCGTGGAGCCGGTCGGGGGTCGCGCGCAGACGCCGGTGCATCGTGACTGGTCGAGTTGACGCACCATTGCCCATGGAGGCTGCATCGTCACGATCCGCCGGCGGCGAGCACGAGCCCCCGACCGGCGGCGCGGGCGAGTTGATCCCGATTCTCGAAACGAAATCCCACCGGTGACGGTTCGGGTATGCCCCTCACGGATCGTGCCAGGAGTCGAGTCGACCGCACCCGGTCGGCAGGTAGAATGGAAGGGTCGCCCTCGGAGTGCCGGCATCCATGACCAGCGGCCCGTCCCACCGCCGATGCCCCCGGGCTGGTCGTGCCACCGCGTGGTCGGCGAAAGCGTCGCTGCTCTGCGGCCTCCTCGCCGCGCTCGGGCCAGCCGGACCGCTCCCCGCCGTGTCGCCCGAGGACGGCGCATTCTTCGAGACGAAGGTGCGGCCGCTGCTCCTCGAGCACTGTGCGGAATGCCATTCCGCCAAGGCGGGCGATCCGGAGGGTGGGCTGTCGTTCGACTCCCGGGCCGATTTCCTCCGGGCCGAGGGGGTGGCGGTGGCCGGCAGGCCAGACGACAGCCTGATCGTGAAGGTGGTCCGCTACGACGGCGGCCTGCAGATGCCGCCCGACGGCAGGCTGCCCGATGCGGCGATCCGCACGATCGAGGAGTGGGTCCGCCGCGGCCTGCCCTGGCCCGACGACGGCAAGACCGCCACGGCGGGCGACGGCTTCGACATCGCGAAGCGACGGGCTGAGCACTGGTGCTGGCAAGCCCCGCAGGCCGTGCCGCCGCCGCCGGTGAAGAATATCGCCTGGTGCCGCGGCGACATCGACCGCTTCGTCCTCGCGCGGCTGGAGGCGGCGGGCCTCGCACCTGCGTCCGAGGCCTCCCTCGCGGTGCTCGCGCGGCGGGCCAGCGAGATCCTCACCGGCCTGCCGGCTGATCCAGCCGAGGTCGAGCGGCTGGCAGCCGACGCCGACCCGCTGGCGTTCGAGCGGTACGTCGACGGGCTGCTCGCGTCGCCGCACTACGGCGAGCGGTTTGCCCGGCACTGGCTCGACGTGGTGCGCTACGGCGAGTCGCGAGGCCACGAATTCGACTTCGCGATCCCCAATGCCTGGCGCTACCGCGACTGGGTCGTCCGCGCATTCAACGCCGACCTGCCCTACGATCAGTTCGTCCGCGAGCAGATCGCCGGGGAT
>JBILVO010000178.1:0-6780 GCA_044370415.1 Pirellulales bacterium
GGATGCTCGCCAAGCAAAAACCGCAGGATGCGGTGTTTTGCGCACAAGTGTCTCGGCACGATGCCGAGCGCAGCACCAGCGAGCGGATGCTCGCCAAGCAAAAACCGCAGGATGCGGTGTTTTGCGTGAATTCAGTCCAACGCCACGTCGTCCATCCGGTAGCCCTCGACGGCGTCCCGCGTGGCGATGACGATGAAGCCTGTGCCGCCGGCCCGATAGCCACCGATGCCCGTGAGCGCCGCGCCGTGCCGATAGCGGTCCACGACGCGGCCGTCGGCCCAGGCCACGATCACCGAACCGTCGGGGGCGGCGATCAGCCACTGCCGGCGCGGCGTCCCGAGCAGGTCGGCCCAGGCGACCGGCTCGATCGGCCCATCGCGATGCACGCCGTCGGGCAGGTCGAGGCTCCACTCGCGTTCGCCGTCGGCAGCGACGCCGACGGCGACGTTCTGGCCGAGTCGCCCGCCGGCGAGCCCGAGGATTGCCCAGCCTCCGTCTGGTGCCACGGGGCCTGACACGACCGTGCGGAACGGCGTGGCGTTTGCGGGCTCGTCCGACCGCGGCTTTCCGACGACGCCATCCGGCGCCACGGGCACGAGCCGGCCGCGGCCGTCCACGCAGAGGATGCCGCGACGGCCCGAGCCAGCGGCCGCCGCCAGCGTCAGATCGGCCACCGATTCGAGCGAGCGGTCGCTCCACAGCCGGTGCCCAGAGAGATTCGCCGCGTGGACGCCGGCGGCGCCCCGGTAGGCGACGATGATCTCCGGCGTGCCGTCGCCGTCGAGATCGGCCAGTTCCGCCGCAGCGACACCGGCGTGCGACGGGCTCTCCCAGCCCGGGTAGGCGGCCTCGAGATTCCAGGCGTCGTCGAAGACGAACACCTGCTGGCCGCTGCGATTGCCGCCGAGCCACCACCGTCTGCCCGCTGTGTCCACCGCGGTGCGCAGGAAGCCCACCGCGGCGTCCGAAGGCAGGTCGAGTTCGTGACGTCCGATCTCCTTCCCTTCGCCGTCGAGCACGACGACGGTCCGCCAGCCGTCGAGCGCGACGATCCGGGCGTCGGACGGCCCGGCGCCGTCGAGGCAGACGACATTGCCGGGAATGGCGATGCCTTCGGCCCGCCAGGACCGTACGAGCTTGAAGCGGTCGGGCTGTCGGCGTGGGGCGATCACCTGTTCCGGCAGCCGCTCCACGGCGGCGCCGCCGGAGATCCGCTCGAGCTGCTCACGGTATTCCGCCAGCCGTGACTCGAAGCGGTTGCGGACCAGTTGGACGGTCGGTCCGCCGGCGGCGATCGCCGCGAGATCGGCGGCGACGTCCTCGCCCACGCGGCGCTGCCGGCCCGACTGCACGTCGGCGACCGTGCCGTCCGGGGCGAGCACCACCACCGCGGGCGGCGTCGTGATGCCGAAGGCGGCGGCGGCGACGCTCCGCGGGTCGCGCAGGATCGTGCCGCGGCCCTCCCACGACGCGACCGTCTCGCGGATCGTCTCGGCGGACACGTCGGAGTCGTCGACGCTCACCGCGTAGTGCTTCACGGAGGCCTGCCGCGACTCCACCGCTGCGGCCACCAGCGGCATCGCCCGCCGGCACGGTTCGCACTCCGTGAAGAAGAACTCGAGCACCGCGGCCGTACCGGAAAGGTCGGCCTGCGTCACGGTCACACCATCGAGCGTCGCGAGCGCGAACTGCGGACACGGCCGGCCGATGAGCGGGCTGGGGGGCTCGGGGGCCGACGGCGGCTCCAGGCGGGCGACGCGGCCAGCGCCCGGCGGGATCTCGAAGGCGAAGGCCTCCTCCGGCACGGCCGACCGGAACGTCGCGCCGACGAAGTCGACGATCACCGCCAGGCCACCCACCGGCCCGCCCTGCTGCGCGAGGTACTGGGCGTAGGTCCGCGTCGGCAGCGATAGCCGGCGCAGGAGACGATCGCGGCGATCGATCCAGAGAACGAGCGGCCCGTCCTCCTTGGGGATCGTGAGCACCGTGCACTCGTGCCCCTCCACCCGCTCGGTGCCGGTCACGCGGGGCTTCTCGATGGCGTCGGCGAGGATCAAGTCGATGGTGTCGTCCGCCAGCAGCAGCGGCAGCTGCGTCGGGCAGCCGGCGTCGCCCTCTGCGAGGGCCAGGCGGATCTGCTCGTCGGCGAAGACCTGTTCGAGTGACAGCGGGCTCTGCACAGCCTCTTCCAGCACCTGTCCGGGCACGTTGCCGACCGCACCGCGGAGCGTGGTGCCGTCGACGGCGATCCGGGCGTCGTAGGCGTCGATCCGCAGCCGGTCTGGCCGCTGGAAGACCACCTGGAACGGCACCGTCTGCTCGACCTCGGTGCCGTCGCGGACGTAACGGATCCGCACGACGCCGGCGTCCGAGTAGCCTGTCGCGGTGCGGTAGGTGCGGCTCATACCGTCGAGGATGCCGCGGGGGTCGGCGCCACAGCCGCCGGCAGTGACGATCCAGGCCGCGGCGAGCAGCGCGGTCCGCGACAACCTGTGGACTGTGGACGTTCTCATGCCGCCATCATTGCCGAAACCGAGTCGAACCGGCCAGAGCGGCGGTTCTGCGCGCGGGCCGACGGCGTGCGGAGCAGCGGGTACCATGAAGGCCGCGGATCGCACCGGCTCGGAGAGCACCGCGTGCGGCGAGAAGGCGGAAGCATCGGCGACAGGTGGCGAACGCGTGGCATGCATCACCCTGAAATACGGCGACGATGACCCGCTCCTCGTGGAGCCTCGGGAGGGCGCGCTCGTCGCCCATTGCCGCGGGCCCGAGGGCGTCGGGGCCGCCGCTGCCGAGCGGGTGGTCGCGGCGGTGCTCGCCGCGCCGACGGAAGGGCCACCCTTGGAGAGGCACGTGGTCCCCGGCGACCGCGTCGTGCTCGCCGTCGATGCGAGCGTGCCGCAGGCGGACGCGGTCGTCGCGGCCGTCGTGCAGGCAGTCACGGCGGCGGGAGTGCAGCCGGCAGACGTGTCGCTGCTGCGGTCCCCGCCCCTGGACGTGGTCACGGCCGGCGCCGGTGCGGTGGAGGCGACCGGGGCGGTGGCGGGCATCGGCGGCGTGGCGGAGTTCGATCCCGCGGCTGAGCCGCAGACGTCCTACATCGCGGCGGACGCATCGGGGCGGCCGATCCACGTGGCCCGGGCGCTCGTCGACGCCGATGTCGTCATCGCCGTCGGCGGCTGGGGCTGGGATGCGGCCTTGGGCGGCCGCGGGATCGGCGGCGAGTTGTGGCCGGCGTTTTCGCGACGCTCCTGCAGGCAGGATCTGCTGCGCACGCTCGCGGTTCGCGGCCGGCGCGGCCTGCCCGGATGGAAGGCCAGCTGCCACGAGGCCACCTGGCAGCTGGGCCTGTGCGCGAGCCTGCGGGTCGTGGGCGGCAGGGGCGATTCGCTTCTGGCGGCGGCGTTCGGCATGCCCGACGTCGCCGCCGATCAGGCCCGCGGCCTGGCCGTCGGCTGGAGCCCGCAGGTCGCCCGCACCGCGGCCCTGTCGATCGCGACACTCTCCGCCTCCCGGGGCACGCCCGCCATGCTGCTGCGGGCCGTGGCCGCCGCGGCACGCGTGACGCACCCGTCAGGCACCATCTGCGTCGCCAGCGGGCTGGCCGAGCTTCCGGGGCTGATCTTCTCGCGCTGGCGGGAGGGCGCGCCGCTCGCCGGGCTGGTGCGGGAGGCGGTGGGAACGGGCGACGAAACGCTCGTCGCCGACGCGTTCCTGACCAGATTCTTCGCCCGGGCGCTCGGGGATCGGCGGCTCGTGCTGCTCTCCGCGGCCGACGAGGCCGCCGTCGAGGATCTCGAGTTCGGCCATGCCGCCGCGCCCGAGGTGGTGGAGCGGCTCGCGCACCGCGCCGAGAGCGTCGTCGTGCTCGAGGAGGCAGACCGGATCCTTCCCCGGCTGGCGTAGCCGCCGTGGAACGCGTGCCGCGCGTCAGGCGCCCGATCGCTGCGGCCCCAGGAGGCCGCGACCGAGCGTGTCGGCGGCGGTGATCGCCGCCGCGACCCGGGAGGCGTCGACGGAAAACGGCATGTTGTGGATCGTCTCGCCCGCGACGGTCGCCCGTTCGGCGATCCTGCGCACGGCCGCCACCGCCGGCCCTGCACCAGCGTCGGGCACGCCGAGCTGCGCCAGCGTCACCGGCAGCCCCATCCGCACGAAGAACTCCGCCACACGCTGCGCCTCGGCGAGCGTCTCCGCACGATCGGTGGCCGATGCGGCCGCGTCCGCCTCCAGCATGAGATGCACGAGCGTGCCGAACGCCACCTTCTCGCCATGCCACATGTCGTGCGTCTCTGGCACGGCGGTCAGCCCGTTGTGCACGGCGTGCGCCGCGGCCAGCCCGGCCGACTCGAACCCCAATCCGGAGAGCAGGGTGGCCGCCTCGACGATCCGCTCGAGCGCGGGCGTGGAGCGACCCTCCCGACACGCCGCCAGCGCCGCCTCGCCGTCGGCGAGCACCGTGTCGCGGCAGAGCTTCCCCAGGGCTACGGCGGTCAGCGTGGCCCGCCCGCCGCGCATGTTCGGCTTGTCCGCCGCCGCGGCCGCCCGCCCCTCGTACCAGGTGCTCATCGCGTCGCCGATGCCGGCGGCGAGAAGCCGCGGAGGGCTTTCGGCGATGATCTGCGTGTCGACGAGCACGAGGTCCGGCGAGCGGCGATGGATCTGGTAGGCCTCCACCGCGCCGTGCTCGGGCCCCGAGTCGAAGTAGATCACGGAGAGGGCGCTGGTCGGGGCGTCGGTGGAGCAGACCGTGGGGCACGACACGAACGGCAGCCTGAGTTCCGCGGCGGCAGAGCGGGCAGCGTCGATCACCTTGCCGCCACCCGCCGCGACGATCGTGCGGGCCCCGAGGTCGCGGGCCTCCGCGACGATCGCCGCGATCTCACGGCGGCTCGATTCGCCGCCGAAAAGCCGCACCCGCGAGACGATCCCAGCCGAGTCGAGCGCCGCAGCCCACGTCGGCGCCAGCCGCCCCACGGCGGTCGATCCCGCGACGACAAGGCACGGCCCCTCGAGGCCGACGGCCCGCATCTCCTCGCCCAGCCGGGCCATTGCTCCCGGCCCCTGCACGTATCGCAGCGGCGAACAGAACACGCTCAGCATCGATGCCTCTTCTTCCCGACATGCCCCCGGCTGGCACACACGCCATCCATGGGCACGGATGCCTTTTCCCCAAGGACCACTAGCGGCCGAAGTAGTCCTCGGGCCCCACGCGGGGAGGCCTGGGCACCGCCGGTGATGTCGGCTGCGCCCGCGGCAGTGACGGCTGCGTCAGCTGCGGCCGCATGCCCGAGCGGGCGGCCGCGGTGGACGGCTGCTGCGGTGTCATCGGGCCCCGGACACCGCCGGAGTTGGATGGCATGCCGCCGAGCGGCGCCGGAACCCGCGGTGATGTGCCGCGGGAGCCCGCAGCCCCGCCGTACGGCTGGGCGGCATACGGCTGGGCAGGCGCCGGGTTCGCACCCGCGTTGGCAGGCCCGCGGGCATAGGGCGCGGTGCCGCCGGGAGCGACGCCGCGGGTCTGCGGAAGCCCGCCCGGAAGCCGGCCGGCATTGAGGCCCTGCGACGACGCGCCCGCCGGCGGCCTCGATCCGCCGGCGATGACGCCCGGCCGCGGCGGAGCGGTGGGAGTGGTGGTGCTTGCGGACCGCCTCGCCGCGAACGGCGGCGGAGTCGGCACGGTCGAGCCATCGGGAAGGATTCGCGCGCGGCTGCTCAATTCGCCGCTGCGCGGGTCGCGGCCAGTGGCCGGCGGAGTCAGCCCGGCGCGGGTTCGCGAGTCTCCTGGCAGACCGTTCGGCGTCGGCACCGCAGGAATCGTCGTCGTCACGGCCGGGGCGCGGGTGCCCGGCAGCGGGTCCCGTTCGCGGCGGGGCGGCGGGGCGGCCGGTTCCGCGAGCATCGGGCCCGCCGACGGCGGCGGCTCGCCAGTTCCCGGCACGAGAATCAGTCCACCGTCGTCCGCGGCCGAAACGACGGCTGGCCCGACCGCCGGGGCGGCGCCGGTCGCGGCCTGTGGCAGCCCACGTCCAGCCGCCGCACCAGCGGCAGCACGCGGTCGGCCCGTGACCGGATCGATCTCCTCTTTCCTCGGGGCCTCGTTGCGGGCCCGCCGCATCTTCGCCCGGGCCACCTCCGCCTCGCCGGCATCGATTTTTCCGTCGCGGTTGAGGTCCCACTGCCGCATGATTTCCTCGCTGCGCATCGGCGATGACTGCGCCGGGAGCGACGAGCCCCATGCCGCGCACGCGGCCCATGCCAGCGCGACCGTCGCCAGCCGCGCCGGAGGTTTCCGCATCGTCGCGCCGTGTCCAAGGCTGTGCATCATGGTCGAGACTCCGGAATGGCCGCCCACCCATGCGAAGCATCGCCGGCCACCCGGTGGCAGCGAGGGGACCACGGAGGCATTGTACGGCAGCGGTGCCGCGCCGGTCATCCGCAGATCGACGTTTTTCCGCTGCGGATCACCCGCTCGCTCAGGCTCCACTCACCGGGGCCACCGTCATCAGCCGCGCCATGGCGGCGGAGGCGGCCGCCGGGTCTCCCGCCGACCGTTCCAGTTCACGGGCCGCGACGTGGCAGTGCACCAGATGGCCGTCGAGCTGCGTCGCGGGGGGATCGGCCTGGCGGCAGACGGTCTCAACCAGCGGGCAGCGGGGATGGAATCGGCAGCCGGCCGGCGGTCGCGCCGGACTCGGCACGTCGCCGGCAAGCACGATCCTCTGGCGACGCCGGCGCGGGTCGACGCTGGGCACAGCCGAGAAGAGCGCGAGCGTGTAG
>JBILVO010000062.1:0-20845 GCA_044370415.1 Pirellulales bacterium
GCACCACAGATGTCTCGCCGGATTCTGGTGTGCAGTCTGGCTCTTCGCCGCAACGGCGTGCGGCGGCGAGGCGAGCGAGCGCGACAGGCGGGTGGCGGCCGTCACCACGACCCCCGGGCTCGTCGCCTTCTGGGACTTCGTAGCCCGGGAGCCGGGCGGGGAGCGACGGTTCGTGGCCCAGGTGCCCGCAGGAACGCCGACCGACTACCCGCTCGACGCGGCCAACTACGTCAGAGATTTCTGGGGCGAGGGCAGGGGCGCGACCTACGCCGACTTCCCGCTGCTCGGCCGGGGTCCGTTCGGCGAGGCGATCCGGATCCGCAAGGAGGAGGACCCGTCGTTCCGGCCGTTCCTCTTCGTGCCCCGTTCGCGTCTCCACGACACGCCGCTCGACATCAAAGGCGCCGGTCGGTCGGTGACGGTCGTGGTGTGGGCGATCCGCGAGAGCGGCAACCATGCCCTCGCCGGCATCTGGCACGAGGGCACCGACCTCAAGGAGAAGACGACCGAGGGCATCCGCAAGGTCGAGCGGGGACAGCGGCAGTACGCCCTCTTCGCCGGCCTGAATAAGGAAGGCGCCGCGTGCGGGCACGTCTCCGAAAACGGCGCGAGCTCTTTTCAGAACCGCTACGCGCTGCACAAGTGCAACTCCGCCGCCGTCGCGGCTCCGGTGCCCGCCGGCGCGCCGCCGGCGACGCTCGATGCCGGCTGGCACTGCTTCGCGATGACGTTCGATCACGACCGCGACGAGCTCACGGGCTGGCTCGACGGCGTCGCCGGCGACCGCTGGCTCGACGATCCGCAGAAGGACCGTCTTCTCTCCTTTGCCGCGAATGCCTGGCTGCAGGGTCGGCTGCGACGCCAGGACGGCATCCAGCCGGGCGAAGATCCCGCGTTTCCGGCGGACCAGTGCTACGAGCCGCCGGAAGACACGCCCCTGGCGGTCGAGGTCCTGCGCGAAACTGCAGACGAGCGGGTGGAACTGCGCGAATATCCCTTCACGAAGGTGCGGGTGACGCTCGGCCGCACGGAGGCAGGCGCCTGGGCTGAGACCGGCCGCGAACTGACGGCTCTGCGGCTCAACCCCTGGTGGTATCCGCACGACATCTACCAGCCGGCCGACGCAACCAGTGGCGGGCCATTCACGATCGGCCGCGTGATCCACAGCAGCCGCAGCGTCGGCTTCACGGGTTGGATCGGCGGCGTGGCGGTGTTCGACCGCGCCCTCACGGCAGCCGAGCTCGAGAACCTCGCCGCGATCGGCAAAGCAACACCGATCCCTGCCGTGGCGGCGGGGCAGCCCGCCGCGCCCGCGCCGGCGGTTCAGGCCGCAGCTGACCGGATCCGCGACGAGCTCTGGCGGCGGTTCATCGACCGGCACGGCGTGATGGTCGACTTCACGGCCCTCGACGGCGGCGTCGATCTGCCGACGCCGGAGGAGTGCCGCGCCGGCAAGCCCAACGCGCTGGGCTGGTTCCAGCCGATCGAGAACGGCGCGATGTTCAACGGCATGTACATGGACGCGGCGGTGCTCCGTTGGGACCGCACCCAGAGCGACGCCGACGCCGCGGCGGCCCGGCGGCTGATGGAGGGCCTGCTCCTGCTCAACTCGGTGAGCGACGTGAAGGGGTTCGTGGCCCGCGGCGTGAGCACCGACGGCCGGTCGCACTTTCCCATGGGCTCGAACGACCAGACGATGCCCTGGTACTACGGGCTGTGGCGGTACTGGCAGTCGGGCATCGCCACGCCCGCCGAGAAGGAGCGGATCCGCCGGCACCTCGTCGACACGACCGACGCCATCGTGGCGCTCGGCTGGCGGATGCCGGCCGAGCAGCCTTTCGGCAGTCGGGGCAGCTTCGCCGGCTTCACGTTCGAAACGTCCCCCCGGCAGCTGTTCGTGATGAAGCTCATGCACGCGGTCACGGGCGACACCGCCTGGGAGGCGACGTACAGGCGCACGCTCGCCGCACGAAACGTCGACGGCGTGAGCCACCTCGACATCTGCGCGAAGGGGATGGAATTCTCCTACGCCAAGACCCACAACTGGACCAGTTGCACCGCCGTGGCGGCGATCCGCGGCCTCTGGGAGATGGAGGATGATCCGACGGTGAAGGCGGCCCTGGCCCGCGGGCTCACCGCCAGCGCAGAGCTCGCCGCCGAGAGCCTGGCGGAGCACGAGCATTTCGATGCGTCTGATCCGCGGACGTTCGACACCGACTGGCGGCGGGCGATGATGCCGCTCTGGAAGCCGCAGACCACCGAGCAGGAGGCGCAGGCCCTCGCGGAGCAGCAGCTCAGGGCGTTCATGAAGCTGTCGCCCCGCCGCCACCTGGAGACGGCTTTCGTCCGCGAGCCGACCGCGGCGGCCTGGATCGTGTCGCTCTGCCCCGATCGGGACGTTGTGGCGCGGCATGCGGCGGCCATCCGTGGCATGGGTGCCCGGTACGATTACTCGAGGCTGTATTACAGCACGTTCTTCTGGCTCGAAGCCGCCCTGCTGCGGCTGCCGCCGCGGTCGCCCGATGCCGACGATCGGCAGTGATGAGCTGGCACGCTGCGGCCCTGAGACACTTCAGCCTTGAGACACTTCAGCCTTGAGACGCTTCAGCCCTGGCACGCTTGAACCCGGGTGAGCCGGGATCGGCGGAAGCTCGACGAGCGTGGAGGATTTCGCATGTCCACGACGCCTGAAGCGTGAACGACCGCCGCGCGAAATCATCCAGCGAGGAGACTTCTGCCGGCCCGGCGGCGATCGCTCCCTGCCGCACCGCTCCTGGTCACTCGACTGCCGTCGCGATGATCGGAAACCACCATCAGCGGCGTCTTTTTCAACGGCCGGCACGCCCCCTGACCCTCGGAACATTACACTGGAGGAATGCCCCCTTGGGGACGCAGACGTCGAGGAGCTGACACGTGATGCGGAAGAACGGAGCGAGCCGGAAGCAGGCGAGCCGCGGGCCGAGCGGACCGCCGTGCCGCCTGCGGCAGCTGATCCTTCTGGCCATCTGCCTAACGGCATCCGTGGCCAACGGCCAGCCGGCGGCCGAGCCGAAGGTCGACTGGGACAAGGACTACGTGCTCGGCCCGCTGTCGGTCGAGCGGCAGCCGGGCGTGGAGCGGGGCACGATCGAGCAGCTGGTGCACAAGAGCACCGGCGTCTTTCCGGGCACGATCCGCCGCGTGTGGATCTACACGCCCGCGCGGAAGCAGCTCGAAACACTCGGAGCCGAGGGGGCGGCGGTCATGGTCTTCCAGGACGGCCACACCTACGTCGACGAGAAGGGTGGATTCCACGGGCCGATCGTGCTCGACAACCTCATTCACGCCGGGCAGATGCCGCCGACGGTCGCGATCTTCGTCGACCCGGGCCAGAAAGGGGAGGCGCTCGCGGGGGAGAAGCCGGGCTGGCAGCCCACGCCGTCAAACCGCAGCATCGAATACGACACGCTCTCGCCCGACTACGCCCGGTTTCTCGAGCAGGAGATCCTGCCGCTGGCAACGCAGGCCGAGTCGGTCAAGGCGGCCGGCGTGCGGCTCACGACCGATCCCGAGCGGCGCGGCATCTGCGGCATCTCTTCGGGTGGCATCTGCGGCTTCACGGTCGCGTGGGAGCGGCCCGACCTCTTCCGCAAGGTGGTCAGCCACGTCGGCAGCTTCACCGACATCCGCGGCGGCGACAAGTATCCAAGCATCGTGCGGAAGTCGAAGCCGGCCCCGAAGCCGATCCGCGTCATCCTGCAGGACGGGGAGCACGACCTCGACAACCAGCACGGCAACTGGTGGCTCGCCAACCTCGAAATGGAGAAAGCGCTCGCCTTCGCGGGCTACGACCACAGGTTTCTCGGCGGCGTCGGCGGCCACAACCACAAGCACGGCGCCGCCGTGCTCCCCGAGATGCTCGCCTGGGTGTGGCGCGACTGGAAGGCCGCTCGAGCCGCGGCACGCTGGCCGGGAAAGGTGATCGCCGAGATCTGCGAGGAGGGGCTGAACGACAAAGACGCCTGGCCGGCCGCGCCGTTGGCGGCCACGGAGGCGTTTGCCCTGCCTGCGTTTGCCGTCGCGGACCTGCCGGCCACGTATGTCGACGACGGCGTCCGCGGCGAGCGGCCAAGTCCGTCGCTGGTGCGGCTCAAGGCGTCCGTCCCCATGCCGGCCGGCGTCCATCGCTTCCTGATCCGGGCCCGGACCGCGTCGCGGCTCACGATCGGCGGCACGATCGTCGCCGAGACGCCGTTCGTGCGCAGCGCCGGCGACGGCTCGCAGCACGACACGGAGCGGCTCGTTCCCTACGACCCTGGCGTCGGCTACCGTTTCGCTCCCGCCGGCGAGTATGAGGCGGTCGCAGAGCACGCGTTTTCCGCGGCCGGTCCCGTCGACGTGAGGTTCGAGGCATTCGTCGGCGGCCGCGACGGAAAGAACGCGCGGCGGGTGGAACTTGGCGAGACGGTCGTGGCCGTCATGTGGGCCGGCACGACTGCCTGGACGCTGCTGACGGCCGACGGCAAGGGTGTTCCCTACACCGACGACGATTGGCACCGGTATCGGTCGGCCCGTGTGGCCGAGGTGGCGACGCTCGAGGCAGCCGCCCGCGCGGCCGGCCGGGAAGCCCACGATGCGGCGTGGGATGCGCGGCACGCCGCGGCCCGCGCGTGGCTCGACTCGACGCCGGCCGTGCCGGTGCCCGACGTGCCGCAGGGCGGCGACGTGAAGACGCCCATCGACGCCTTCGTGCTGGCCAGGTTCGCCGACGCGCTCACCGCGACCGCCGCGGCGCAGGCGGGCGCCGTCGATTTCCATCGCGACATCCAGCCCCTGCTCGAGAGCCGCTGCCTCGAATGCCATCGCGGCCCGCGGGCCAAGGGCGGCCTGCGGCTCGACGACCCGGCGGCGGCACGGGCGGGCGGCGACAGCGGCCCGGCGATCGTGCCCGGCGATGCGCAGGGCAGCGAAGTCCTCCGCAGGGTTCGGGCCGACGACACCGATGAGCGGATGCCGCCGACCGGCGAGCGGCTTACGGCCGCGCAGACGCAGCTCCTCGATCGGTGGATCGCCGACGGCGCGGTCTGGCCGGCCATCCGGGTCGTGCGGCGCGAGATCGCGGCCCCCGTGGACGATCTCGGCTTCATCCGCCGCGTGATGCTCGACACCGTGGGCGTGCCGCCGACCGCCGCCGAGGCCCGCGACTTTCTCGCGGACACCTCGCCCGACAAGCGGACGCTGCTCATCGACCGGCTGCTCGCCGACGACCGCTGGGCCGACCACTGGATGCCCCTCTGGCAGGACCTGCTCGCCGAGAACCCGAACATCCTCAACCCCACGCTCAACAACACCGGCCCCTTCCGGCGGTGGCTGCACGATTGCCTCCTTGACGACCTGCCGGTCGACCGCATGGTGACGCAGCTGGTCCGCCAGCAGGGGAGCGTGGTCGCCGGCGGGCCGGCGGGCTTCGGCATGGCGTCGCAGAACGACTCGCCCTACGCGACGAAGGGCACGATCCTGTCGGCGGCGTTTCTCGGCATCGACACGAAGTGCGCCCGCTGCCACGACTCCCCCGCCGGATCGGCCAAGCAGGAGCAGCTCTTCCAGCTCGGGGCGATGCTCGCGGGCAGGCCGCTCGACGTGCCGACGACGAGCAGCGTCGATCCCGTGAAGCTGCACGCCGGCGGCCGCACGCCGCTCATCGAGGTCACGCTGAAGCCCGGCACGAGCGTGCCGCCGCGGTGGCCGTTCGCGTCGCTGGGCGTGGAGGATCCGGCGGTGGCGCAGTCCAGCGAACTGCCCGCGGCCGCGAGCCTGCCGCCGTCGGATGCCGACGTCGCCGACCAGTCTGCCATACAAGCTTCCGCACAGGCTTCCGCACAGGCTTCCGCACAGGCTTCCGCAAAGGCGCAGCCGACGGAGAAGCCCGCTGACAAGAAAGACGACAAGAACCCAGCGAAGAAGGACGACGGGAAAGCGAAGGACGCCACGGCGAAGCCGGCCAAGAAGCCCGAGCCGCCGATCGACATGGCCGCCCGTGATCGACTGGCGCTCCTGCTCACGTCGCCGCAGAACGAGCGGTTCGCGCAGGTCGTCGCCAACCGGATCTGGGCGCGGTTCATGGGCCGCGGCATCGTCGAGCCGCTCGACGACTGGGAGAAGGGGAGGCCGACGCACCCCGAGCTGCTCCGCTGGCTTGGCCGTGAATTCGTCCGCGGGGGCTGTCGTGTGAAGCCGCTGGCCCGGCTGATCCTCACGTCCGCCGCCTACCAGCGGGCCGTCGATCCGTCGCTCACCCTGGCCGACCCGCTCTACGCGGCCGCCGAGCCCCGCCGCCTCTGGGCGGAGCAGGTGGTCGACTCGCTCATCGCGGCCACCGGCAAGCCGGTCGAGCTCGAGCGGATCTGCCTCGACTTGAACGGCCGCCGCGAGGTCGCCAACGCGGTCGACCTCGGCACCGCGACCCGGGCCTGGATGCTGACATCTCTCTCGAACGAGCGGGATCGGCCGAGCCTGTCGCTGCCCCGCCTGCAGGCGGTCGCCGACGTGCTCACAGCCCTCGGCTGGCGCGGGGCGCGGCAGGACCCGACATCGGTTCGCGACACGGCGGCCAACGCCCTGCAGCCGGCGATCCTCTCCAATGGCACGCTCACGACCTGGGTCGTGCGACTCAGCGACGACCATCCGCTCACGGCCACGGCGGTCGCGGCTGCCACGCCTGAGGCGCTCGTCGACGAGCTCTACATGCGGCTGCTCACGCGGAAGCCGACGGCCGCGGAGTTGGAACTCCACGCAGGGCATCTGCGGAGCGGCTTCCAGAGCCGTGTGGTCCCAGACGCCGCCCCCACGCCGCGGCCGCACGCGCCGCCGCCGTTCGTCACCTGGACCAACCACCTGCAGCTCGAGTCGAGCCCGAAGAAGGAGCGGATGCTGACGGCGGCCCTGGCCGGCGATCCACCGACCCGGCGGCTCGACGCCGAGTGGCGACAGCGGTGCGAGGATCTGATCTGGACGCTCGTCAACGCCCCTGAAATGCTCTACAGGCCGTGAGGGTCACAATGAAACACACTTCATCAGCACGCTCCCGAGGCCGCGTGGCGCCCCATGTGGACCGTCGTGCCTTCCTGGGTACGTCGGCCGCCGTCGCCGCCGCGACGCTCGCCCGCGGAGCGGAGCAGTCTGCGCCGCTGCTGGGTAAGGCCGAGCACTGCATCATGATCTGGCTCGGCGGCGGCATGGCACAGGTCGACACGTTCGACCCAAAGCCGCTGGGCGACGCCAGGGCGAAGCCGCCCCGCGGCGGCAGCTACTACCCTGCGATCGACACGGCCGTGCCGGGGGTACAGGTCACCGAACACCTCGCCCGCACTGCGCGGCTGATGGAGCGGGTGACCGCCGTCCGCACGGTGAACCACCGTGTGATCGATGAGCACGCCTTCGCCACGAACCTCGTCCACACCGGCCGCATGATCAGCGGCAGCACGATCTATCCGTCGATCGGCAGCATCGTCGCCCACCAGCGCGGGGCCGCCGATCCGGCGGTGCCGGCCTACATGCTCGTCGGCTACCCGAACGTCAGCCGCGGCCCGGGGTTCCTCGGCGCGAAGGCGGGATTCGTCTACCTGGTCGACACGAAGACCGGACCGGCCGGGTTCACCCGGCCCGCCGACGTCACCGAGGATCGTGCCGCCGCGCGACAGCGGCTGCTCGCGCCGCTGCAGCAGCGCTTTCCCGACGGCTCGGTGCCGGCTGAATACCTCGAAGCCCAGGCCGACGCCCTGCGGCTGGCCGGACCGGGCTTCATGCGGCACTTCCGGCTCGACGAGGAGCCGGGCAGCCTGCGGGACGAGTATGGCGGCGAGTTCGGCCAGCGCTGCCTGCTGGCCCGGCGGCTCGTGCAGTCGGGCGTGCGGTTCATCGAGGTGTCGCAGAATCTCAACTTCGTCAACGGCACCGGCTGGGACACTCACAACGACGGCCAGCTGAACCAGCACGTGCTCATCCGCGAGCTCGACCAGGCGCTCGCCGCGCTCATTTCCGACCTCGACGAAAAGGGCCTGCTCGACCGCACGCTGATCGTGGTGGCGACCGAGTTCGGCCGGCCCGCCGCCTTCGACGGCGGCGGCGGCCGCGGCCACCAAGGCACTGCGTTCTCGCTGGTGCTCGCCGGCGGAGGGCTCGCCCACCGCGGCGCCTACGGCGTGACCGACGACGACTGCAAGGCACCGGTCGAGGCCGCCGTGAGCATTCCCGACTTCCACGCCACGATCCTCGCGGCCCTCGGCGTCCAGCCGCACGCCGAAATGCTCGACGGCGCCCGGCCCGTGCCTGTCACCGACGGCGGCGTGCCGATCGCGAGGCTCTTCACCTGAGCCGCGGATTGCCGAGCGGCCGCCTGCGCAGGAGTTGGATCGAACGGTCGGGCGTCATAATGGCCCGCTGTTGGGTCGAGTCACCGTGCCTCGTGGAGTGAGATCATGTCTTCCGAACGGAGCGGCGGCGGCATCCCGCGCCGGAAACTGCTCGCCACCGCGGCCCCGATCGCGGCGGCCCTGCCGAGGACGGCCCGCGCCGCGGAGCAGGCCGGCGGTCAGCAGCCAGTGCGGCTCGGCATCATCGGCCTCGACACGTCGCACGCGCCGGCGTTCGCCAAGCTCTTCAACGCCGCCGACGACCCGCAGCACGTGCCCGGCTGCCGCGTCGTCGCGGCGCACCCTCACGGCAGCCGCACGATCGAATCCAGCATGAAGCGGATTTCCGAGTACACCGAGGCGGTGAAGAAGCACGGCGTGGAGATCGTGGACGGGGTCGGACCTCTGGTGGAGCGGGTCGACGCGGTGCTCCTCGAGACGAACGACGGCGGCCCGCATCTCGAGCAGGCCGCCGTGGTGCTGCGGGCCGGCAAGCCGCTGTTCATCGACAAGCCGGTGGCCGCCTCGCTCGCCGACACGATCGCGATCTACCGGCTCGCCGCGGAGCGGTCGGTGCCGATCTTCAGCTCGTCGTCGCTGCGGTTCGCCGCCGGCACCCAGGCGGTGCGCAATGGCTCCATCGGCGACGTCACCGGCTGCGACACCTGGTCTCCCTGCGCCACCGAGCCGTCGCACCCGGACTTCTTCTGGTACGGCATCCACGGCTGCGAGTCGCTCTTCACCGTGATGGGGGCGGCGTGCGAGACCGTGTCGCGGACCAGCACGCCCGACTTCGAGCACGCCGTCGGTGTCTGGAGCGGCGGCCGCATCGGCACTTTTCGCGGCATTCGCCGCGGTGCGAGCGGGTACGGCGGCACCGCCTTCGGCACCAAGGGGACGGCGGCCGTAGGCATGTTCGACGGCTACCGTCCGCTGGGCGTGGTGATCGCGGAGTTCATGCGAACGCGACAGCCGCCCGTGCCGCCGGCAGAGACGCTCGCGCTCTACGCCTTCATGGAGGCTGCCGACGAGAGCAAGCGGCGGGGCGGCGGTCCGGTGCGGCTGGCCGAGATGATGGCGCGGGCCGAGGCAGCCGCGACCGAGCGGCTGGCGAAGCTCCCCGCGTAGCCCCCGGCGTCGATCGATCCGCTACCGTCTCCCATGCCCCAGCGAGCGACACGCGCCATGAAGATCACCGTGCATCCCGGCCGCCCCGAACTCGGACGGGCCGCCGCAGCCGAGGCGGCCGACAGGCTCAGGGCCGCCTGCCGCGAGCGTGGCGTCGCGAATCTCGTCATCGCCACCGGCGCCTCCCAGTTCGAGGTCCTCGGCACGCTCGCCGCCGAGGCGGGCATCGACTGGCCGTCGATCACGATCTTCCACCTCGACGAATACGTGGGGCTCCCGGCCGACCATCCCGCGAGCTTCCGCCGCTATCTCCGCGAGCGGTTCATCCAGCAGCTGCCCGCGCTGCCCGCCGCGTTTCACGAGATCGACGGGCAGGCCGACCCGCGGGCCGAATGCCGGCGGCTCGCGGCGCTCGTGCCCGCGGGCGAGTTCGATCTGGCGATGATCGGGATCGGGGAGAACGCCCATCTCGCGTTCAACGACCCGCCGGCCGATTTCGACACGACCGCGTGCTATCTCGTGGTGGGGCTCGACGAGGCCTGCCGCCGGCAGCAGGTGGGCGAAGGCTGGTTCCCAGACATGGCGGCCGTGCCGACGCAGGCGATCTCGATGTCGGTGCGACGGATGCTCGCCGCCCGCACGCTGATCTGCTCGGTGCCCGACCGCGTCAAGGCCGAGGCGGTGCGGGCGAGCATCGAAGGGCCGCTGACGCCGGAGGTGCCCGCATCGATCCTGCGGCAGCATCCGGACTGCCGCCTGCACCTCGACAGGCACTCGTCCGCGCTCCTGCGGCCCTCGTCCCTGCACGGCCCCGCCTGAAGACGGAGCACCGCGCATGCCGACCGGCATCGTCCTCTCGCCACGGTATCGGGACCACATCACCGGGCCGGGCCATCCTGAGCGGCCCGACCGCGTCTCGGCGGTCGAGGCGCGGCTGCGGACCGACGGCATCCTCGCCGACCTCCTGCGGATCGAGCCGCGGCCGGCCACGGAGGCCGAGATTCTCAGCTGCCACGAGGCCGACTACCTGGCCGCCGCCCGCCGCGACGTGGCCCAGGGCGCGGAATCGCTCTCCACGGGTGATACGCCGCTCTGCCCCGCCTCGCTCGACACCGCGCTGTTGTCGGCGGGCGGCCTGCTCGCCGCGGTCGACGCGGTCTGCACCGGCCGCGCGGCCAATGCGTTCGCCGTCGTGCGGCCGCCGGGCCACCATGCCACGCCGACGAATGGCATGGGATTCTGCATCTTCAACAACGTGGCGATCGCCGCGCGGCACGCCCAGGCGGCGCACGGGGCACAGCGGGTGCTGATCGCCGACTGGGACGTGCACCACGGCAACGGCACGCAGGACATCTTCTACGCCGATCCATCCGTCTATTTCTTCGACACGCACCAGCACCCGCTCTATCCCGGCACGGGCGCCGCTTCCGAGACCGGCAGCGGGCCTGGGAAGGGCTTCACGCGGAACTGTCCGTTCCCCGCCGGCTCGGGCCGCGCGGAGATCGTCACGGCGTTCCGAGACCTGCTCGTGCCCGCGGCCGACGCCTTCCGCCCAGACCTCGTGCTCGTGTCGGCCGGGTTCGACTCGCGGATCGGCGACCCGCTCGGCGGCTTCACGCTCACCGACGACGACTTCGCGGCGCTGACGGGGATCGTCCGCGGCATCGCGACGCGGCACTGCGACGGCCGGCTCGTCTCGACGCTCGAGGGCGGCTACGCCCTGGAGGGCCTCGCCAGCGCCGCCGCGGCGCACGTGCGCTCGCTTCTGAGCTGACCGCTCCGCCAGCACACCCTGCCACAGTCTGCCGCACCGGCCGACCACGTCGGCGGCCGGCGGCACTCCCCCGGCTGGCTCACCGCGCCGCGGGCAGCTCGTCGATGACGATGTCCTTGAACCGCACCTCGGACACCGCGTTGCCGTGGATCTGCAGGGCGATCACGCCGCTGGCCGGCAGGCCCGACTCGGGCTCGGTGTAGTCGACGGTCTGGACGCCGTTGAGCCACAACTGGATCCGTGGGCCTTCGGCGCGAATCCGGTAGTCGTTCCACTCGCCGGCACGCACCGCCTGCTTCGCCACCTCCGGGGTCGGCTTGGCCAGCATCCGCTTCCGCCGCGACTCGTCGTAGAGGGCGCCGTCGTGGCCCGCGCCGAAGTCGGCCTGATAGCCGATCACCTCGTGGTCGTTCGGAATCCGCTCGCTGCGGAACTGGATGCCGGAGTTCACGAAGCCCTCCGTGCCGGTGAGCCTGATCTTCAGCCGCAGGTCGAAGTTGCCGTACCGCTGCGTCGTGCAAAGGAAGTCGTTCTTCTCCTGCTTCCGGCCCGGCTTGCCGGCCACGATCACGCCGTCCTCGATCCGCCAGACGCCGGCGGTGTCGCCCTCCCAGCCGGCGAACGTGCGGCCGTCGAAGAGCGGCGTCTCGGCACGGCCCGCCGCCGCCGACACCATGCCGGCCATGAACACCACGAACACCACGAGCACCGCCCCGCATCGCCCCAGCCCGAGTCGTCCACGCATGTCCCGCTCCAGTGCTTTCGTCGTGCCTCCCCGCCCCCGCGGGGTCGTCGCGGTTGTACGACCGCCGGCGACGGCCTGTCAAACGCCGGACTGGCGGCGCGGCGTCGATATCGGCATTGCCATGATCCGAGCGGACGATGAAAATCCCGGCCGCTCGAGCCCACCCCCGCCCGCGCACCGCCGACCGACACACCGCCGCCGCCCCGGAGGCCGACATGGACATCTGCAGCCACCGGCACCTCTGGGGCCCCAACGCCTGGGCGGCCGTGCCGGTGCTCGACGCGACCGTGCGGTGCGACGGCCAGGACGACGCCGACGCGTTCGCACGGACGGTGGCCGCGATCGACGCCGCCATCCCCGAGCGCGGGGCGGTGTTCGGCCCCTTCCCACGCGGCGCGGGCACGGCGGCCGTGCGGATGCGGCTGCTCGCCGAGGTGGCGCTGTCCCTGCAGGCCATCGCCCGGCCGCCCGCGGCCCGCTTCCACCGTGCCATTCCCACCGGCGACCCGACGCTGTTTCGCATCGCGATCGAGGCTCCCGACCCGACGCTGGCGGCGGAGTGCCTGCACCGCGCGGAGGCGATCGTCACGGATGCCGCCGCAGCCGCGCTCGATCTCGCCGAGATGCGGGAGGACCTCGTCGATATCGCCGACGACGCCTGCGTGGGGCCGAGCACGATGCTCATGGTGCACGCGGCGGAGGACCGCGGCATCCCGTGGAGGCGGATCGGCGACCAGAGCCTCGTGCAGCTCGGCCAGGGGGCGCGGCAGCGGCGGATCTGGACGGCCGAGACCGACCGTACCCCCGTGATCGCCGAATCGATCTCCCGCAACAAGCAGCTCACCAAGCGGCTGATCTCGGCGGCGGGCGTCCCGGTGCCGCGCGGCCGCGTGGTCGACAGCGCCGCGGAGGCGTGGGAGGCGGCCGAGTGGATCGGCGGGCCGTTCGTCCTCAAGCCGCTCGACGGTAATCACGGCCGCGGCGTGTTCCTCAACCTCACCACCCGCGAGGAGGTCGAGCAGGCGTATCCGTTCGCCGCCGACGAGGGCAGGTCGAGCGACCTCGTGGTCGTCGAGGAATACGTGAAGGGCGTCGAGCACCGGCTGCTCGTCGTCGGCGGGAAGGTGCGGGCGTGCGCCAAGGGGGAATACGTCTACGTCACCGGGGACGGCCAGAGCACCGTCGCCGCGCTGATCGACAGCCAGGTCAACAGCAACGATCCGCGCCGCGGCTCGTCCGATGCGATGCCCAACAAGACGGTGAAGGTCGACTCGGTGGTCCTCACCGAGCTCGCGCAGCAGGGCCTGGGCCCCGACGCGGTCCCGGATTCGGGCCGGCAGGTGCTCGTGAAGCGGTCGGGCACGCACGGTCCCGACGTGCTCGCCAAGGTGCATCCGGAGATCGCCGCGGCGGCTGTGAGGGCAGCCCGTGCCGTGGGGCTCGACGTCGCCGGCATCGATCTGGTCGCCCAGGACATCTCGCGGCCGCTCCACGAGCAGGGGGCCAAGGTCTGCGAGGTGAACGCGGGACCGCAGCTCCTGATCCACTCAAACCCGTCGACGGGCCCCGGCGTTCCCGTGGGGGAGGTGATCGTGGACGAGCTCTTCGCCACCGGCCGTGACGGCAGGATCCCGATCGCCGTGCTCTGCGGCCGGCACGCGGTGCAGGCCGCCGTCCTCGTGGAGCGCATCCTGCGGGCCGCCGGCCGCGTGCCCGGGCTCACGTCCGCAGCCGGCCAGTGGGTGGCCGGATGGCATTGCGACGACGAGCCGCACGATTCGGCCGAGGCGGCCCGCGATCTGCTCCTGTCGCCGGAGATCGAGTCCGCGGTGTTCCAGCTCGACTGGCGATCGGTGGTGGCCGAGGGCATGCCGGCCGACCGCTGCGACGTGCTCGTGCTCCTCGATGGCGACGAGCACGGCACAACGCCGGCGCAGGTCAATCCCGCCGGCGTCGACGAGATCGATGCGCAGGAGGCCGCCCGCCGGGCGCTGCTGCGGGCCGTGGGTCCGTCCGGCGTGGTCGTCGCCCCGGCGGCAGCCCATGCCGACCTGGCCGCGGCCCTCGAGGTCGACGCGCGGCTGATCCTGGTCGAGGGCCCGGCCGACGCCGTGGCGGCAGGCGGGCACGGCGCGACGGTGCGCCGCGTCGGCGTCGACAGCGGTCGAATCGTCTGCGCCGACGGCGACGCGCGTCTGCCCGTCATTGCCCTCGACGAGGTTGGAGGCACCCGCGCCGATGGCGACACGGATCGGATCGCGCTGCTGGCCGCCGTGGCGGCCGGGCTCGGCCTGGGCGTGCCGCTGGAGACGATCAGGGCGGCGCTGTCGGACCGTTGACCGCGGCTGGCTGCTCCCACGCCGGCTTCTGGTAACGGTAGGCCGGCTTGATGGAGACGTCCTCGAAGGGCTCGCGGTAGAGCACCGACGTCGACGCCGACACCGGCGGCACGAGCCACATCCACCGGCCATAGGGCTCCCGGCCCGCCGACTGCTCGTTGCGGCAGAACTCCAGAAACTCGTGGCCCACCGCGTGGTGGTCGGCGATCCGCACGCCGGCCTTGTCGAACGAGCGCAGCACCGCGTCGACGAGCAGCAGCAGCGCCTTGTCGCGCCAGAGCGTGCGGTCGCTGGAGATGTCGAGGCCCATCCGCTCGGCGATCTCGGGCAGCAGGTTGTAGCGGTCGGCGTCGCTGAAGTTGCGGGCGGCGATCTCGGCGTCGAGATACCAGCCGTTGAACGGGGCGAAGCGGTACATGATTCCGCCGGCGTCGAGGGCCATGTCGCTGACCGCGGGGACGGCGTACCACTTGAGTCCCCGGCCGGCCAGCCAGAGGTGCTCGGGATGGACGATCGGCACTTCGGGGCGGCAGTCGGGAGGCAGCTGGTAGAGCCGTGGCCCGGCCTCCGGCGTCTCGATCACCACGGGCAGCAGATCGAAATCGGTGCCGGGCGGCTCCCAGCCGAGGGCCATGATCCGCCGCGTCAGTTCGTTCTGCGCCGGATCGCCTACCTGGCGGCCGGAGCGGAGCCTGAACCCCGCGTAGCGGAGCAGCTGCGGATTCCAGATCCGCGGGCCGGGCCGGCCGGCCGCGGCAGGGGCGAAGACGGTGATCGCGGGCCGGATGTCGCCGCCGTTGAACGCGAACCGCAGGTGCTCGAAGAGCGCCTCGGCCATCGCGTCGGGCTCGACGAGATGGCGGCAGTCACGCAGGTGCAGCCCCTGCCAGTAGAGCCGTCCCACGCAGCGGCTCGCGTTCCGCCAGGCGACCCGCGCGGCGAATCCCAGCTCGTCGAGCGTCATCCGCCAGGTGCCCTCGACGGCGAACGACTCGCGCATCTCCGCGATCCGCGGCGCGGGGTCGTCGTCCGGCCGCTGCTCCGCGAAAAACTGCCGCAGGAACCGGTCGGCCTGCTCCTCGGCGGGCATGGTCGTCGACACCGGCACCTCTCCGCCCGCCGGGCAGACGGGCGTGAAGGGCCGCCGGCGCCAGCCCCCAGGGCGGCCCACGCTCCCCTCGCCCCGCAGCGGATGATCGAAGCTCTCGCTGGCGACCGTCACGCCCGGCAGGTCCGCGACCCCCTTGGCCATCGCGGCGTTGAAGCCCGCCGGTCCGCACAGAATGACCTCGCACGGCGCATGCGCCGCAACCCGCCCGCGCAGCGCGTCGGCCGACAGCCTGCCCCGCGTGCCGCTCTCCCACAGCTCGAAGCCGATCCGACCGGCCGCCGCTGCCGCCGCGAGCTCGTCGAGATAGGCGGCCGCCTCGCGGGACCGCGCCGCGTAGACCACAATCACGCGGCGATGATCCGCGAGCCGGCGGACCGCCGCCATCGCGGGCGTGACGCCGATGCCGGCCACGACGTAGACCAGCGGACGCGGGTCGGCAGGATCGGGGCAGAGGTCGCCCTGCGGCGGCAGCACGCGGACGACCGTGCCCTCGTCGGCCGCCGCGAGCCACCGCGAGAAGAGGCCCCCGACCTCGAGCTTCACGCCCAGCTCGTAGCCGTCTGCGCCGGCCGCCGTGAGCGTGTAGGGCCGCCCGACCCACCGGCCGTCGATCAGTCCCTCGACGCCGACGTGCTGACCAACCCGCGCCATCGGCAGCGGCGTGTCGTCGATCGGCACGAGCCGGGCCCGCACGGCCCCGGCCGCCAGCGGCGTGATACTCACCCGGCACAGCGCGAATCCTGCGCCGCCGAGCAGCCCGGCGAGCCGTCCGCGGCAGCCCCCACAGACGCCGCCGGCTCCCGTGAGCCGCGAGAGGTCTTCGACGGTCGCCGCGGACCGCGTCGCGGCGCGGACGGCCGCCGACGTGGCCTGCGTGCAGCTGCAGACGACCTCGGCGCCGGAGGGCGCCCGCTCCACGGCTGCCTCCGCGAGCCAGCCGCCGGTGGCAACGAAGGCCCGCCGCTGCCACTCCGCGACGACACCGCCGCGCAGCAGGAGCGACATCAGCTCGGGCAGATGCGGCCAAGGCCCGTTGACCGACAGGCCGACGAGGCGATCCGCCGCGCCGAGCATCAGGGTCGCCGAGCCGTCCGGCGCGCTGACGACGTCGCGCGGGGCGTCGACGTCGGCCCGCACCGCCTCCGTCCGCTGCCCGGCCGGGAAGTGCCGCACGCGGACCCGGCCCGCGACGGCGCCGGAATAGTCGGTCACGATGCACGACTCCTCGCCGACGTTGGCGAGGTAGCGGTAGGCGGTGCCGAGCGTCGGCAGGGCATGGGCGGATGCCAGGCCGCTGAGCATGGTGGCGAACGGCCCCGCACCCCGGCTCGACCCCTCCAGCACGGCCGCGTCGATCACGAGCACCTCTGCAGACGAGAGCGCCGCCGCCCGCAGCATCCGCGGCCGACAGGCCAGCGTGCCCCGCTCTCCCACGAGCAGCCCGGGGCCGATCGTCTCGCTCGGCTCCGGGCAGCCTGGCGGCCAGAGGCCGATCGTGCCCGACAGGACGAAGTAGGCGTGCGTCGAGGGATCGCCGGGCTCGAAGAGCACCTCACCGGTCCGCAACTGCCGGGGTAGGGCGGGGCCGGCCGCAGCGGCACCCACAAGCTCGGCGGCGAGCGCCTTCCACTTGCGCCACGCGTTTTCCACCGACTGCCGCTGCATCGCCGTGCCCGCCGCCGGATCGGCGGCGACGGTCGAGCCGAAGACTGCCCCGGGCAACACGGCGACGGCCGCCGGCTCGAGCGCGATCACCGTCGCGGAGCGGAAGTGCCTGCCGCTGGAAAGCGCCTGCTCGCCGAGGAGCGCCCCGGCCACTTGGACGGTGTCGACCAGCTGCAGACGCGCTGCTGCGCCACGCACGTAGATGCCGAAGCGACCGGAGAGGAGCACGTAGGCATCCCCGGCCGCATCGCCTTCGGCGACGAGCACTTCCCCCTCGGCCACGTCGAGCCGGCCGACGGTGGCAGCGAGTGCCTCGACGTCGGATGTCGGGCTCGACGCCAGCAGCTGCCGCAGCGCGCTGCGGACGACGTCGCGATCGGCTGGAGAAAGCATGGCGGGAAGGGAGACGGTGACAGTGCGACCGCTGGACGCACGCACTGACACGAACGGATCTGGATGAACGCTCGACAGATCGCCGGACGGATGGTGACAGAAGGCAGTGTAGCCGACAACGCGGGCCGATCGGCCGACCACACGAGAGCATAGGCGGCCCCGACATCGGTCGCGACGCCCGCGACCGGCTCGATCCACGGCACCACACCGCGTTGGCCGCCCCGCGGCGGCCAAGACTGGCAGCCAAGAGTCGCCAAGACCCAAGACCGGTTGCCAAGACCGGTTGCGACGATGGCTCCTGCGGAGCCCGGCCACCGCCAGCGGCGAGCCACGGCCGCAGCGATGGCGGTTTTGCGGGAAAAACAGCCTGTCCAGGCCGAATGTGGCGGCCCGGCGACGATCCCTTCCCCCACCGGTTTCGTGAACTACAGTTGGTGCGTCGATGGCCGGCGGCGATGCCGCACCCCTGCCTGGATTCCACGCCGTGTTCGAGACCATCACCTTCTGGATCATCGTGGCCTGGTTCATCGCCGGGGTGTGGATGATCATGGCGTCGTTCGGCGGGCCTGCGACGGCCGGTCGGAGCCGCCCATCCGCACGAGTGAACAGCGCGGCAGAGACTCCGTAGGGCCTCCCGCCGCAGGACTGGTCGGCTCATGCCGACCGATCGAATCCCGCCGGAGCACCGGCGAGGAAGCCCGGCTGCGAGGAAGCCAGGTTGCGAGGAAGCCAGGATGCCCGCTCGCTTCTGGATCGTGCTCGTGCTCTCGCTGCTGGCGGGCGTGGCCGTGCTCTTCGCGAAGGGCAGCGGCCGCAAACAGCCCTCATCCGCGCCGTGGCGCGGCCAGGTGAAGCCGCCGCCGCCGCCACCCGTGCCGCAAGGACGGAACGACGACGCAGCAGGATGACGTTGATCACGTTTCCTCGTGGAACGACCGTCGCCGGGCTTTCCGCGTCGGGGCTGTCTGCCCGCCGGCTCCGCCGTACCGCCACCGGGCGTCAGGCGATGAGCTCCCCGATCACCGTGCCGCCGAACTGGCTGAGCTGCTTGAAGCGGCCGGCGTGGTAGTAGGTGAGCCGATTGTCGTCGAGGCCCAGGAGCCGCAGGAGCGTGACATGGAAGTCGCGGACGTGGTGCACGCACTCCACGGCCTCCATGCCGAGCTCGTCGGTGGCGCCGACGGTGTGGCCGGCCTTGCAGCCACCGCCCGCGAGCCAGATCGTCATGGCCTGCGGGTTGTGGTCGCGGCCGTAGGCCACGCCCTGCCGCACGCCATTGTCGGGCGTCCGGCCGAACTCGCCGCACCAGACGACGAGCGTCGAGTCGAGCAGCCCGCGATCCTTGAGGTCGGCGATGAGCGCGGCGATCGGCTGGTCGACCCCACGGACGAGGTTGCCGTGGGCCCGCTCGATGAAGTCATGGCTGTCCCAGGTGCCGTTGTAGAGCTGCACGAACCGCACGCCCTGCTCGACGAGCTTCCGGGCCAGCAGGCACTTGCGGCCGAAGGAATCGGTCGCGGCGGCGCCCACGCCGTAGGCGGCGAGCGTGCGGGGATCCTCGCCGGAGAGGTCGAGCGCCCGCGGCACCTGCATCTGCATCCGGTAGGCCAGCTCGTAGCTCTGCATGCGGGCGACCAGTTCGTCGTGGCCGGGATGGTCGGCGGCATGCGCCGCATTGAGGCTGGCCAGCAGGTCGAGATTCTTCCGCTGGTGGTCGCGGGTCACGCCGGGCGGGGGCGCGAGGTCCAGGATCGGCGCGCCCTTGGGCCGCAGCGGCGTGCCCTGGAACCGCGCCGGCAGGTAGCCGTTCGACCAGTTGGCGGCGCCCCCCTGCGGATAGCTCAGCTCAGGGAGGACGACGAATCCCGGCAGGTCGTCGTTGATCGTGCCGAGGCCGTAGTTCATCCAGGCGCCGACGGCCGGATCTCCGCCGAAGCGGTTGCCGCAGTTCATCTGGTACATCGCCGTCGGGTGGTTGACGCTGTCGACCTGGCAGCCACGGAAGAAGCAGAGCTCGTCGGCGACCTTCGCGAGGTGCGACCAGTTCTCGGCCATGTCGGCCCCGCTCTTCCCGGCCTTCAGGAACCGGAAGGGACTCTTCACATAGTAGCGGCGGCCACTCTGCATCGCCGACTTCTGCTCCCCCTCGCGGACGAACTCCTCGAGGTGCCGCCTGGCGAGCGCGGGCTTCGGGTCGAAGGTGTCGATGTGCGAGGGGCCGCCCTCCATCATCAGGAAGATCACCTGTTTCGCCTTCGCCGGCAGGTGCACACCGGGCTGTCGCGGTGACGTGGCTTCTTCCGCCGTCGCGCCGTCCCGCGCCAGGAGCGACGTGAGCGCCACGCTGCCGAGCCCCGCGCCGAGACCGTAGAGCGCCTCGCGGCGGCCGATGTCAGTAGACATACGCAAACTCGTTGGTGTTGAAGAGCACGAGGCAGACGTCGGCGAGCGCCCGCGTGCGGGCATCGCAGTCGGCAGGCGAACGGTCGGGCACGAAGTCGGCGTGAGCGTGCAGCCGCTCCGTGAACGAGAAGGTCTCGCCGGTGTTCTCCTCGACGGCCTCCCGGCGGATCTCGAGCGGCAGCGGCTCACGCAGATACTCCGCCCGCGACTCGACGGCCTCCATCTCCCGCCAGTGGGCCAGGCAGGCGTCCCGTTCCTCAGCCCTCGGAGGCCGGCCGACCGCGAGCGCGAAGCACCGGTCGATCGCGGCCGCATCGCCGGCGGCGGGCGTCTCGGCCAGCGCGCGGCTCGCCAAGGCCACGGCCCGGTGGATGCCGGCCCGGCTGTTGAACAGCGCGAAGACCTGCGGCGTGACCGTGCTGGCATCCCGCCGCTCACAGGAGAAGTCGGGCGCGGGCGCGTTGAAGATCTCGAGCGCCGGATCGGTGAGGCCGCGGAGCTTGAGCGCGTAGAGCGACCGACGATGCCTGTCGGCCGGGAGCGGGTTCGGGGTCCAGGCCGCCGCAAACGTGCCCATCACCTGCCGCGGTTGCAGCGCCGCCTCCGGGTGGATCTCGGGCCGCACCGGGATGCCTCCGACCGCCGGATTGAGTTCGCCGGTGACGGCGAGCATCGCGTCGCGGAGTTCTTCCGCGGAGAGCCTGCGCGGCCGAAACACCGCGAGGCTCGTCCCCTGCGGATCGAGACTGGCCAGTGCAGCCGCGTCGGGGTGCCGCGTGCTACGACGGTATGCCTCGCTCGCGAGGATCCGGCGGTGGAGCGACTTGAGCGACCAGCCCTCCTCGACGAACGTGGCCGCCAGCCAGTCGAGCAGCTCGGGGTGCGTGGGCCGTTTGC
>JBILVO010000179.1:0-6696 GCA_044370415.1 Pirellulales bacterium
ACGACTGAAAGCCGCAGGAATGCACTCCATGATGCCGTTCGCGTTGCGATCGAAGCGATCGATTTTTCTGCCGAGGACGTCGAGCTTCTCAGCCCGCGGTGTCGCGGCGTTGGCCGTGTTCGTGCTCGCCAGTGTCGCGATCGCACCGGCCAACGCCCAGACGCCCTCCACTCAATGGATCACCGGCACGGCGACGCTCGGCGCCTGGAGCAATGCCGCCAATTGGGACAACGGCGTCCCGAATTCGGGAAAGAACGCGATCATCACGAGCAGCGGTGCGACCATCTCGCTCGGCAGCGGTGCGGCCGCGAATAGCCTGTTCGTGCAGGGGCCCGTGGGCGGTGAGAGCCAGCTCAGCGCCGGCGACCTGACGCTCGCCGACCAACTCTGGATCGACGTCGCCGCTCCCGGCACGATCCTGCGGCTCTATGACGGTGGCTCGGCGCCCGTTTCTGTCACGTCCAGCAAGGTGACGCTCGGTGCGAATCTCGGGAACCAGGGCAACATCATCCTCGACAGCCAGTCGGGCGGCTCGGTCGCGCTCGCCGTCACCGACACGCTCACGATCGGATACGACGGCAGCGGCAGCTACGTCTACACGTATCCATTTATCGGCACCGCCGCCGGATCGGCGTCGATCACGGCCGGTACGATCCAGACGAGCGGGCTCTCCACGGCCGGGGCGACCGACTACAACTACATCGGCACCTACCACGCCGGCCACACTGTGACGGCGACGAACCTGAATCTCGGCATCGCCGGCATCAAAGGCGGTGCGGACAACTACGGCGGCAACTGGACCATCACCAACACCGCCCTCGGCGACCAGTCCACGTCGGGCGGCAACTATCTCACGATCACCGACAGCGGCACGTTCACGAACTCCGGCGCCTTCACCGTCGGCGTGCGGGGCTCGGGAAACCATGTGTACGTCGGGTATGCCGACGACGCCTTCGCCACTATCAATGGCACGCTGCGGCTGACCGGCCCGAACGACCTCGTCATCGGCTCCGGGAGCACGGCCAACCAGAATGCCGTCACGGTCGATCACGCCAGCACGCTCTCCGCCAGCGGCAACATCGTCATCGGCATAGACGGCCACGGCAACAGCCTCGTCGTGGACCAAGGCAGCACGGTGACCAGTGGCGGCGCGAGGCTCGGCGTGAACGCCGACTCTTCCTCCAACACAGTCACCGTCTCGGGAAGTTCGTCGTGGACGACGAACGGCACCGTCCGCGTGGGCGACAAAGGGTCGCAAAACGAGTTCTACATCACATCAGGTGGCACGGTCACGCTCACGGGTACCGGCAAGAACTTCTACGTCGGCTACGACAAGTCAGCCAGTCTGAACGCACTTGCCGTGACGGGCACCGGGTCGACGCTCAGCGTGAAGGCCACCGGCGCCGACCTCGTCGTGTCGGCCAACGTCACCGGAACCACGGGCGACAGTTCCCTCAACGTCATTGCCGTGACGGATGGTGGCGTGATCGATGCCAACAGAACGCTCATCGGCAATGGCGGGCAGATCTGGGGCGATAATGGCACGATCAAGGGGGACACGCTCGTCGGCACCGGCGGTGTGATCGCGCCCGGCGTACCCAATGTTGCCATCGGGTCGCTCTCGTTCGTCGGCAACGTCGACCTTACCAACGGCGGCACGCTCGCCATCGAACTCGGGCCGGGTGGGACCGCCGATTTCATCGATGTCTCGGGCACGCTCTCGATCGGCGGCTCCACGCTCGCTCTGACGGTGCCGTTCGGCGACACCGGGCTCGTCTACACGATCGCCCGCTACGGCACGCTTTCCGGCCTCTTTGGGTCGATCACCGGCCTGCCAAACGGCAACTGGTTCGTCGACTACAACTACCAGGGACTCAACGAAATCGCGATCGTTTCCCAGGTGCCCGAGATCGACCCCGGCTCGTTCGCGAGTGTGCTGGCCCTGATTGCCGGTTCGCTCGCACTGGTCGAGAGACGGTCGCTGCGTCGATCGGCACGCTCGGCCGCCTAGGCTCACTGCAAGGGCGGTCTGGAGAAACGCCCGTGATCCGTGATCAAGGCCGCCGGCCGATGACCAGCGGGTCGTGAGACCGCACGTCGCCTGACCCAGGGGCGTCATTTGTCCATGATGTCGTAGAGCTCATTGGCTGACACCGCGACGGCCTTGATCGTCGCGCCCAGCGTCTTGGATGTCGTGGTGAGCGGAAGCGAGGCCTTGAATTCGGCCGACAAGGATCGCTTGTCTTCAAAGATAAGAGACTGCCAGGCTCCGATTTTCGTCTTCGAACTCGCGATCAGGAGCAGGTTGGCGTCGTTGCCGCCGAAGGCCGACGTGTTTTCCCACGTCCAGCCGATCGCAGTAATCGAGACGAAGGGCACGTCTCCGAATACTTGAGCTTTTCTCGTAACAAAGACTTTTTGCACTCGCCGCGACGGCATCTTTACGGAAACGACGAAAAAGTAGTCTGTTTTTTCGTACTTCAGGTCGGCAGATTTGATCATTCGTTCGAGCTTGTCCGAGCCATCGACGGGTTCGTCAGCGTGTGCGACGGCGGAAATGTGTATGCACAGTGTCACGAGAATCGCCACCGCCGCTTTGGTTTTTTGAAGCGTGAACATGGATGCAGAAGTCCTTGCGGAAAAGACCACCCTCGGGCGAAGGCGGCAGTGTGGGGGATGTCCCATCATGGTGGGAACGCTGGCTGGGCTTCGCAAGTGGCCCCATCGTCCCGGGCCGAATTGCCAGAGTGCGATGGAAGGCCTGTAGCTCGTCAGCTTGCCCTGCAGGGAAAGTCCTCACGCCTGCCGGTCGATGACCAGCGGGTCGTGCGACCGCACGTCGCCGATCCGTAGCGAGGCGCGGCCCGACAGCAGGTCGTCGACCAGGTCGCCCACGACCTCCTTCCGCCAGCCCGCGGCCAACAGCGGCGGCCGGGCGTTTTCTCCGTCGGTGTCCCAGTGGCCGAGCTTGTAGGCGAGCAGGTCGCGCATGTCGGAGGCGGTGCCGACGAGGGCCGGCGCCAGGTGCATCTGCCGGCAGACGCCGGCGATCGCCGTCGTGAGAAACTGGCCCAGCACCGCCAGCTGCGGTGGCGGGGCGCGATGCCGCTCACCCCCCGGGCACTCCTCGTCGGGCAGGTCGAGCCCCCGCTGGATCGCCTCCGACAGGCCGCGGAGGATGTGCTTGAGGTCAGACCGCTGCATGCCGCGGATCGCCGAGATCTGCCGCTCATCGGCGCTCTTCCGCTTGCAGAGCTCCACGAGCAGGTCGTCGCGGAGCACACGCTTCGGGGGCATGTCGCGTGATTCGGCCACGCCGTCGCGCCAGTGCCACAACTCCCTCGCGATCGCCAGCTCCCGCCGCGACAGCCCGCTCAGGCCAGCCACCCGCCGCCACCGCTTGCGGACGAACGACTCCTCGACATCGCTCTGCCACAGCTGCATCTCGTCCTGCATCCAGGAGGTGCGGCCCGACTGCGAGAGCTTCCCCTCGAGCTTCCGCCAGAGCTTCTCGAGGTGACGCACGTCGTCGAGGGCGTATTCCAGCTGGGCCGGGGTGAGCGGCCGCTGCCGCCAGTCGGTGCGGGTCTCCCCCTTGTTGGTCGGCAGGTTGAGGAAGCGGCGGACGATCGAGGCGTAGCCCGCCGGGTAGTCGTGGTCAACGAGGCCGGCCGCCACCTGCACGTCGAAGAGCGACGACGGCCGCGTGCCGATCGCCTGGAGGATGAATCCCATCTCCTCGCGGCCCGCATGCACGACCGTCGTGCGGCCGGGCTCGGCGAGCAGCCGCCAAAACGGCTCGAGCTCCCGCACCTTGAGCGTGTCGATCGCCGCCAGCGTGCCGGGGGCTGCCACCTGGATCAGGCAGAGCTGGCTGCGGTAGGTGTGCTCCGAGACGAACTCGGTGTCGAAGGCGACGTGGGGGTGGTCGGCGAGCCGCTTGACGAGTTCGTGCAACTGCTCGTCGGTCGTGACCAGATCGTAGGCGTCGTCGGCGGGGCGGGAGGGAGTCACGGTCTCGGCTACCTGGGGCGGGGATTCAGAGGAACAGCGTCGAGACCAGGATGAACACCGGCAGGAGTACGCCGAAGCTGTAGACACAGTAGCCGAAGAAGCTCGGCATCCGCACGCCCGACTGCTCCGCGATCGCCTTCACCATGAAGTTCGGGCCGTTGCCGATGTAGGTCATAGCCCCCAAGAATACGGCCCCCAGGCTCACCGCGGCCAGCCGGCCGACGTCGACCCCGGCCATGGTGGCCCCGGCCGCGGGCAGCGACTGCGCCGCCTTGAAGAAGACGAGGTAGGTGGGCGCGTTGTCGAGCACGCTCGAGAGCGCGCCGGTCGCCCAGAAGAAGGCCCGCGGCGAGTCGATGCCGAGGGCTGCGCCGTGCTCGTGGAGCAGGGCCAGCGCGGGCTGCATGCAGACGAAGATGCCGAGGAAGAGGGCGGCCACTTCGAGGATCGCCGCATACGTGAAGCCGTTGCGGCGGCGGACGCCCGGCGAACCGAATGCGAGCGAGGCGGCCACGAGCGCCAGCAGCACCGCCTCGCGGAGGAACATCCACGGGTGCCAGGTCGTGCCCGGCACTGCCTTGGCAGGATCGAGCAGTGCCACCGCCGCGATCACACCCGCCATGAGCAGGGCGTTGGGCCAGAGGCCGCTGATCTGCAAGGGCCCGGCCAGCCGCTCGTCTCGCATGATGTCGGCGAACGATTCACGGGGCTGCGCGTAGTATGTGTCCCAGAGCCAGTAGACGGCGAGCAGCAGGCCATTGGTGACGAGCCACGGCTTCCAGAGCGAGAGCGTCCAGAGGAAGTCGACCCCCTCGAGGTAGCCGAGGAAGAGCGGAGGATCGCCGATCGGCAGCAGACAGCCGCCGCAGTTGCAGACCATGAAAATGAAGAACACGACCGTGTGGGCCACGATCCGCCGTTCCTTGTTCGTTTCCAGGAGCGGCCGCACCAGCAGCATGGCCGCGCCCGTCGTGCCGATGAAGCTCGCCGCCAGTGCGCCGATGCCGAGGAAGGTCGCATTCACCGTGGGCGTGGCGCGGAGATCGCCTTCGATCCGCACGCCGCCGGTGATGCAGTAGAGCGCGAAGAGCAGGACGATGAAGGGGACGTATTCCGCCAGCATGGCGTTGGCGAGCACGGCCGCGGCCGTGCCCCAGGACGGTCCCGACGCGGCGGGCTGCACCACCGCGTGCGCCGGGAAGTGCAGGTCGACCGGCAGCCGGTGCAGGAACGTGTAGTAGGCCAGCGTGACAAGGGCCAGCCCGCCGGCCACGAGCAGCTTGCTCGAGTTGTGCTCCCACCAGTGGCAGACTCCCGGCGTCAGGGGCAGCACGGCGATGGCGGCCAGCAGCAGGCAGAAGGGAAGCACGGTGACGGGGGGCGGCGCAGTGCGGGGATGGACGGCGTCTTCGGCCGCGGCCGCATCGTGCCCGCCGTGCGCGGCGTCGGCGGTTTCCCCGTGGGATGCTTGTGCCCTGACGAGCAAATCCCGACCATGTTGGGGCCATCCCAGGGCCGCGACGGCCAGGTAGGCCACGAGCGCCGCCGTGATCAGGGCGACGACGCGGACGGCGGGTGCGGCGGCGGAATCGCCGCCGGAGGGCGGCGGTGACGGATCGTGCATCTCGAAGAGGCTCCGGCAAGTAGCTCCGCCTGGAGAGGCCCACGGGGGGCCGGCGACGGAATCGTATGACACCGGCCGCGAAGGCGAAAGCGTGATGAGCAACCAGCGGAGCGAACAGGCGGAGGTCTGGCTGCGGGGCAATGTTCGGCCCGTCGCAGCCCTCGCGGCCGTCGCCACGGTCGTCCTGGCCGGCGGCATCGCCGCGACGACGCTCACCGCCGCGGGCCGACCGTTTCTGGCCGCCGTGCTGGCCGCAATTGGCGTGGTTGCGGCTGGCATCGGGCTGCTGGCGGCGGCGGCAGCGCGGCCCCGACTCATGCTTGACCGGCATGCGCTCGTCGTACGGCTGTCGCCGGGCCGCGTCGAGACAGTGCCGCTCGACGTGGCGGAGTGCTTCTTTCCGGGGTCGAATCCGCTGGCACGCGGAGGCGAACAGACGTGCGAGCACCATGCCGCGTTTCGCGTCAACACGCTCGTCCTGCGGCTGGCCGAGCGGGCCGAGGACTACCGCAGGCGGACGACGTTCACGCCCTGGGGCACGTGGGACGACTCCTACGTCGTGTTCGACGGCCGCTGGTGCGAGCCGTTGTCGCCGGAGCTGGCGCGGCAGCTCGGCCGCCGCCTGGTCGATGCAAAACGCGAGGCGCAGCAGGAGGCCGCGGTCGCGGCGGCGGAGTCGTGACCTGGCGCGGCCTGCTCGTGAGCGTGCGGGATGCAGCCGAGGCGCTCGAGGCGCTCGAGGGCGGCGCATCCATCATCGACGTCAAGGAGCCGCGACGCGGTCCGCTCGGCATGGCCGACCCCGTAGCGGCGGCCGCCGTGGCCCGCGTCGTCGGACGACACGTTCCCTGGACAATGGCGTGCGGTGAGCTCGCCGACATGGAGGCTGCGGTGGCGGCCGACCGCTCCGGGAATCAGCTTGTGCGGGTGATGGACATGCTCGATGGTCCCGCCGTGCCCCCGGCCGCGGTGAAGATCGGTCTGGCGTCCGCGGCCGACACTCCGTGGGAGGACCGCCTGCGGATCCTCTGGGACATGCTCCCGGTCGGCCCCGAGCG
>JBILVO010000064.1:0-20188 GCA_044370415.1 Pirellulales bacterium
GCAAAGCGAACGCGATCTGCTCTTCCGTAAAGTGCTTCTTTCCTATCAGAAAAACCCACCCTTTCTGGTGATGCCAAGGTCAAAACACCTAACATCCCGGATGGATCAAGAAACGGGGAGGACGTCACGGAAAGCTGGTTTGCTCCGCGGCTTCGAGCAATTCGACATTCGCAAGCACGCCGGAGCGGCGGCCGGTCAGATGGTGGAGAAGATGAAGAGCCCCGCGTGTGACGCCGTGGACCAGAACCCCGCTCCACTGCGGATCCAAGACCGCGGCGACCGAAATCGGCTCCGGTTGATACCCGGCATGCCGCTTGAAATCACCGATCGCCCCCTGCAGCGGAACCAAGTCCCGCCCGAGCGTGATGGCATCGACATCGGCCCGGCGGATGGTCTGCCGGGTGAAATCGGCAATCAGTTTGTGGGAAGGCCGGAAGTCGTCAAATCGTGGCGAACGGTAATACATCAGCACATAACAGCATCGCTCGGCGATCCACGAGATGAGAAATGCTGCCAGGTCGCCATCCACTGTGCACCCAGTCGCGGTCAGATTCGGGATCTCGGTCGCGACCCGACAACACTTCTGCCAGGCCTCGCGGGTCATGTCGCCCGCGCGAGACTGACGCACCAGTGCATCGTGGAGGACGCCGTATCCACGCGTCGCGAGCTCCGGCCAGTCAACTGGACGAACTTCGCACCTTCCGCGATGCCGGGAGACGTGTTGCCGAAATTGCTTCTGCAACGCAGCGGGCCCATAGCCCGGATCGCGGACCCAGTAGCTGTTGCGTTGAACGCCGGTGTCGGCTGTCGTGGGAAACTGGGCGGCGAGCCTGCCCGTGTCTCGAAGCAACTGCTCCACGGCGGTGCGGGAGGTGGCGACCGGACAGGAACATGGCACGGAGATCACCGAGAACCTTCCCGAATCGATCCAGAGCGTCCCCAGGCGTGACCATGTGCGATATCCCCAGGCACGGTAGAAGCGTGCCAAGGGATGAGATGGTTCGTCAGCGGAGAGGTGAGCGGCCATGAAGTTACAGCGACGATGGAGCCGTCCGTGTGTTTACTCCGGGAGCAACCGGGGGTCGGTCGCGGCAACGGTGGCGATCGCTTCGAATTGGTGCGACAGCCGGTTTCGAGCTCCCAGCATCCGGCCCGCAGCGGAAATCAGGGTCGTCGATCTTTCAATCCGGCCCAGCCACCGCAGCCGGGGATGAAGCGTTGCCGCCAGATGCAGCGGCTCCTCGATGAATCCGGCGTGGCGCGAGAGGCGGCCGTGACCGTCGGCCTCGGGTATGCCCGAGCGGCCGAAGATCACATGCTCGCAGTCCTGGCGAGCTATCAATTCGCGGGCGCTGCGGAACAAGAGCACGTTGGCGGCTCCGCGGGGAAAAAAGTCCGGATGGACAAGGATGCCGATGGCCCGGTAGCCCGCCGCCTGCTTCCAGAATATCGCGAACCCCGTGAGCGCAGCGCGGTGGAAGCACCCGAAGACGGCGAACTGAGCGGAAGACTCACCCTTTTTGCAGGCCTCCCCCCACAGCCCGGCGTCAATGGGCTTCGTGATTCCCCTGCGGCGGCGGGATGCGTCGAGGACAGACGGGCCTGCGCTCGCAACCTCGTCCCACGTCAGGGCCCGAAATATCAGCTGTTTTTCACCGCGGTGCAGCATCTGGCGAAACTGCCGCTGCAGCGATGCCTCTGAATATGCCTTGTCGCGTAGCACGTGCTGATGGCCGACGAGGCCGGTATTCGCAGAGGTCGGAAACTGTGCGATCAGGCAGCGTGTGGCTGCGAGGACGCGGTCGACCTGCGACCGCCCGACGGAATAGACGGCAGATAGGGGGATGGTCATGACCGTCGAGCCGCCGAAATGGCACCACGGGGTGTCATCGATGCAAACGACTTTCCATCCCAAGGATTCGTGCATCGACCGCAGAAAGGCTACTGCCGGGGAGTTCGCGTCGGCCATCACAGCTTTTCCGGGGAACACGTGGGCGGGCGTCTGTCTTGATTCATGGCAATCACTCCAACGCTTCGGCCAGGCATGCAGTGATTCTCGGCAGCGCGAACAGAGTGCCATCGGTCGTCAGGTGGTCGTCATCGAGGTAGATCACCTCCCTGCCGTCCAAGACCAACGCCTGATCCCCTCTGGCGTACAAGTCGTACAGCGGAAGAATCGCACAGTCGGGATGCAGGGCCACGATCTCACGCAGACGAGCATTTACCGCCTGGATTCGTGACTGATGTCCTTGCGGCAGGAGACGTTCGATGCCTGGCGCAGGCGACACGCCTTTCCAGCAGAGATACTGGATGACGCTGTTGTCGCCAACGGTGGCCAATTCCGGCGGCTGTTCCACAAGGATGGCCTTGATGCCCTTCTGATCGAGGTATTCGAGGAAAGCCGTTCCCTTCTCGTGATAGATCGACCACCGCGCGCATAGCACGATCACCCGCGGCCGCCACTTCTCGATGGCGGCCAGACGCGCCAGATCGAACTGGTATTGCTCCTCACTGCTCAGCACCTTGTTCGGCGGCTTGCGTCTGACAGGAATCTCGACGTAAGGCGAGATGACGCCGCCGGTCATGCAGTAGAACGCGATCCTGTGCCCAAGTCGCTCGGCGGCTGTCCGTAAGGCTTCTCCCATGACAGCTGCATGGGAATCGCCGAACACCAGGATCGCGGGCGGTTCGGAGCCTTCGCCGACGACGATTCCGTCCTTCGCGAAGCTGTCGGGCAGGCCAATCGTCGGCGGCGCCTCCACGTCGGCAAACACGTCCTGAAAGGCCGAGGACGGCCGTGGCCGCACGCTATACATCCGCAGCGTCGATTTCGGCATGTCGAACGCCGTCACGTCGTAGCGTGTCGGCGGCGCCCATAGCATCCAGCCCAAGATTCCCATGAGCGTCGCATATGCCACCCCGACCGCCGGCAGGCGGTCCTGTGGCCGTCGCATGGGCTCCTCGACGAAAACGTGGGTCAGCCAGGAACTCACGACCGTCGCAACCACGATCGCGAGGGCCGATATCCCGGGCACCAGGAGCCGGGACAGCACCAGGATGGGCCAGTGCCAAAGGTAGAGCGAATACGAGAGTCGCCCGATCCGCACCAGCACCGGCAGGGAGAGCAGCCGCCCGCAGGGCCCGCCATCGGAACCTGAAATGACGAAGGCGGCGGCCGCCACTGGCACTGCAGTCCACGGGCTCGATCGCGGCAGCATGAAGTAACTGATCAGGATGGCGGCCAGTCCGGCAGATGCCAGCCAGTCCAGCGAGCGGCGACTGCCGGCGTCGGGCCGGACCATTCGTGGTAGCGCGCCGAGGCATGCGCCCATGCCCAACTCCCAGACACGTCCAAAAGGCAGATAAAAGGTGGCCGCCGGCGCTACGGACAGACCAAGGACAAAGACGGCAAAACCGCCAGCCGTGAGGGCGATGAGCATCGCAACAAGAGCCTGCCGCGCGTGCCGCCACACGACATGGAGAAAGATCGGAAAAACGAGATAGAACTGCTCCTCTACGGAAAGCGACCACATGTGGAGAAACGGGGCCCCCTCGGCCTGTGGGCCCCAGTAGTTGCCCGCGTGCCGCCACAGATAGACGTTCGCGCACGATCCCAGGGTGGTGAGGGCCTGTTCTGCCACGGATCGACGAAATGGCGGGAACATGAAGATGTGTGACACGAACACCGTCGCCGCCGTCACGACCAGCAGCGCCGGGACGATGCGACGGATTCGGCGGGCCCAGAATCGGCGCAACGTGAACGTGCCGCCGTCCATCTCTCTGAGGAGGATGGACGTGATGAGATAGCCGGAAATCACGAAGAACACATCGACCCCGAGGTATCCGCCGGGCAGCCAATCCGGTCGCAGGTGGAACACCAGCACGGGAATGATGGCCACGGCACGAAGCCCGTCGATGGCCGGGCGATAGGCGGAATGTGCTGCTGGTGTCACGTCGTCTGCCGCCACTACGAGAGCGAGGTCACACGCCGGTACGTCGCAATCTCTCGACCGGCTCTCGCTCCGATTACAAGCGCGGTCAGTGCCGTGTGGCCGCCAGGAAGATCCGGGACGACCGACATGTCGGCGATCCACAAGGACTCGGCCCCGTGCACCCGAAAGCCTCGATCGACGACACCCATCGAATCATTCCCCTGCCGGCACGTTCCACCCGGATGGTAATACGTCGTCGCATGGTGACGAATCCAGTTCGCTTCGACATCCCGCTCGCTGGAACTCAAGCCATATCCACGAAGAGCGTCGCTGTTTGCAATGCGAATCATGCGAGCGAGACCGTCTGCGAGCCGCGGCAGATCGTCTTGAGCTGAAAAGTAATTCGGGTCGATCTGCGGCGGCCCCCAGGGATTCTTCGGATCGATGGCGACTTCACCACGGCTCTGAGGATGCAGCAGGATGGTCGAGAACTCGACCGCGTTGGGATGCTTCTTCGACTGGAAGTGCGTAAACACCTCGATCGAGGGGCGAGAGTCTCGCCCACCGAAAAAGCATCCGGCTTCACAGCAGTTGGATGCCATCACGCCGCTGCGAGAGATCATGAATCGCACCGCTGCAGGCAGCCAGCGGCTCGGCCTGCCCGGCGTGGGAACCCGCGACGGCACGACCCACGGCACGCCGACATGATCCTGAAGGTTCCTGCCCACGCCCTGGAGGTCCGCGGCGACACGGATTCCGGCGGCCTCGAGCAATTCCTTGGGCCCGATGCCGCTTCTTTGCAGGATGCAGGGAGAATGAATGGCACCCGCGGCAATCACCACGCCGGCCCGCGCCTTGATGAAGCCTACGCCGCGGGGGCCGTCCGCCATGACGCCGACGGCGCGAGTACCATGCAGTGAGATGGTGCGAACGAACGTGCTTCGCACAACGCGAATCCGTTCCCGGCAACGACGCTCGCGCAGGAGGTGGGCGGAACTCCACCGGCCGCCATTCCTCTGAAACAGCTGAAATGTGCCGCAGGTCTCCGACTCGGAGCCGTCGAGGCGGTCTGACACGACGAGTCCTTGCTCCCGACAGGCGTCCACGAAGGCGCTCGTGAAACCCGAGCGATACCGCGGGGACTGAATCTGCACGCCGCGTTCCGTGACTTCCTTCAGGAGGCCATCCAACGAGACGCCTGCTGACTCGTCGCCCTGCAGAAACGCATAATCTTGGGGATGCCCGGCTGCCGCGACCATGGCGTTGACCGCGGACGTTCCTCCAACCACTCGCCCCATCGGAAAAACGACCGCACGATTCATTAAGGTTGGCAGTTCAACGGTCTCGTGCCGCCACGACCAGAACGGCCGCAACCGGAGCCCTGCAAGGGGCGCGTTCAATGCCCATCCCGGATACCGCCCGCCTGCTTCTACGATACCGATCGTGAGCCCTGTAAGGTGCGCGAGCTGTGCTGCAACCATGCAGCCCGCAGTGCCGGCCCCGACGATGACGATGTCGAATTCCACGGCATGAGGTGAAAAGAGAGACACGTGTGTGCCGCACACCGTGTAGCGACTGCGGCAGCGGGCACCGCGGCAACTGCCGAAACTCTAATCATAGTCTTTGTGGAGTTCTGAGGCGATGCAGCATGGAGCACTCTGGACCACACATGAATGGCGACGACGGGTTCGTGCTGGTCAAGGGAATTGCCGGCACGGGGAATCGGATCCTCGCATTTCTCTCCGGCCTACTGTACGCCCGACTGACGGGACGACGCCTGGTCGTCGATTGGTGTGATGGCTCTTACGCTCCACCAGATCTCAACGCGTTTCCTCTTCTGTTTCGTTCGCAGAGGGCGCGGCCGCTCGATTCACTCCCACCGCTTCCGTCGGTAACGCCATGGATATGGCAAGGGCATTTGCGATCGACTGCCTTGGAAGTGTGGATGGCGTTCGAGCAGGGCCCGTTGCCGTCAGCCGCGTTCGCTGGCCAGCTTTTCTCGTTCGACATTGACGCTGCCCCCGTCTTGGTACCAGCCGCTCTGTCAGCCATGCAGGGCCGGTAGCTGGGCATGCCCAGCTACCGGCCGCGCGAACTCCGACGGCGTTCTGTTGCCTAGAGCACCACGTTGAGTACGTCGCGCGCGACGGCGAGTCGGCCCCTTCGGCTTGTGCGGACGGTGCCAGGGATGGCCGGGCGGGCGTAAAGTGGCGGGGACAGGTACCGAAAAAACGCGGTATCACTCAGGAAATGTACAGGTCACGTCCTGCTGCGACGCGAAATGGGACGCGATTTCCGTGGATCGAGTGGAACTGTTGGCCCGGGCGGTCATCCTCGTTGCTGGCATGGCGATCCCGGAGTCTGCGCGGGAGGCAGTGCTGGCGCGGGTGACTGCCGAACTTGCGAATGACGCCGGAACGTTACCGCAAAAATCCGCGAGGACAGAGGTGGTTTCGGGCAGGGGCGGTTGCCACACATCCACCTGTGCCGAGACCGGCCGAGGGCCACACCCCATCGACCGCCTGTCACCTGCCACACGCTTGAGAGAGCGCGGTTGGCCGTCCTATCGTTCGGATGCACGTGCCACGACAACGGCTGCTACGTCGGGTTTCGAATCCGACAACTACTCGCGGCCGACGGCACCGACCGTCTGCTCACACCGCCCTAACATCCGCCGGGAATACTGTTGCCCTTCGGCGGGTTTCGCACGGTGGGGCGACGATCGTCCTGCCCACCAAATACACCCGTCGCTCCCCACCTCGCAGGTCGCCACCTCGCTGGTGGCAGATGATGCCGGCTCCAGAGCCGAAAACCGGAATGCCCATCCGACTCGGGGTTTCGGCGGTGGCCTTCGCGGTGTCGCTGGGCCTCAACGCCAGTTCCGGCGTCCTCGCCGCACTCTGGCGATCGGCCACGGGGCAGGAAGAAGTCTTCTGGCTCGTGGCGCTGGTGCAGACCGTGGCCTGCTTCGCAGGGACGAATTTTCTCCTCCAACTCGTCGAGCATGTTTTCTGGGAGGGGCTGATCGCACGGTCGACGGGCTACCGGGTTCCCGGGATCCTCAAGACGCTCACGGCGCTCGTGGCCTACCTCCTCGCCGCGACGTTCGTGGTCGGGGTCGTGCTGGAACAGAGCGTCACCGGCTTCCTCACCGCCATCGGTGCGGGAAGCGTCGTGCTCGGTCTCGCCGTCCGGGGCATCTTCGAGGACCTCTTCACCGGTCTCGCCGTCAACATCGACCGCAACGTCCAGATCGGTGATTGGCTCGCGCTGCCTGAGAAGGTGGCGCGGACCACGGTGGGACGGGTCGTGGAGATCGGCTGGCGCTGCACCCAGCTCGAGACCGAGGAAGGCACGATGCTGATCATCCCCAACGGGCTGCTGGCTCGCGAGGTGATCACGAACCTCACCCGTCCCTCGGCGGCGACGCGGTACGAGTGCGTGGTGCATCTCGACGAAGATCTTCCCACCGACCGGGGCCGCCGAATCACCTTGGGAGCCTTGCGGTCACTGCTCGGCACCAGGGGGTTCGTGCCCGACCGCGAGCCTGCCGTCATCGTCCGGGAGGCCACCGACCGCGGCATCGAGTACGCGCTGCGGTATTGGATCCTGCCCTGGAACCCGCTTTCCCCATCTTCGGCCCGCGATGCCGTGATGTCACGGGTGCTGCAGCATCTGGCGTCGGCGGGACTCGCGCCGTCGATCTCCCGCGAGGAGGTGTTCATCAACCGGACATCGGAACGGGTGCGGGACGAGGATGCGGCGGCGGAACGCGTCCGGCTGTTGAAGCGGGTCGCGCTCTTCTCGGAACTCGACGACGACGATTGCGCCCGGCTGGCGGAAAAGATGGAGCGGCTCGTGCTGCCGACGCACGAAACGGTCTTCCTGCGGGGCGACAGCGGCGACACCCTGTACGTCGTCGCCGAAGGGTCGCTGGACGTGCTGGTGCCGTCCGGCGATCGGGACACGCATCGGATCGCCACGCTGGGATCGGGTGACTTCTTCGGCGAGATGTCCCTGCTCACCGGGGAGCCTCGCAAGGCCACCATTTGCACCGGCACCTCCGCCGTGCTCTACGAGTTGCCGCGGGAGGCGGTTGCCCAGCTGGCCGAAGCCCGCCCGCAGGTGGCCGAGATGCTCTCGCGGTGCGTTGCCACGCGGATGATCGCCCTCGATGCGGCTTTGGCCGTCAAGCCAGAGACCGTAAAGCGGGCCCAGATCGACAGCATGGCCACGCAGATCGCCAGGATGATGAAGGACGTGTTCCGGGCCCGGATGGCCTGATGCCCGCCAGCTTCGATTGGGCGAATTCCGTCGCCAGGCCTGCAGTTCGGCAATCCTCACGGGCATTTTCTGTTGGGGGCGGCGCGTGCGAGCCAGGATCGCTTCGAGGAGGCGGTGCGGCCGCTGGAGAACGCCCTTCGGCTCCTGCACACGTTCCTCCTGGTGCAGCGGCTGCTCGCGCGGGTGTATCGCCGGTTCGGGCAGCCGGACCGCGCTGCGGTCTGCGAGTTGCAGGCCTTCGCGACACTGCACGAGCTGCGGAAAGAGCAGGCGGCCAAGCAGGCCGCCGCGCGCGAGCAGGCGACGGGGCGGGCGGCCGTGCGGGCCGAGCAGGATCGGATCCGGCAGGCGGAGATCGACCGGAAGAAGGCGGAATATGACGCGATCGAGCCGCTCACCGATGCCAAGCGGACGGCCGACGAAGACAACCCGGAAGGCTACTGGGAGTGGGAGGCGATCAAGAAACTCCCCAAGAACCCGCGGCTGATCGAGCAGGCCGAGGGAAAGGCGTCGAAGGTGATCTCGGCGCTGCTGCCGAGCCTGCCGGGCAGGCACCGCTACACGATCATCTACATGGTGCGACCAACCGAGCAGGTGGTCGATTCGCAGTGGGCGATGCTCGCCCGGCAGGGCACGCAGCCCAAAAGCGAGATGCCGCACCTCATCGAGCTGCAGGAGCATCACAGCCGACAGGTCCGCGAAGCGCTGAAGAAAAGTGATCGAGTGACGCTCGTCGAGGTGTCGTACCCAGAGTGGGTGGCCGATCCAGGGCCGGTGATCGCGAAGCTGGCGGAGAGCCTGCCCGAGCGATTCCGGCCCGGGCCGGATGTGGCCGCGTGCGTGCAGCCGAAGCTCTTCCGAAACCGCGGTGGCTGATGCACAAGCTATGAGACAGTGCGGTCGTCCTGGCAGCAGCCAAGAAACAATGACGAGAGCTGGGCATGCTCGAGCGGCGGCGGCTCCGGCTGGGCCGCTCTCTGGATTCTGGCCGACCGCATTGAGGAGCGTCAGCGGCGCGGCGTCGTCCGCTCCCGCTACAGCTGCCTCTCGACCCTCCGCCCGAGCCTGCGCCTGGCGAAGATTTTCGCGGCGGACTTCGTCGGCATTGGGGAATACCTCCGCCGCGATCCCGCCCTGACGGTCTGACGGAAGCGGCTTCCCGGCGTGGTGTTGGCAATCGGTTCCAACGATCTTCTGCTAGCCCGGATCACGACGAGCGAGCCGAGTGATCTGTTTGATGTTCCGCACCAGGCGAGGCGGCCCCCATTTGGTCGACAGCCGGGGGCCCTGTTTCAGGTGGAACGCCGCGAGCCGTTGGCCAGCACAAGCACGGACAGCGAAGTCTGCAGGACATCGACTGCTCGTCGACCGGCACACGCTCACGGCAGTGCCGCTTGGCCGGCCTCCCCCTTTGATTCGCTTGCTCTTGGAAGTCGGAATCTTTTTCAATTATTATGATGACATGCGAGACGAGCGATCCTTCCCCCGACTTCGCCCCAGTGTCAGTCATGCCGCCTCGCGGCGGGCTGAGATCGACCGTATCCGCCGCATGACGGTTGAAGAGCGGGTCAAAGCGGCGCTGGGGTTGGCTGCGAGATTCGCGGCGTTGCGTCCGTCGCCCCGCGAGGCGTGATCTATGAGCGACCCCGAGGAGGTTATTCGGGCCGCGGAAGAGGTCGCCGGTATTCTCGAATCACGGGGCGTGGGGTCTGTGGTCATAGGGGCCATCGCGTTGGCGGCGCACGGGTACGTCCGGTACACCGAAGATCTTGATCTCGGCGTAAGCACCGATCTTGGCACGCTGCGACAGGCCGCCGACGCGCTGCGGACGGCGGGCTTCGAGGTCGAGCTTCGAGAGCCAGACGGACAGGATCCACTCGGCGGTGTTGTCGACGTGCGAGGCCCATTCGGCCTCGTCCAGATTGTGAATTTCGGTGGCCGATTTCCAGCGGTTATCGAAGGCGGACTCGCGGCGGCCGAGACGGTCATCCGTCCCGGAAGCGGCCTGAAAATCGTGCCTCTTCCACACTTGGTTGCGCTCAAGCTTTACGCCGGAGGCACGAGGTCTCGTGCGGACATCGTAGAACTCCTCGGCCGCAACCCCGACGCCGACATGGCCGCCATACGCCACCTCTGCCAGAGCTGGCGGCTGTCCGGCCTCGACCCGCTCATTGAAGAGGCCACGGGCGGCTCGTAAGGCGACTTGTGGGCCACCCGACTTCGATTCGCAGCTTCGACGCACGCCACTACTGGCTCGTGGCGGGCGTGTCTTCAGGGGCACGGAGCTTACGATTGGCTTTACGACAATACTGGTTCGATTGCATCAACTGGGGTGTGGAGCATCCCATCGACCAACACGTATGCGGTGCAGCGTTGGTGCCGATGTGGGGTGGCAATGTGATCCAGTTTGGACTTGCCGGCAACGCGTTGCGGAAGTGCTGTTGAACGGCGTATCACTTGCGTCCCTTGACCTATTCACCCGCAGCCCACCAGCCCGACTTCAGGCCGGCCAAGCTTCCATCAGAAGGACGCAGACAAATGATCATGGCTCGCCGAGCTTGCACGTTCAGTCTTTTGGTTTTCGTGGTCGGTTGTGGAGCCGTTTTGCCGGCCGCCGACCCAGTTGGTGCAGCCAACACCGCGTTTGTGGCGAAATCGCTGCAGGAGCGGGCGGCCTTCAACGCAGCGGCTGACGAACAGGAGCGGATTGCCGATGCCGAAGAGAAGGAGTCTCGCTCGGCGGTTCTGCCGACGCTTGTTCATCCATTCAAATCGCCGGTCACTCATCCGGACATCGAGATCGAGCGGGTCGCCATCCCAATGCGCGACGGCGTGAAGCTTCGTGCAAGCGTCTATCGCCCGGGGCAGGACGGCAGGTATCCGGTCATCCTCCAGACCGGCCCCTACGACATGGAAAAGAACCTCGACGAGATGCCGGCCCTGTTCCGCAACCTCGCCCGCCGTGGCTATGCAGTCGTCGCCGTGGATTCGCGGGGCCGGTATGGTTCCGAAGGAATCTTTCGGCCGTTCGACGACGAGATCGACAACACCTTCGATGCCGTCGCCTGGGCGTCCAGCCAGCCGTGGTCCAACGGCAAGGTCGGTCTCACCGGCATCTCATATCTCGGATGGACGTCGTATTGTGCCGGGATCGCGAGCCCGCCGGGTTTGGTGGCGATCATGCCGGCTGCCATCAACTACGGGCTTGAGAATCCACACGGCGTCCCCTACCTCGGATCGATGGCCGCATGGCTGATCTGGGCGGGCCGGCCGGGAACACCCGCCACGGCCGTCACCCGCCGGATCGACTGGCTGCACCTGCCGCTCGACCACATCGACGACGAGGCGGGGCTGCCGACCCCTGCTTTCGACGCAATGGTCACGGAGAAACACCTGCAGGTGCCCGGCGCGATCACGCCCGAGGAGATCGAGAACCGGCTGGCGAAGATCACGGTTCCGACCTACGTAGTGGCAGGGTGGTATGACGAGCTCAACGAGGGGATGTTGGCAAACTATGTTCGCCAAGCCAAGCACTCTAAGGATCTTCGGCTCGTCATCGGCCCGTGGCATCACAACATCAACACCGCCTACCGCAAGCCCGAGCAGATCGGCATCGTGTCGGCGTCAGAGCCGCATCTCGACCGCTACTACCACGAGATGGAGCAGTTTTTCGGACGGTATCTCAACGGCGATGACACTGACTGGGATCCTCCCGGGCGTGTCCTGCTCTACGTGATGGGATCGAATAAATGGCGGTATGAAGGCGAGTGGCCGCTGTCCCGCGCGGTGAAGACCCCCGTCTATCTCAGCAGCCAAGGAAAGGCACGAACCGCCGACGGAGACGGCACGCTGGTCTGGACCGCACCGCCAGGCGAGGAACCCGCGGATCGCTACAACTACGACCCTCTCGATCCCGTGCGCCCCGTCGAAGGGCTGGGCGTCTGGCACCTCCTTTCCTCCATGGCCGACCGTGCGGACGTAGAGAGCCGCGAGGACGTGCTTGTCTACACGTCCGAGGTCCTCAAGGAGGAGGTCGAGGTGACCGGTGTGATCGAGGCGACGCTCTATGCCGCCTCATCCGCACCCGACACCGACTTCGTGGTGAACCTCGTCGATGTGCACCCTGACGGGCATACGCAGTATCTCTGCAACGGGATCGTACGCGCCAGCTATCGCGAGGGCACCGATCAGAGAAAGCTGATCGAGCCGGGCACGATCTACGAATACACGTTCAAGCTGCGGCCAATCAGCAACTGCTTCCAGAAGGACCACCGCATCCGGATCGAGGTGACGTCGAGCGACATGGACCGCTATGCCCGCAACCAGAATGTGGCCGATCCCCCTGGTACGACAGCCAACGTTGCCGTCGCCAGTCAGGCAATCCATCACGGTGGCCGATATCCGTCGCGGCTCGACCTTCCCGTGATTCCTCGGGGCGAGTGACCCACAGCGGGTCTCGCCTGTGGCGGCTATTTCGCGGCGAGGGTCTTCCGGACGCCCAGCCACGTGAAGGAGAGTTTTACGGCGGCCATGGTGGTGCGAAGTCTCTGGGCGGCGTTGCGTTCCTACTGCGTGACAGGCTGCTGGTTTTCGCGATGTAGGCCGCGCGGGGAAACCTGCTGGCCGGTGTTCAGAGAAGTGTCGATTGTTGTGGCGGTTGCCATGTCATGAATTGGTTTCCTTTCAAGGGCGTGTGCGGTAGGGTTCCCCGCATAGGTCTTCCCGCAGACAAAAGCGGGAGGAGCGGTCCGTGGGCAGAAAAGCCGGTCCAGAAACCCGGCAAGGCCCATGCTCAATCGCAGTGCTGTCGTAATTGGCCACGAGGCGGCGTTTTACGGCTGGCTCAAAACGTGCGGCATCACGGACGAGGCGATCCAAGGGCGGAAGGAGATCGCCGAACGAGCGGTGTACCTCATCCCCGCCTGCCACTATCCCGAGGAGATCGAGGAAGTGGTTGAGGACATCTTCGAGGAAATCTTCAGGCGGGAACTCAAGACGTGGCAGCCTGACGAAAAGGCTTGGCCTGACACCAGTGAATTCAACCTCTTCACTCGCTGGTTCACCGTCGAGGGCTTTTCCGTGGTCGACGATGTGGGCCGAGGAAGGATTGAAGAAGAGTCTTGAAGTCGCCCGTTATGCCAACAATAGCGGGTAGCCATCCTCACCCCTCAATCCACCCCCGGCTCCCGAGCGACTCTCCGACCCCGACCGCCATTGCCCCCTTCCGAACGCGAACACACGCCCGCCCGTCCCGCAGACCAACATCTTTCCGAGGCCCACTGCCGCAGGCTCTCGATCTTGTCGCCAACGGTCGCGGGCAGGACAACGCTTCAACCACTGTGGGGAGCGCCCGGTTGGCGGAGGAGCGTTGAGCCGCGGGGCATCCACTGCAGTGTGCCGAAGCGACCGCGCTCATGGGGCAAAAAAGAGGGCCGGAGGGCGCCTTCACGATGCGCTCCGGCCCTGCAATGTGTTTGGTTTCGGGCTGATCCGCCTTAGTAGCGGCGTCCGCCACCGCCGTAACCACCCCGGCCGCCACCACCGCCGCCGCTCTCGCGGGGCTTGGCCTCGTTGACGGTGAGGGGCCGTCCGTCGAACTCCTTCTCGTGCATGCCGCTGATCGCCCGCTGCGCGGCGTCGTCAGCCTGCATTTCGACGAATCCGAAGCCCTTGCTGCGGCCAGTGTCACGATCCTGAATCACCTGCGCACTTGTGACGGTGCCAAACTCAAGAAACATCTGCTCCAGTGCCTCGCTGGTGACGCTATAGGCCAGATTGCCGACGTAAAGTTTCTTTCCCATGAACAAAACACTCCTAGCGATGACCCAAAGGTGCTTTCGGGGTCATATCGAAAGGGCCAGAAAGTGGCAGCCCGCCAGAGGGTAAAGGCGAGGAAAAGAAGCAGCAGTCGCGGCCAATCGGCCACCGCGCAACTAGAAGTCGTCCAGAACCAACTCTCAGACAATAGGTCAGACTCATGGGAATAGCAACGCTATTTCGGGGTTACAGGGTGGGGTAGAGACCTTCCAACTGCGTTAAGTAGTTGAGAATGTGGGTCCGGGCCGCCCGCAGCTCCTCTTTTGCACGAGCGTCTAGCAGGCGGGTGCCGGGCTGCTCCATCATCGCTCCGGCCGCCTCTCGCAGTGCCGGCCATAGAAACCGCTTCTCGCAATCCGACTGTACCGCCCGCTTCCTGCCGATCTCGCACTCATGGGAGTCATGGTCCAGATCGTTTTTCAGCGAAGCCAGCCGGCGTTGAGCGGCGACCCCGGCAGGGGCGCTGGCCCCGATACCGCAGCCATCGCCTGTGGTGATCTCCTCGATGCGGTCGCGGTAACGACGCAATCTCAGGATCACGCGTCGGGCTTCGCTTCGCTCGCTGCTGCTCATCCGGTCCGCTCCAAATCGAGGGGGTAATCGTGGCGGTCCGTGACGGCGCCGATCCTCTGTTCGCCATCCGCACTCTACCGTGGAAGGAGGACGAAGAGGATTTTCTTGCCATTCAGCCTAGCAGAGAGGAACTGTCACGCGATTCCTTCCGCCTCCATGGCCCGCCACTCGGCGTCGGATGCCTTGGTCGTGGTGCCAAACAGCACGTCGCCAGCGAGCGGAGCGACGTTCTGGCAGTCTTCCACACCGGCCTGCTTCCGTCGTCGCTTTCATCGCCCGTCAATTCATCCCTGGCTCCCGCACCCCCGTCGAACTCTGCCACGAGCCTGCTCCTGATCTCGCGAATACACACCCGTTCTCCAGAACCTCCGGGCGTCGTGCGCGACGGACTGAGTTGAGAAGTATCCGTCCCACGTGGTTGCCAAGTGGCTGGGACACTCGCCGAAGGTGGCAGCGCAGCACTGCCTGATGTCCCGCGAACACGACTGCGAGGACGTCGTGGGCGGCGGCGAGTCGAGCCCTGTGGCGGGTGCGGACGGGGTGCAGGGGAGCTCGTCAGAGTGCGACGCGAAATGCGCATCCATTGCGACGCGAAATGCGACGCAGCAGGCGTCCGCATCCGGCAGCACGGAGCCGCATAGAACGACAGAACCCGCTGCCACCATTCAGTCGTTTGCAGCGAGTTCGTCGGAACTTGCGCCAGTTACCAATACCGGCCCGCGGCACGAGGCCGCGGAAAAAAACAGCCGGCAGGGGCCAAGGATCGCCCTGCCGGCGTAACGTGGCGGGGACAGGAACCGAACTAACGCGGTTTCACTCAGGAAAGCCGGGGGTCGAGTCCGTCTGCGACGCAGAATGCGACGCAATTTTGGGGGATCGGATCAAGTTGCTCGCCCGCGCGGTGGTTCTGGTGGCGGGCATGAGCATTCCAGAGGCAGCGCGGGAGGCAGTGCTAACGCGGGTGGCCGCCGACCTTGGGAGTGCCGCCGAACAGTCACCGCGAAAATCCGCGAGGGCAGGGGAGAGCACCGGAGGCTGACGTGGGGCCTCACCCAGCCTGCTCAGCCCCGCCGGTTGCTCCTCGTGATCTGCTCCGCTTGGCCGACGCTTGCCGCAGTGCCGCGGGCCGACCTATTCTCCAATGGATCGGCCGTCGCCGCGATGTGCTGCGAGGGTTAGGATTCGGGTTCCGTTCGAGAAGGAGACAGTCGCATGAGATACGTGCTCGGATTGCTCGTGTTCCTCGCTAGCTTTCCGCTTGCGGTGGCTCGGGCCGCCGAATCGGCAGGTACTCAGGCAGGGCCTCCTTCCGACCGGAAATGGAAGCTCGTCTTCAGCGATGAGTTCGACGGCACGGCCATCGACGCAACCTTATGGAAGCCTTCCGACTACACGACCTGGGAACATCCGGCTTTCAAGACACGGCTCGCCAAGGAGAACTGCGCACTCGATGGCGAGGGGCATCTCGTGGTGCGGCTCACGCAGGACGAGGACGGCACCATCGCCTTCAATGGCGGACTCATCACCCGGGACTTCCAGAAGGCGTTCGGGTACATCGAGACGCGGGTGCGGTTCAGCACGCAGCCGGGCTGGTGGGGATTCGTCTGCACCATCCGCAACAACACGCTGCCGAACTACGGCGACGATCTCTTCGAGAATCCGCAGGAGTTCGACGTCTTCGAGGACTACTACAAGCCCAAGGCTCATCCGTTCTGGCCGGAGGACCGCCATCACGTGATCAGCCAGGCCTTTCATGCGACGGTCGGTCTCGGCTTTCAGGACCAGGGCGACGGCAGCGGTGCGACTGCCTTCGACACCAGAAAGAAGGTCATGCTCGCAGTCGCCGCCCCGAGCCGCGTGCTCCGGCACGAGTATCACCAACTCGAGGACTACGGCGGCTGGCACACCGTCGCACTCCGCTGGGGTCCGCTTGAGAACATCTTCTACGTGGACGGCAAGGAGACGTATCGCACGACCTACAAGGACACGCCCATCACCAACGTGCCGCAGAAGCTGTTCGTCGGCGGCGCCCACAAGACACCGAAGCCGCTCAAGAAGGACGCGGAGCACGACGCGAAGTACCCTCCGTTCTACGGCTGGCTGGAGGACGCAAAGCTCCCGGACCAGCTCGTGGTCGATTACATCCGCTGGTACGACGAAGATCCCGGCGAGCGGTCGGCGCCGGTCGTCACGCTCGCCCTCGACGGCGAGCCGAGCGGCCTCGTGCAAGGCCAGCCTGCGACCTTCCGCGTGCATGTCGCCGACAAGGACGGACGTCCCATGTCCGTACAGCTCTTCGCCAAGGGTTATCTCCGTGCCGAGGCGACGCTCGATGCCGCGGACGGCGCACAGGCCTTCACGATCACAAATCTGTTCCCGGGGCCGAACACGCTCATCGCCACCGCGGTTGACGACGATGGTCTCGTGGGGTTGTCGGCGCCGCTGCGCGTGACGGTGAAGCCGGCGATGGCGTCGCCGGTCGCACCCGAGGGCGAGTGACGTCCCCCGTCTTCCCCGACCGAGGATTCCAGCCGAGAAGCCCCTGAGCGGGCCTCTGAGCCCATTCACGGCGCCAAGGAAGAGCAAGAGATGCCACGAAGAGAGAAGTTCGCGGCGGAGCAAATCAACATGACGCTGCCGCCATCCAGCGGCCCCTGTTTCCGACGAAAAACCCGTTGCCGCACCCATTCGTTGTACTGTTGACGGCCTCAAATTACCCTCACAGTGCCATGTTTGGTGTCACCCGCCGTTTGGTGGTCAAGGACACTGGTTTCGCCGAGAAACCAGAGACACCAACCGGAGGCTGTCATGCGATTTCCGTTTTCCCTTTTTGCCAAGCCGTCCCGCCCTCGTGGCGTGCGCCGCCGCGAGGCGTTCTCCGCCCAGTTCGATGGCGGACAGAGTGCGGCGATGTATGGCACGAGCATCCATTTGGGCTGCGACGTGCTGGAGCGGAGGATCGTGCTGACAGCGTCGGAAAGCGACTTCGTTTTCTCGCAGGGCACGATCACGGGCTACACGGGTGCCGGTGGTGTTGTCGACATCCCGTCGAAGCTTGGCGGGGTGCCGGTCGTGACGATTGGGGCCAGTGCGTTCGATGGCGCCGGCCTGACAGCCGTAACGATCCCGGGCACTGTCAGGAGCATCGAGAACCACGCGTTCGGCAACAACGCAGCGCTGACGAGGGTCAGGTTCGTTGGCAACGCGCCGAACGTCGGCACCGACGCCTTTGCTCTCGCCGCGGCTGGTGCGAAGGCCATCCGTGCTGCGAGCCTCACGGGCTACGGCCGTTACGGCAGCATCTGGAAGAACCTGATCGTGACTCCACCGGGCCGGATCGCGGCACCGACCGTGACGGCGAGCACGGCTGCCATTTCACAAGATGCGTCCCGGATCACCATAAGGGGCATAGGTTTCGTTCCGGGCGTCCCGTCGGCGAACACGGTGACGTTTGACAATGGCGCAGTCGGCTCCGTGGCCGTGGCGACTGCGACGTCGCTGACGGTGAGCATCGATACGCCGCCCTCCAGAACCGGGCCCCTGAAGGCGACCGTGACGACGAACATTGGCGGTTCGAGCGGCATGCTGAAGCAAGTGGCGACGTGCCGCGGCGAAGCCCCGAGGTTTTTGAGCGCTTTCTGGGGACTCGATGACGGGATGCCGCAGCAGTTGGATGGCATGCCGATCACCTTCTCCTGGCTCATCAATCCAGCATCGATTGACCCCGCCGACTTCAACGTGATCCGCAGCGACGGGACAGTCACCGTGCCGGCGTTTGCCACGCTCCGTCCTGCCAATGAGTCGAATGAGACGCAGACGATCCTGCTGACCGGCGATTTCGGGGATGCTGCGTCAGGTGTCCGGCCTGTTCGCGTGCGGCTGGTCGGACAGCTCTCGGGGAGCCCTCCTGGCTCGAAACGCAGCGAGGTGTTTTCTAACCTCGTGTCTCCCCCCATCAGGCGCCTCTCGGCCGGTCCCTCCATCGTGGATGCATGGCGGATCGATCCCGCGCTTCTCACCAACGACGCCAACGCCTGCACGGTCGGCTCCGCATTTGTCCGCGTCGTATGGTCGGGGGGCATCACGGACTTTCCGACAGGAAACGAAGTCGGTGTTGCCGTGACGCGGGCCTATCGCTTGACGTACTTGCATCGGGGAAAAACCGTTACCGTGGCGCCGCTGGAAATCGGCGACCTGAACGACGGTGACAACATGCACGACCTGAGTTTTTCAGCGATTCCGGCTCGGGCAAAGCTCTTGACGATCACGTTGCCTAGCAGGCATGTGGAAGACCCCAACGGGGATCCAAATTCCTTCCAGGTGTTCAGGTTCAGGGAACCGAACCTCTATTCGACGGGTTAGAGGCCATCGCGGCGCTGACAAGACTTCTCTTGTGAGACGGAAGCGGCCTGATTGCTGACTGAAGCAACCACTCCCACTCCGCCCCAGCACATCAGTCCGATTCCCGAACGGCCTCAGTACCGGTTCACCAACAGGCCCGGTATCGGCGCTGGTATCAAGGATGAGCTTGCTGGCCGAGAGCAGTTCACGGTCGGCATGGAACGCTCGGGCTGCCATCGTGCGTTGCTCCGGGGCAAGGGTCTTTCGAACGCCCAGCCACGTGACGGCGAGCCTGACGGGGACAAAAGGAGTGCGGAGTCTCTGGGCGGCATAGCGTTCCGGTTGCGTGACCGGCTGCTGGGCTTCACCATGGAGGCCGCGCGGTGACGTCTGCTGGCCGGTGTCGTGGGATGTGGTGGTTGCTGTGGACATTCGCCCGCTCCTCTCCCCAGCGAATCTCATGGTGAATACACCTGCTGGTCCGAAGCCGTCCCGCCCCCGGAGTTGTGCCCTGGATTACCTCAGGTCCACGATCACCGTCTTGGTCGTATTGTTGCACGCCATCTTGGCGTATCCGACTTGGGGCATCTTCAATCCCGCGGATTACGTCCACTCCACCGCACCCGTCATTGACCCGATGCCGAGCAGGGCATTCGACCTGCCTCCAGTGCTTCTCAACAACTTTTTCATGGCGTTGATGTTCTTCATCTCCGGGCTCTTCGTGTGGCAGAGCCTCACCAAAAAAGGAGCCGCTGCTTTCCTGATGGACCGCTGGCGGAGGCTTGGCATCTCGTTCGTGGTATCGCTCGCCGTGATCATGCCCATCGCGTACTACCCGGCTCTTCTCCAGACAGGAGCCGAGCAAGACGCTCTTTCGTATTGGGTGGGCTGGTCGTGGAAGAGTGGGCCTGCCTGGTTTCTTTCCATGCTGTTCAGCTTTGATCTGCTCCTGGCGATCTGGTTTCAAGTGATGGGGCAAACTCGCCAGGCCGTTCCCGAGGCGGTCGTGACGCAACCCATAGCTTTCTTTCTGGCCCTCGTCATCCTCTCAGGTCTTGGCTTCATGCCGTTGATGGCCGTGTATGGACCATTCCGGTGGCTGGAGTGGGGGCCATTCATCATCTGACCTGCCCCCCTTAAACGAGGCCACTCCGGGAGTGAGAATCCCGGGCGGCCGCAACCAAGGGAGGGCAAGAAATGCCACGAGGAAAAGCGGAGCAGGCGGAGGTCATTATCCCGAA
>JBILVO010000180.1:0-6518 GCA_044370415.1 Pirellulales bacterium
GAGCTTGCTCTCCGCAAAACACCGCATCCTGCGGTTTTTGCTCGGCGGGCATCCGCCCGCTGGTGCTGCGCTCGGCATCCTGCCGAGCCGGGATCGGCAGAAGCTCGACGAGCTTGGAGGATTTCGCACTTCCAAGACGCCTGCGGCGCGGGAGACGGTCGCGCGAAATCATCCCGCGAGGAGACTTCTGCCGTCCCGGCGGTGATCGCTCCCTGCTGTCGGTATGCCCGTTGCGAGCAGCGTTCGTGGAGCAGGCCACGGCACAGATCTGCAGCCGGATCGACTGGCCGCGGAGTCATCGCGCGCCGGGCTCCGGCCCCTCGCGACGCTCGGAGAGCTGCCGTTCCGTCGCCACCATGAGGGCCATCGCCCCGCCGCGATCATCGCGACCGAGGATCGCCGGCCGGTCGTAGTAGTCCCGCAGCGACTTCTGCTTCCCCGTGCCGGTGCAGACGTCGACCAGCGAGCCGTCGGCCGCGATCCGCAGCTTCAGCGCCTCCCAGGCCCGCTCCGCCGGCGGTCCGAACGTCGCCGCGTCGAGCCGGCCGGTGCGCACGCCCCGCAGCGCCGCGTAGGCGATCATCGCCGTCGCCGTGAACTCGCGGTAGCTCTCCGGTCGGTCGATCACCTGGTGCCAGCAGCCTGTCGCGTCCTGGTGCGGGAGCAGCGCCGCGAGGTGGCGGCGGTGGGCCGTGAGGATCTCGGCCTGCACGGGCGATTCCGGCAGCTCGTCGAGCGACCAGCACAGGCCGAGCGCCGGAAAGCCGTTGCCTCTGCCCCATGCCGCCTCGCCGAGCGGCGAGTGCCGGTAGAGACCGTCGGGCCGCAGGCAGAGCTTTTCGATGAACCGCAGGTTCCGCAGGCAGGCGTCGGCGTACTTCGCATCGCCGGTCAGCCGGGCAGCCTGGGCGAGGACGGGGCAGCCCATGAAGACGGCGTCGCTCATCTCGTTGTGGGACGGCATCGCCTCGCGTGGCCGGCCGTCCACATCGAAGGCGGCGTTCGCCGCGGCCAGCACCAGATCGACGTATCTCCGGTCACCAGTGGCGTGGGCCAGTTCGCCGAACACGAGGTGGCCCGGAAAGCCCGAGCTGCCCGCCTTCGCGTCGATCGTCGCCCTGCCGCCGTCGAGATACGGCGCGGTCGCCTCGAGCACCACAGGGGGCGGGGCCGCATCCTGGCCGCGGTCGATCCGCTCCTGCCGCAGCCTGCCGACGAGGGCGACCGCGGGGATGTACTGGACGCTGTCGAGCTGCCGGCCGTAGACCTCGAGCAGCTGGCCGGCGATCTCCCGGGGCGACCGCGCGGCACGGCGGTCGAGCTCGAGGTGGGCCGGCGACGGCGGCAGCCGCATCCGGGCGAGCGCGCGATCGAGCGAAGCGACGAACCCGCCACCGCTCGTCACGACCCGCACGGCCGGGACGAAGCCGACGTCGCAGGGCTTCTGCCGCACCAACTGCGTGACGAGATCGTCGCCCGCCGGCAGGGGCCGCGCGTCCGGCAGGAGCCCGGCGAGCTCGCGCAGCTGCGGCAGCCCGGCGCCGGGCTGGTCTGCATCGGGCACGAACCAGGTCTCGCCCGCGCCGTGCTCCACCTCCACCACGAGGTCGGGCCCCTCCATGCCGATCCAGCGCCACAGGTATCTCGGCTCGGGATGGGTCGGATGATCGTAGAAGCCGCCCCGCGGCGGATGGCCGCGGGTGGGATCGCCGACCGTCGCGACACCGCCGCCGGTCGATTCTCCGTCGGGCTGGCTGGGCACCACCGTTCTGGCGCCGGTCGGGTCCGCGCCGACCGCGGCGACCAGATCGGCGGCCACCGCGGCGAATTCCCGTTCGCCCATCGGCCTGAGCACGAACACGATCCGCGGCCCGGCGCCGGCCTGCGGCGGCCGGGGAGCGGGCACGGCCAGGATCGGCCCGCCTCCGCGAGTGACACCGATCGGTCCAGCGAGCCGCCGCCACGCGGAAGGATCCGTCACGGCGGGCTGCCCGACCGCCTCGGTGCCCGCCGCACACAGGATCGAGAGGGCCGAAAGCGACGGAAGCACACGCGTGAACCACCGCCGTGACACCGGCATTCCACGGCGGTCAGGAACGGGCGGGGAGGCCATCGCTTTTTCCTCGAGGTGGTGCAGCGGGCGCCGCAGGAAGCGGCACCATGCTACCCGTTCGTGGAAACGCGGTCCGCCGCCCGCTGCGGCAGTGGACGGCCCGGGACCAACATCCACCTCGCCCGTATCAGCGGGCGGCCTGCCTGGCCGGACGCGGCGTGATGACCCGGTAGAGCTCGGCGTCGAAGGGATCGTCGCTCACCTTCCAGGCACGGCCGTCGCGGAGATACATCTTCTCCATCTCCGCTCGGTTGAAGGGACGGGCGCCGACCCGGCCGAAGACCGAGAGCTGGTTGCCCGTCTCGTCCACCGCGCGGTCGCGGTCGACGCCTTCCGAGACGGAGAGCGCCAGCCCTCCCTTGGTCACGGGGTAGGTGGCCACCAGCTGCGGCGTGGGCCGCGGGCTGAAGCCGACGTTGCCGGGCGTGTCGGGCGTGGTGAGCTGCACCACCCGCAGGCCGTTGACGCCGTCGGCCACGTAGGCGAACTCGCTCACGTAGGTGATGCCGAGCTTCACGTCGCGGGCGTCGTTGATCCGGCCGCCGGCGTCGAAGCACTGGTCGAGGAAGGGCGCGGCCGGGTTCGTGACGTCGACCATCAGCAGGCCCTGGCTGCCCGCCGCCACGTAGGCGTAGGTGCGGGCCACGTAGACGCTGTTCGCCTGGGCGATCGGCAGCGTCGCCAGCAACACCGGCGCGGCCGGGGTCGTGACGTCGAAGGTCTTGAGCCCCTCGCGGTCGCAGACGAAGGCGTAGCGGAACTGGATGGCGACGCTCCGCGGATCCCGCACCTGATCGCCACCGATGACCGTGACGACCTTGGGGCACTTCGGGTCCTCGATCGACACCACCACGATGCCGGCGTTGCAGCAGATGTAGGCGTTGGTGCCGGCGATCGTGATGCTGCGGGCGCCGTTCAAGATCCCGCCGGGATTGAAGGTGGCGTCCTTCTTCAGGAAGTTGTTGAGCGGGTTGCCGTCGAGCAGCGTGCCGGCCCCGACCATGACGAGGCCTTCCTCGAGGTCGGTCACGTAGAGGTAGGCGTACATCGCGTGGACCGGCGACTCGAAGTTTTCCGGGGCGTGGGTCCGCGTGGGGTCGGGGGCCGTGGTCGCCGGGGCGGCGACGCCGGTGGCGTAGGGCGTCTTCACGTAGAACTGCTGGCCGAGCGGGGAGACCGGCGCGGTCGTGATCCGCTGCGAGAAGCCCTTGTCGTCGATGAAGGCGATGTCAAAGACCCGCAGGCCGTCGGCCCCGCAGGCCGCGTAGAGGTATTCGCCGCGGGCCTGCACCTGCAGCACCTCCCGCCGCCTGAGCGGATTGAGCAGCATCTCGCCCACGTCGCCCGCCTTGTGGTGGTGGGCGTGCTGCAGCACGCCATCGTGGCCGAGGTGCTGGGCGAAGTAGTCGGGGAATGCGATCCGGTGGAACTCGCTGCCGATCACGGCCTGCGGTTCCTCCGTCTCCGTCACGACCACGCCGGCCAGCCCGCCCGTGCCCAGGCCCACGTAGGCGAACTTGCCGATGAAGTTCGTGTAGTTGGTGCCCTGCATGAGCAGCTGCGCCATGATGGCGTTGTTGTCCTCCTGCTTGGCGACGTGGCAGTCGGTGCACATCTTCGTCTCGTAGGTGCCCGGCCGGTGCGAATAGTCGTCGGGGCGGCCGTCGCGGACGGGGCCGCCGCGGACGGTGTGCGGGACGTTCGTGCTGAAGGCGATGCCGCTCAAGCCCTCCGCCGAGATCGTCTGCTGCTGCACGTAGATCGTCTCGCGGAGATTGTTGTTGCTCGTGACGTGGATCGCGCAGCTCGACCGCGACGGGCCGATCCGGTTGCCGGTGGCGTTGCCGTCGCGGGCCAGCATGAAGACGTCGTCGCGGAGGGTCTGGAAGTTGTAGGCCGTGAGGTTGCGGGTCACCTCACCCTCGTTGTGCAGCGTGGGCGACTTCTTGTTGGCCTTCTGCGGCAGGTGGCAGCCGAAGCAGCTGGGGTTCCACGAGCTGTGGCAGGAGATGCAGCTCATCGACTCGTTGCTGTGGGCGCACGACCGCGTGTCGCCGGGCAGCGTGCCCCATTCCATGACGCCGTCGTCGCCCATCCGCACCGTCTTGGCGAAGGCCGATCGGGCGTTGTAGTGCGGGCTCTGCGGATCGATCGTGGCCTTGGTCTGCTTGATCTCCCAGGTGAGGTTCTCCTCCACCATCGAGTTCTGATAGATCCGGTCGCCCTCGACGACGAACCGCTTCTTGCCCGACGGGGTGCGGAGGCTGCGCAGGTCGCGGCCTCCCTCGGGGCTCGAGGTGTCGGAGGCCGGGCCGCTGGTGCGGAGCGTCGCGATCCTGTCGGCCGTGCCGTGGCAGTCGACGCAGCCGATCTCGATCGCGGCCCGCACCTCGCCGTAGAGCTTCGTGTTGCCGTGCATGTCCTGCACGAAGTGGCAGTCGACGCAGTGCATGCCCCGCTCCATGTGGATGTCGAGCATGTGCACGGGGAGGCCGTCGCGCTCGTGGGCCAGCGCGACCTCGGCGGCGCGGATCTGCTCCGGCGTCTTCTGGTCGGCGCCCCGGTAGATCTCCTTGATCCGCTCCGGCATGCGCACGGCCGCCCGTTGGGCCACGTTGCCCGCCTCGGGCACGACGGCGCCGCGGTGGTCGAGCAGGTTGCCTTTGCGGTCGTGCTTGAAGACGGCGCGGAACGCCCAGCCGTGGCCGTGGAAGTCGGCGAACTGCGTGTGCTTCGTGCGGTCGTTCAAGTCGGTGAGGTTGGCGAGGAACTCGGGGTCGGACAGCATGCTCTTGGCCGCCGACTCGTTGGGGTTCGACATCACCGCGGCCATCAGCTCCTCCGACGACGGATACTTCTGCTGCGCCGGATAGACGAGTTCGCTGTCGCTCTCCTCGTCCCACCACATGTAGCCGACGTAGCTGTTCATCACCGTCGTGCCGGGGTGCATGTGGCAGATCATGCACTGGCTGGTGGGGATGCCGTTGCCGGGGGCGAACTGGTGGTGGATCGGATGGCCGCTTTCGCCGCGGGGGATCGTGGGGTCGGGAGAGAAGCTCCAGCCGCGGTTGCCGAACTTCGCGTAGGGGCCGGAGTGCACCGGCGAGCGGTCGTTGGCGTAGACGACGTGGCAGCCGGTGCAGCCGCTGGAGCGGTAGTCGCCCGGATGGTCGTTCGTGCCGAGGAAGTTGAGCGTGGGATCGAGCAGCCGCGTCTTCGTCAGGCTCACGAACACGGGATCGGTGCGGTTTTCCGTGCCCAGGCCGCGGTTGCTCAGCCGGGTCCGCGGCCGGCCGTTCTCCTCGAGCCGCTCGGGATTGCCGATCTCGGGGCGGAAGCGGCCGCCGCGTTCGAAGATCCGCAGGATGTTGCCCGGCTGTGAGCGCTCGAAGTGCGGCAGCGGATCGAGGTAGCGGACCACGGCCTTGTAGTTGAGCTCGTGCTCGGTGGGCGGCGGCACGGTCTGCAGCCGCTGCGGCGCGCCGTGCATGCTGTAGCTCTCGCCGAACGACGCCTGCTTGTTGGGGATCGCGCCGTTGTTGTAGAGGGCCGCATTCCAGAGCATGCAGCCGTGGGTCATCATGCTCTTCCTCACCTGCAGCACCTCGGACGCATGGCAGCCGCCGCAGGCGATCGCGGCGACCCGCAGGTCGCCCGGGTTGACGAAGCGGATGAACTCCGGCGACTCGTGGTTGAGCAGCGTGTAGGACCGCACCGGGTTCGCCGAACCCGGCCAGGCGTCGCACTCCTTGGGGTGCACGTGCGCCTCCTGCTTTGTGAAGGCGTTGGCGTTGCCGCCGTGGCAGTCGGTGCAGCCGAGCCGCACGTTCGGGCTGCGGTGCATGTCGCCGACGCCCGCGTGGCAGCTGATGCAGCCCTGGCTCTTGGCGGCCGCGGCGGCGACGGCCTGGCCGGTGAGGTCGGGGCCGAGCTGTTCCTCGGGCAAAGGGAGCGGCGCGGCCGGATCGACCGGCGGCAACGGCAGCGGCAGAACGCCGGCCCCGCGCGGCGAAGCCACCTCCGGGCCTCCCGTCGGAGTGGACGGCTCCGCGGCGACGGCCAGCCCGAGGGCCAGCGTCGAGAGTCCCAGCACCACGGCCGCCCATCGGCGCACCGGGACCGGGTGCAGGTTCGCCATCACGTGAACTCCATTTCACGCATCGACGCGGTTTTCGCGGTCCGACGGAGGCCACATCACCCCCCGAGGGGCGGGCGGCGGATCGCGTGGCGCGGATCATGGCAGGACGCCGCCGTGCGAGTCAATCAGGGAAAAACCTTGAAAAAGCCTGAAAACAGCGAGAAACGGGCCGCCACGGGGGATGAGCGGCCGGCTCCGCCAGCCATCGACACCGCTTGACGGCCCGCCGGACGACGCTAGCCTGTATTTGTTTTCCGAATGATGCAG
>JBILVO010000181.1:0-6509 GCA_044370415.1 Pirellulales bacterium
CGGGAGGTGTCATGCCGCGAGCATACCCACCCGGCGCCCCATGCATCACCCGCGACGCACGCACGGGGCGGAATCGGCTTTCGTGCCGGGTATACTGGATTTGTGTGGTGACGCCCGGGTGCGCTGTCCGATCCGCCATGTGGACGCATGGTCCCATGAACCTTCTCCATCGCGCCGCCGCGGTCCTCCTGCTCGCCTCGATCGCGGCGGCCGCTGGCGCCACTGCGGCAGCTGGCGCTCCTGCGGCCGCCGAGCCCGGATTCGACCCGCAGGCGTTCGAGTCGCAGGTGCGGCCGCTCCTGGTCGGCCGTTGTGGCGAGTGCCATGGCCCCGACACGCAGGAGAGCCGACTCCGGCTCGACGCGAGGCACCGGGCGCTCAAGGGGGGAGACTTCGGCCCGGTGATCCTGCCCGGCACGGCCGCGGAGAGCGAGCTCATCCGCCGGATCGAGAGTGCTGACGACAAGAAGCGGATGCCTCCGGATGGCGAGCGGCTCTCCGCCGCCGAGATCGACCTGCTGCGGCGGTGGATCGACGGCGGAGCCCCGTGGCCCGAGACCGACGCCGACCGCCTGGCCCGCGAGAGCGACCGCGATCCCCGGCTCGACCACTGGGCCTGGCAGCCGGTCGTGCGGCCCGCCGTGCCGCCGGCCCACGACGGCTGGCCGGCCCGCAACGAGATCGACCGCTTCCTGCAGCCGACGCTCGCCGACAACAAACTCGCGCCGGCCCCCGAGGCCGACCGTCGCACGCTCATCCGCCGACTGTCGTTTGACCTCCTCGGCCTGCCGCCCGCCCCGGAGGAGGTGGAGGCGTTCGTCGCCGACCCCGCGGTCGACGCCTATGAAAAACTTGTCGATCGGCTGCTGGCGTCAGAGCACTATGGCGAGCGGTGGGCGCGGCACTGGCTCGACGTCGCCCACTATGCCGACACTCACGGCTTCGAGCGCGACCAGCTGCGGCCGAACGCCTGGCGGTATCGCGACTGGGTGATCCGGGCGTTCAATCGCGATCTGCCCTACGACCAGTTTCTCCGCGATCAGATCGCCGGCGACCTGCTCGCGGCCGACGATCCCGGCCGCGTGGTCGCGACCGGCTTCCTCGCCGCCGGCCCGTGGGACTTCGTCGGCCAGGTGGAGACCAAGAGCGACGTCCAGCGGCGGCAGGCCCGGGCCGACGACCTCGACGACATGGTCACGCAGGTGATGGCCGGCTGCTGTGGCGTGACGATCAACTGCGCCCGCTGCCACGACCACAAGATCGACCCGATCGCACAGCGGGAGTATTACGCCCTCACCGCCGTCTTCGCCGGCGTGACCAGGCAGGATCGTGGCACGAGCGCCGCCGCGGACCGGCGGTATGCCGCCACGAAGGCCGAGCTCACGGCGGCCGTCGCCCGCGTGCAGGCCGAGGTGCACGCGCTGGCGGGCAGGCCGCTCGACCTCGCCGACATCGTCGGCGGCGGCGATGGCCGCGGCACGGGCGTGAAGGGGGCCGGCATCGACCCGCGGACCGGCAAGGCCCGCGACACCACGCCGCGCGGCGTTCTCGACGCCATCAGGCCCAACGTCGTCTCGCCCGGTCCGACGCCGCTGGTCAACGCGGTCTTCGTCCCCAACGGCCCCAGCGACGTGCCGGTGAGCACGACCGGCCTGGCCGTGCGGGGGATCCCGGAAACGAGCGTCGCGGCCTGGGACGCGATCCGCAACGGCCCGGTGAATCAGCAGTTCTCGAAGAAGCTCGGCGACGTCGACTACGGGCAGGACGGCCACACGATCCTGGGGCTGCACGCCAATGCCGGGATCACGTTCGACCTGGCCGAGATCACGAAGCAGGCCGCGATCGTCAGCCCGCGGTTCCGGGCCGTCGTCGGCTACGGCGGCCGCACGGCCGAAGCGGGGGCCGACTTCTTCGTGTTCGTCGACGGCCAGCCTGCCGCGCAGGGCCGGATCGGCCTCGACGACGGCGGCGTCCCGCTCGACATCCCACTGCCACAGCCGGCGCGGTTCCTCACGCTCGTCGCCACCGACGCGGGCAACGGCATCAGCATGGACCAGATCTTCTTCGGCGACGCCCGCATCGAAGGTGATCCCCCGACGCTCGCCGCGGAGCGGAATACCGCGCTGGCCGAGGCGACCGCCCGGCTCGCGAAGCTCGAGAAGGAGCTCGCGTCACTCGCGAAGCCCGACACATTCTTCGGTCCGGAGGCCGGGACGCCGCCGGCGGTGCAGATCCATATCCGCGGCAACCCGGAGACGACCGGGGCCGAGGTCGTGCCCGGCACGATCTCCGCCGTGACCGGCCCGCCGACGGCGTTCGGCGACGCGGCCGCATCCGACGCCGACCGCCGCACGTCCCTTGCCGACTGGATCGCTTCGCCTGAGAATCCGCTCACGACACGGGTGATCGTCAACCGGCTTTGGCACCATCACTTCGGCACGGGGCTCGTCGACACGCCGAGCGATTTCGGGCGGGGCGGCGGGAAGCCGTCGCATCCGGCACTGCTCGACTGGCTCGCCGCGGAGCTTGTCGACCGCGGCTGGTCGCTCAAGGCCGTGCACCGGCTCATCTGCACGAGCCACGCCTACCGGCAGCGGAGCGTCGACGTGCCGGCAGCCGCAACGGCGGCCGCGATCGACGCCGACAACCGGCTGCTCTGGCGGCAGTCGCCCCGCCGGCTCGACGCCGAGAGCCTCCGCGACGCGACGCTCGTCGTGAGCGGCTGCATCAACTGGCAGATGGAGGGGCCCGGCTACCGCGACTTCAACTACACCGAGGCCTACGCGCCGATCTACGAATACATCACGCCCGACGCGCCCGACCTCTGGCGGCGGAGCATCTACCGGTTCATCGTGCGGAGCACGCCGCACGCCTTCCTCACGACGCTCGACTGCCCCAATCCCGCCAACCTCACGCCCGCGCGGCTCGAGACGACGACGGCGCTGCAGTCGCTGGCCCTGCTCAACAACGATTTCATGCTGCGGCAGGCGGGCCACTGGGCCGCGCGGCTCGAGCGGGAGGCGGCCGGGGACCGGGCCGCCCAGGTCCGCCGCGGCTTCGCGCTGGCGCTCTCGCGGCAGCCCGACGACGCCGAGCTCGCGGCGGCGGTCGCGCTCGTCGAGCGGGCGGGGCTCGTGCAGTTCTGCCGGATGATGCTCAACGCCAACGAGTTCGTGTACGTCGACTGATCTCGCCCCCGCAGGCCCAGCCATGCCCCCGTCTCCGTTTCCCTGCGACCTGCGTCGGCACCCGGTCACGCGGCGGAATTTCCTCGGGGATTTCCTCTGGGAGCTCGGCGGTGGCCTGGGCGGCGTGGCGCTCTCGGTCCTGCTGGCCGAGGAGCAGGCCCGTGCCGCGGCGGCAAGCCCGCTGGCCGCGAAGCCGCCGATGTTTCCCGCGAAGGCGAAGGCGGTCATCCAGATCTTCTGCCCCGGCGGCCTCTCCCACCTCGACACCTTCGACCACAAGCCCGAGCTCGAGCGGCGGGCCGGCACGCCCTTCGACACCACGGGCCAGCTGCAGTTCTTCGCCTCGAAGCCCGGCAACTGCCAGCCGAGCTTCTGGAAGTTCCGCCAGCACGGCGGCTGCGGCCGCTGGGTGAGCGATCTGCTGCCGGGCCTGGCCACGCACGTCGACGAGATGGCCTTCATCCACTCGATGCAGAGCAAGACCGCGCTGCACGGACCGGCGATGTTCATGGCCAACAGCGGCTTCATCCTGCCCGGCTTTCCGAGCATGGGCGCCTGGGTGACCTACGGCCTCGGCAGCGTGGCCGAGGACCTGCCGGCCTTCGTGGTGCTGCCCGATCCACGTGGCCTGCCGCCGGGCGGCCCGATCAACTGGGGGGCGGGCTTCCTGCCGGCGATCCACCAGGGCACCGTCATCGAGACGGCCGCCGACAAGCCGCCGATCGCCGACCTCTTTCCGCCGGAGGCCCACGCCGGCATGGCGGCCGGCGAGCAGGCGGGCCGCGAGTTCCTCGCCACCCTCAACGATCGGCACCGCGCACCCCGCGCCGGCACCAGCGAACTCGACGCCCGGATCGCCGCCTACGAGCTGGCCGCCCGGCTGCAGCTCTCCGCGCCCGACGTGACGAGCATCGCCACGGAATCGGCGACCACCGCTGCACGCTACCAGCTCGACCACCCGGAGATCGGCCCCTTCGGCCGGCAGTGCCTGCTGGCGCGGCGGCTCGTGGAGCGGGGCGTGCGGTTCGTGCAGATCTACTGCGGCGCCGAGAACACGACCGCCAAGAAGATCCGGCCCAACTGGGATTCGCACGAGGATCTGGTCCGCGACCACGGCTACTGGGGCCCGATCCTCGACGGCGGCGCAAGCGCGCTTCTGTCCGACCTCAAGTCCCACGGGATGCTCGATTCCACGCTCGTGATCTGCTCGACCGAGTTCGGCCGGCAGCCGGCCGCGCAGGGGAAGGGCCGCGATCACAACCCAGGCGCCTTCACCGTCTGGATGGCGGGGGGCGGCATCAAGGGGGGCACCGCCTACGGCACGAGCGATCCGCTCGGCTTCGCCGCCGAGGAGCATCCCACGTATTGCTACGACCTGCACGCCACGGCGCTGCACCTGCTGGGCATCGATCACACGAAGCTCGCCGTCTACAACAACGGCATCGAGCGGCGGCTCACCGACGTGCACGGCCACGTGATCGCGCCGCTCGTGGGCTGACGTTCGTTCAGGCAGGCATGCCGTCTGCGTGAACACGCCGCAGCCGCGAAGCCGCCCGGCAGCGAATACGGCTCACACGTGAATCGTTCGCGTTCCGCTGGTCGGGGTCGCCCACACCCCATCGCCGGACGTTCGCTGTGTCGACCAATCCGCAAGGCGGATCGGTGCCCGCTGCCCTTCGCTCTCTCGATGCCGGCGGCGCTCACGGCATCCTGCCTTCGCTTGCCGCCAACGCCGGCTCCTGGGGTATGAACAACCCCTCCCGGACCCTCGTTCAGCAGGAGCGGCACAAGCGCGAGCATCAGGTGTGTGACGTATAGGCAGCCCAGCAGTTGAGCAGCCCGGTCAGTCGAACCCGACGACCTTGTCGCCGGTGGCCTTCGTGCCGAGCGCACCCCAGACGCCGTAGGGGCTCGGCGTGCGGCTCGAACCGCCGATCGTCGCACCGCCCGACTGCACGGTCGCCGTGTTGCCGGTATCGATCGAGTTGGCAATGAACCTCGTGGAGCCGTCGCAGAAGGCCGTGTTCACGCCGCCCGGGTGCCCGCTCGTCGGGGGCAGGACCACGTTGGGGTTGTCGGCGTTGGTATTAAAGCCGCCGGTGTCGGTGCGTCCGCATGCCGGCGAATTGGGAGCCAGCACCGTGTTGAATCCGACCCGTTCGGCTTGGCCGTCGGTCCACTTGGCGCCCCATTGGCCCTTCATGGTCGTGCCTCCGGTGAAGAATTCGCCAGTGACGAGCGCCAGGCAGGCGTTGGGCGTGGTGTTGACCGTCGAAAGGCTGGCGATGCCCCACCTGAACGGCACATTCCCGGTGGCCGCCGTACTACCGTCGCCGTGCATCCGCTCGCTGAGCATGATCGTCTTGCTCGTCCCGTCACGGATGTCGGAGAGCGGACAGCCGTCCGACTGGCGGATGGCTATCTCGGTGGCGGTGGCGGTCGGGCCGTATGTGGCGGTCGGCCAGACGCCGCGGGCGGTGGTGCTCGTCGAGTAGATGCCGACCACCTGGTCGCCGAGCGAGAGCGCGTAGCTGTTTTGCGCGGTGACGTTCGGGTTGACGTAGTCGCTCGGGCACCGCATGCTCTGCGGCGACGTGTTCCAGACGGTCCAGCTGCCGTAGGCCGCGGGCCCGCCGGGCGGCAGGCTCGTCGTGTTTTCACCGGCCTGAATCTGGTTCCACATGGTGAGCTCCTCGCAGTAGGGGAGCATCTCGACGAACGCGCTGCGGCGGCCGGTGTTGTTCTGCTTGCCGGTCGGAAAGTTGTAGCCGCAGCAGGTGCCGCCGTTGCGGGCGGGGAGCGCCTTCTTCGCGCTCTCGAAGGTGAGCGAGGCCAGTGCGAGCTGCTTGAGCTTGTTGTTGCAGGCGGAGGTGCGGGCGCTGTCGCGCGCGCTCTGGACGGCCGGTAGGAGCAGGCCGACGAGCGTGCCGATGATCGCGATCACGACGAGCAGTTCGACGAGCGTGAAGCCGTCGCGGCCGGAACCGCGGGGGGTGGAGATGGTCATGGGGGCATCCTTCGCTGGAATGATGGATCGGGAGACGGATGACGGACGCGAACGGGAGAATGGAATCACGGATGAGGTCGGCAGCACGGGAACTGGCTGCCTGCTTCTGGCTGCCTACTGGAGGTCGAAATCGAAGGCGTTGGCCGCGCCCGTGGCCACCTCGGCCGTGAGGCCGGACTTGGCCGGGTCGGTGTACTGCTCCGGCACGAGATTCTTGGGCTTCGCAGCCGAGGAGGATTCCGTCGGCGGCGCGTATCCGGGAGCGGTCATGTCGCTGCCCGATGTCACTTCGTTGAATTTTGAGACAACGACCT
>JBILVO010000225.1:0-4130 GCA_044370415.1 Pirellulales bacterium
CGGCGTGCACCACCACCTCGTCCGCGAGGGCACCCGCACCCGCTGCGGCCTGGTCGTCGAGACGGGCGAGGCCCGCGAGGTGCAGCAGTTCGCCCTGCTCACCGGCTACGGCGCCGGCGCGGTGAACCCCTACCTGGCCTTCGCCACGATCGACCAGATGCAGGCCGAGCGGATCATCGCCGGCGACTATCCGCGGGAGAAGCTCCACAAGAACTTCGTCAAGGCCGCGTCGAAGGGGCTGCTCAAGGTGATGAGCAAGATGGGTATCTCCACGCAGCAGAGCTACCGCGGCGCGCAGATCTTCGAGGCGGTGGGCCTCGACCGCACGCTGGTCGACGAGTTCTTCGCGCGGACTCCCAGCCGGATCGGCGGCATCGGCCTCGACGGCGTGGCGGAGGAGACGCTGCGACGGCACGAGCATGCCTGGCCGCGGACCCAGGTGCCGCAGACGCTCGAGCTCGACGTGGGCGGCCGCTACCAGTGGCGGCGGAAGGGGGAGGCGCACATGCTCTCGCCCGACGTGGTCGCCGCGCTGCAGCGGTCGACGCAGATCAACAGCCGCGACGAGTTCCGCAGGTATGAGCGGCTCATCGACGAGCAGCAGACGAAGCTGCTCACGCTCCGCGGGCTGCTCGACTTCAAGTGGGCGGAGAAGGCCATTCCTCTCGACGAGGTCGAGCCGGCCAAGGAGATCGTGAAGCGGTTCGCCACGGGCGCGATGTCGTACGGATCGATCTCGAAGGAGGCCCACGAAACGCTCGCCATCGCCATGAACCGGCTCGGCGGCCGCTCGAACACGGGCGAAGGCGGCGAGGACCCTGTCCGCTACCAGCTCGAGCCCAATGGCGACAGCAAGAACTCCTCGATCAAGCAGGTGGCCAGCGGCCGCTTCGGTGTCACGAGCCTCTACCTCGTCAACGCGCGGGAGCTCCAGATCAAGATGGCGCAGGGGGCAAAGCCCGGCGAGGGTGGCCAGCTCCCCGGCCACAAGGTCGATCGCGAGATCGCCCGCATCCGCCACAGCACGCCGGGCGTGGGGCTCATCTCACCCCCGCCGCACCACGACATCTACTCCATCGAGGACCTCGCCCAGCTGATCCACGACCTCAAGAACGCCAACCACCACGCCCGCATCAGCGTGAAACTCGTGGCGGAGGTGGGCGTGGGCACCGTGGCGGCGGGCGTCTCCAAGGGGAAGGCCGACGTCGTGCTCATCTCGGGGCACGACGGCGGCACCGGCGCCAGCCCGCAGACCTCGATCATGCACGCGGGCCTGCCCTGGGAGCTCGGCCTCGCCGAGGCCCACCAGGTGCTCGTGATGAACGACCTGCGCGGCCGGATCATCGTGCAGACCGACGGCATGATCCGCACGGCGAAGGACGTCGTGATCGCCACGCTGCTCGGCGCCGAGGAATTCGGCATCGCCACGGCGTCGCTCGTCGTGATCGGCTGCATCATGATGCGGAAGTGCCACCTCAACACCTGTCCGGTGGGCATCGCCACGCAGGATCCGGAGCTGCGGCAGAAGTTCACCGGCCAGCCGGAGCACGTCGTCAACTTCTTCTTCATGCTCGCCGAGGAGGTCCGTGAGCTGATGGCGAAGCTCGGCTTCCGCACGATCGACGAGATGGTGGGCCGGGTCGACCGGCTCGACACCCGCCAGGCGATCGCGCACTGGAAAGCAAAGGGGCTCGACTTCTCGACGATCCTGCACAAGCCAGAGATGCCCGCCCACGTGAAGACGCATCACGAGGAGTCACAGGATCACGGCATCGAGCAGTCGCTCGACATGGCGACGCTCTTGGGGCTCTGCCGGCCGGCGCTCGAGGAACGGAAGCCTGTGAAGCTTGACCTGCCGATCCGCAACATCAACCGCACGGTCGGCACGATCCTCTCCAGCGAGGTGACGCGGCGGCACGGGGCGGGCGGCCTCCCCGACGGCACGATCCAGATCACGTTCACGGGCACCGCGGGACAGAGCCTGATGGCGTTCGGCGTGCCCGGCGTGACCGTGCGGGTCGAAGGAGACGTCAACGACTACTGCGGAAAGGGGCTCTCCGGAGGCCGCGTCATCGTGCGGCCGTCGCGGGAGGCCTCCTTCAAGGCGGAGGACAACGTCATCGCCGGCAACGTTGTGCTCTACGGGGCGACCAGCGGCGAGGTCTTCATCCGTGGCATCTGCGGCGAACGGTTCTGCGTGCGCAACTCCGGGGCTGAGGCCGTCGTGGAAGGCACCGGCGACCACGGCTGCGAATACATGACCGGCGGGCGGGCCGTGGTGCTCGGCGAGACCGGCCGCAACTTCGCAGCCGGGATGAGCGGCGGCATCGCCTACGTCTGGGACGCGACCGGGACGTTCCGGCCGAACGTCAACATGGAGATGGTGGCGCTCGAGGAACTCGACGCCGGGGACCTCGCGTACGTCAAGGGGCGGATCGAGAAGCACGTCGAATACACCGACAGCGCCCGCGGCCGGCAGATCCTCGACCAGTGGGCCACCGAGCAGAAGAAGTTCGTCAAGGTGATGCCGACCGATTACAAGCGGGCGCTCGCAGAACTGCGGAAGCTCGCCGACCAGGAACAGCAGGAAGCACGTCAGCAGGAGAAGGTCCATGGGTGAGCCGCGCGGTTTCATGAAGTACGAGCGGAAGGTGAGCGGCTACGCGCCGGTGGCCGACCGCCTCAAGCACTACAACGAGTTCCTCACGATCCTCTCGCCCGAGGAGATCAAGACGCAGGGCGCGCGGTGCATGGACTGCGGCGTGCCCTTCTGCCACACCGGCTGCCCGCTCGGGAACATCATTCCCGACTTCAACGACCTCGTGTACCGCCAGCAGTGGCACGAGGCCAGCCAGCGGCTGCACGCCACGAACAACTTCCCCGAGTTCACCGGCCGCGTCTGCCCCGCCCCGTGCGAGGCGGCTTGCGTGCTCGGCATCAACGAGGATCCCGTCGCCATCAAGCAGATCGAGATGACGATCGCCGACCGGGCGTTTGACGAGGGCTGGGTGGTGCCGGAGCCGCCGGCGGCCCGCACGGGCAAGCGGGTGGCCGTGGTCGGCAGCGGCCCGGCCGGCCTCGCCGCCGCGCAGCAGCTCAACCGCGCCGGGCACTTGGTCACGCTCTTCGAGCGGGCCGACCGGCCCGGCGGTCTGCTCATGTACGGCATCCCCGACTTCAAGCTCGAGAAGTGGCGGGTCTGGCGGCGGGTCAAGCAGATGGAGGAGGAAGGGGTCGAGTTCCGCTGCGGCATGAACGTGGGCACGGACGTGCCGACGCAGCAGCTCGTCGACGAGTACGACGCCATCGTGCTCACCGGCGGCGCCACGCTCGGCCGCGACCTGCCGATCCCGGGCCGCGAGCTCAAGGGCGTGCATTACGCGATGGAATTCCTGCCGCAGCAGAACAAACGGAATGCCGGCGACCAGGTGCCGGGGCAGATCGTGGCCGAAGGGAAGGACGTGATCGTGATCGGCGGCGGCGACACCGGCTCCGACTGTGACGGCACGAGCAACCGCCAGGGGGCGAAGAGCCTCACGCAGTTCGAGCTGCTCCCACAGCCGCCCGACCTCGGCAAGTATCCGCGGCGGCAGGAGCGGCCCGCGAACACGCCCTGGCCGGCGTGGCCCGTGATCCTGCGGACGAGCTCGTCGCACGAGGAGGGCTGCCGCCGCGAGTGGGGCATCCTCACGAAGGAGTTCCTCGGCGATGCGAACGGAAACCTGTGCGGGCTGAAAACCGTGCGGATCGAGTGGTACACCGATGCGGCGACCGGGCAGCAGAAGTTCCGCGAGGTCGCCGGCAGCGAGCAGGAATGGCCCTGCCAGCTGGCGCTCCTCGCCATGGGGTTCATGGGACCCGAGAAGCAGGGAGCGATTGCCGACCTGGGCCTCGAGCTCGATCCCCGCGGCAACGTCAAGACCGGCGGCGACTACATGACCAGCAAGGCGGGCGTGTTCGCGGCGGGTGACCTGCGGCGTGGTCAGTCGCTCGTCGTGTGGGCGATCCACGAGGGCCGCGAGGCCGCGCGGTCGGTCGACCTGTGGCTGATGGGGCAGACGAACCTGCCGAGCCTGGCGGCCGGCGAGTTCGCGGTGCACGCATAGGGGGTCCTAGGCGGCACGGGCCGG
>JBILVO010000159.1:0-8185 GCA_044370415.1 Pirellulales bacterium
TCGGCCCTCCAGGCCTCGGCTCTCTGCATGTCCGCTTCGCTTCGCCATCCTGGCTGCGCTCGCTCCCCTAGCCCGCTCGAGAACACGGGCAGCCCCTCGCGTTTCGAGCCGCACACAGGATCGTTTTGCCGCAGTCACTCCGCCGGCGCGATCACCACGTCGAGCCGGCCTGCATTGTCGGCCAGTTCGCCCGGCGGCTCGTTGATCCTGCAATAGAGCGGTCCGTCGACCGCCGCCGTGACGCTGCCCTCCGCGCCCGCCGCCAGCACCTCGAACCGGGGGCGGCCGCCGCCCGGCGGACCCTCCAGCCACTGGGCGACGAGCAGCCGGCCGAGCGGACGGCCCCGGTACCAGCGGAGCGAGATGCCGTCGGCCGTCGATTCGAGACGGCGCGGTTCGCGGGGCGCTGCCGACTCGCCGTCGTTCAGGAATCCGACCGTGCAGCGGCCCTTCGCGGTGAAGGCATAGCGGCGGCCACGCTCGAGCGACCAGCCCGTGTTCTGCCAGCCACGGTCGCCATCGACGGCGGCCGACTGCCGTGCGACCAGCGGGCGACCGGGCGACCACTCGATCGCCGACCGGCCGAGGTCGTAGCCGTAGTCGAGGTCGTCGGTGAACGCGTCGAAGTCGCGATCGGCCACCGCGGCATCCCAGCCGGGAGTCTTCTGGAGCCGCCGCGTGAACTCCGCGTCGAGCGGCCCGCGCTCGGCGGCGGCAAACGCCTCCGCGTGCCGCGGATGTCGTGCCAGCAGCGCCACGGCCGCCCAGCTCGCCGCGTAGTCGGAGAGGTCGCGATGCTCGGCGGCGGTCGTGGCGAAGATCTCGCCGAGGCCGGGGCACGTGCCCGCGGCCCGCAGCGAACGGATCCTCTCGATGCGGCCGAGCTGCTCGACGTCGGCCGCCCGCGCCGGCATCGGCGTGGAGACGAACAGCCGCCCGCCGTCCGCGGCGTCGAGCCTGTGCGTAGCGAGGTATTCCGCGATGCCCTCGGTGTACCAGGTGGGTGCGTCGAGCTGCCGCAGCGTGAGCGTGAAGGCGTGCACGCCTTCGTGCAGCAGGAGATGGCGTCGGTAGTCGGGGTTCGAATGGTCGGCGAGCCAGAAGCGGTCGGCGTGGCAGTGGCCGTTCACGAAGTCCGGGATCGCATCGGGCAGCAGGCCGGCGGCACGAAACCGCTCGCGGTCGACGATCAGGCAGCCGAGGGCCCGCCAGCCGCGGTGGCGTTCGGGATCGATTCCGTAGTGCCCGCACCACGCCGACCAGGCGGTGTCGAACACGGCGGGCAGCTCGTCGACGCCGTCGCCGTCGCGGGCGGGCCTGTCGGTGACGAGCGTGAGGTGCTCCCCGGCGAGGACGCGCAGCCCTGCCCGCCTGGCCCGCGCCGCGAGCGCGTCGAAGGACGGGATGTCGTCGGCTCGGACGGCGGCGAAGACCGTGGCCAGGGCCACCACCAGTGCCGAAACGGGCAGGCGGATTCGCATGGAACAAGAGTGTAGACGAGCAGCGATGAGTGGAGGCGAGTGGTGAAACGGGGAGAGGCCGCGGAGCGGGGCAGACCGCACGGGCCGGGACGCAACCCCGCATCCTGCCGTGATTCTCCAGTCGCCGGGGTGCAGGCCGGTCGTCGTCAGGCCGCCGGCGCAGCGGGGCCGGGCCGACTCCATCGGGACCAGTGCGACGGCCGATCTCTCTTCCTGGCAGACAGGCTTCCCGGTCCGCGTGTTCGCCGGCGCGGCAGTCGGGGTCGCCTGCACAAGAGCCGGCCGCGAGACGCGATGAAAACTCCCCTGCGGCCGACGATCGCCGGCTGCTACAACCCGCGGGTCGCCAGGAGGGCGAACGACGTGCGGCACACACGCCCACAACGCCTGCTCACATCGTCGCTCCGCCGACTCGGCGCGGCGCTGCTGATCTGTGCGTGCGCGCTGCCGGCTCGGGCTGAGCCGCCTACCGGCCCCGCCTCCACGTCGCCCGCCGCCTGGGCGGCTGGCGGTGCAGCGCCGAACGCCGGCGCAGGCTCGGGAGCACTGCCCTACTGGCAGGCGCCGCCGTTGCCGTCGGCCGTCATCCAGGGAGGCACGATTCCTCCGCAATGGACGCCGCAGCCGGTGCCCTACCAGGGCATCGGGCCCGACGGCCGGCCGATGACGGTCTACTACTCGCCAACCTACGTCTTCACGTATCAGATCGGTCCGCCGGTGCTGGCCGCGGCGACGGCCCCGGTGGCAGCGCCGGCGCAGGTGAACCGCCGCCAGGCAGCGGCGCAGCCCGTGGCCGTGCAGGGCTGGAACTACCAGACGCAGGGCGCCGCCCCGCCGACCTATGCGTTGCCGCCCGCCACGGTGGCCCGCTACCAGCCCTCGCCCTACCAGTATCCGCCGGGGTCGCCGGTGCTCAACGGCACGCCGATCGTGCCGCCGCAGGGCATGCCACCGGCGTCGATGGCCGCGGCGCAGCCGCCCGCGCCGTGGGGGCCGGGGCAGCAGTCCGCGCCGCCGCCCACGCAGTGGGGATCCTCGCAGGAGGCGCCGGCCATGGCCCCGGCGCCGCAGCAGGGCCAGCCGGCGTCGGGCTTCGCCGTCCCCGCCGCGATCGCCGGCACCGCGGCCGCGACGGGCGTCGTCGCCGCGCAGCAGCAGCCCGCTCCGGCGGCCGCCACGGCGTTTCCGCCGGCCGCCGACGCGGGCACCCCGGCGCTGTCCGTCTCGTCGCAGCCGTCGGCGCCTTCGTCATCCGCGGCGGGCCGCTCTGGCAGCCCGCGGCTGTGGCGGGTGGTGGGTGTGAACGACGGAGACACGCTCACCTGCCTCGACGAGTCGAACCAGCAGCAGAAGGTGCGGCTGGCGGAGATCGACGCGCCGGAGCTCAGCCAGGATTTCGGCAAGGTGTCGCGTGAGGCGCTGGCGACGATGGTCTTCGGCAAGACCGTGGAAGTCGTCGACGACGGCAAGGATCGCTACGGCCGCTGGATCGGCCGCCTCTCCGTCAACGGCATCGACGTCAACCGCCAGATGGTCGCGACCGGCAACGCCTGGCACTACGCGGCCTACTCGCACGACGACTCGCTCGCGGCCCTGCAGACGCAGGCCCAGGCGCAGAGGATCGGCCTGTGGGCGCAGCCGAACCCGCAGCCGCCGTGGGAATACCGCGCGAGCGCCGGCAAGACGCCGTCGAGCACCTGACATGGGCGACCGCGGCACCGAGGCGCGACGTGGCGCGGCACGGCACGCGATCCTCTGTGCCGTCGGCAGCTCGGGCGACGTCCATCCGTTCGTGGGATTGGGCCGCGGGCTGGCGCGGCGCGGCTGGCGGGTCACCCTGGTGACGGCGGGCTACTTCCGCGGTCTCGTCGAGGGGGCGGGCCTCGAGTTCGTCGATCCGCTGCCGGAGGTCGACTTCCGCGACATGATCCGCGATCCGCTGATCTGGCATCCGCTGCGCGGCACGGCACGCATCATCGACCTCGCCGTGCGGCCGCTGCTCGAGCCGATCCACCGGATCGTGGTCGAGCGGCACGAGCCTGGACGCACGATCGTCGTCGGCTCGACACTGGCGTTCGGCGCGCGGGTGGCCCAGGAACAGACGGGCGTGCCGCTCGTCACGGTGCACCTCTCGCCGGCGCTGTTTCGCAGCGCATACGCGGGCCCGAAGGTGCCGGGCATCTGCGTGCACCGCGGGCCGGCCTGGTTCCGCAGGCTGCAGTGGTGGCTCGTCGACACGCTTCTGGCCGACCCGCGGATCTGCCCCTGGCTCAACGCCTATCGCGGCCGGCTGGGCCTGCCGCCAGTCGTCCGCGTGGCCCACGATTGGCTGCACTCGCCGCTGCGGGTGCTGGGATTGTTTCCGGAGTGGTTCGCGCCGCCGCAGCCCGACTGGCCGCCGCAGGTGCGGCTCACCGGCTTTCCGCTCTACAGCGAGGAGGGCGTCGTCGAGCCCACCCCGGACGTCCGGGCGTTTCTCGCGGCCGGCCCGCCCCCGCTGGTGTTCACACCGGGGTCGGCAAACGTGTTCGGCAGGACATTCTTCGAGGCGGCCGTCGACGCCTGCGGCCGGCTCGGCCGCCGCGGCCTGCTGCTCACGAGGTTTCCCGAGCAGCTTCCCCAGCCGCTGCCGGCCCCGGTGCGGCACGTCGACTTCGTGCCATTTCGCTGGCTCCTGCCGCAGGCCGCGGCGGTGGTGCACCACGGCGGCATCGGCTCGCTGTCGCAGGGGCTCGCGGCCGGCGTGCCGCAGCTCGTGATGCCGATGGGGTTCGACCAGTACGACAACGCCGCACGGCTGGAACGGATGGGCGTGGGATCGTCGCTGCCACCGCGACGCTTCCGGGGGCCGGCGGTCGCCGCGGCGCTGCGGCCGCTGCTCGACGATCGCGCGGTGGCCGATCGCTGCCGCGAGATCGCCGGCCGCCTGGCCGCCGAGGACGGCCTCGAGCGGGCCTGCGATGAGATCGAGGCGGCCTGGCGGACGGACCGCGAGTCCCCGGGAACGCTGCGGCCCGGCTGAATCCGCGGCGCCGGCGAGTCAACCGCCGATTCGTGGCCCCGGCTGACGGCTCGCGCCTATCATGCTGGAGCGTTCCCCGGCGACGGCCGGGGAGAGAATCGCCCGGCGGCGGCCGTGCAGGGCCGTGGCGGCTGGGAATCCTTGTGCGAAAGGAGGTGATCAGTGACGCAATGTGACTGTACCGGAGGGCCGCGCCGATAGCGGCGGGTCGACGGGCTTGCCGTTGATGCGGCCCACCAAAGGTTTTTCGGGCCGCCGCTCCTTCGGGGGCGGCGGCCTTTTTTGCGCGCCGGTTGTGTGCGGCGGTTTTATGCGCTGGCAGATTCCGTCGCGGGTCGGCCGACGACCGCCGGGACGGGATTCACGGGCCGCTGGCAGCGGATGTGCCGACAGGCCAGAATGGCCGTGTGCGGACCAGGCGATCGACGAAAAGGAGCTCTTGCATGCCCCTGATGCGAAGCGGTCTGCGATGTGTCGGCTGCGGCACCGGTGTCGTTTTCGGACTGCTGCTGGCCGCGGCTGCCGGTCACGCGGAGGAATGGCACGCGCTCTTCGACGGCGCGACGCTCGCGGGCTGGGAGGCCGCCGACCATCCGGAGTCGTTTCGCGTGGAGGACGGCGCCATCGCCGCCGGCGGCGGCCCGATGGCACACCTCTTCTACGTCGGTCCCGTTGTCGATCACGACTTCGTCGACTTCGAGCTGAGGATGGACGTGAAGGCGGTGCCGGGCTCGAACGGCGGCGTCTTCTTCCACACCGAGCCGCAGGCGGGATCGCTCAAGAAGGGCTACGAGGCCCAGGTCTGCGACACGTATCCGGACAAGCGGAAGACGGGCAGCCTGGTCGACGTCCGTGACCTCGATGCCGCGCCGGTCAGGGACGGCGAGTGGTTCGAGTACGGCATCGCCGTCGCGGGCAAGCGGATCACGGTGAGCGTGAACGGTGCGCCGGTCGTCGAGTACGACGAGCCGCCCGCGCCCGAGCGAAAGAAGGGGCGGGAACGGAGGCTTTTGTCGCATGGGCAGATCGCCCTGCAGGCCCACGATCCCAAGAGCATGGTGTATTACAAGAACATCCGGATCCGCGTGCCTGCCGCGGAGCGGCCACCGGCTGGGAAATAACCGGCTCGGGGCTTCGCCGGACCGTCGTGGCCGGCCGCCACAGGATACCGGGCCTGAAGGGCCGCGCCGCCCAGGCACGCCGTTTCCGCGTCCCTGCCGCGACGCGGTATCCTCGTCATCCGCCATGAGGAAGAAAGCCCGTCCTAAACGCCGGCGGCCGCGCCGGTCGCCGCACGTCGATGCGTCGTACGTCTGCGACTCGTGCGGCGAGGAGATCGTCGTGCCGGTGGACCTGTCCGCCGGCGCCCGGCAGGACTACGTCGAGGACTGCCCGGTGTGCTGCCATCCGATGCGACTGCACGTCGACATCGACGACGACGGGGAGGCCCGCATCGAAGGGGAGCACGAATGATCGCCGGGGATGCGCGGCGACTGTGCGGCGCCGTGACGGATGCCGGTGCTCAGAACAGCGCCGCGATCGGCTCGCCGTCGCTCAGCGGGATCGTGCGGCCCTCGGTCGACGTGTAGCTGACGCCGCGCACGTCGTAGCCGAGCGCCGTGTCCCAGGTGATGCTCGGCCCGTTGACGGTGGTGACGAACCGCGTGTCGGCCTCGACGAGCCGTCGCGCCAGCAGGTGCGACTGGCCCCACGAGTGCCTGCCGTACCGCTCCCGCACGGCGTCGGGCTCGCGTGAGAGGTCGAACGCCTCCGCCGCCCTGCCCGACTGGAGGATGGCGACGGCCTTGTCGGAAAAGACGTCCATCTCCGTCGCCGCGAGGCGACGACCCGCGGTGATCCGGACGGGCCGTTCAGCGCCTGCAGCAGCCCGAGCCGCTCCGCGAGCCGCTCGGGCGTGACGCCTGGGTCGAGGGCGAGGTTGCGCACGCGGAAGTCCGCACGGTTCGGGTCGTCGTCGAGCACGAAGGGATCGAACCGGGCGCCGAGGCAGCCGCCGTACTGCCCGGGCGTGATGGAGACATTGCTGTCGCAGGTGCGGAACGGCGTGATGACGTAGGGCGGCACGCCGGCCGTGAAGCCGTCGCGCTGGGCGAGCCAGCCGCAGAGCGTGCCCACGCAGGGGAGGTCGACGGGGCTGGGGTTGATGAGCGTGCTGTCGACGCGGTAGGGCCGGCCCACGGTGGCCCAGTGCATGCCGCCGTTGTGGCTGCTGTGGCCGTGGTGCACGCTGCGGACGAGCGCCACTTTGTCCATCCTCTGCGCCATCCGCGGCAGCAGTTCGGAGACGTGCGTGCCGGGCACGTTCGTCTGGATCGGCGAAAACATGCCGCGCACGCTCGCGTCGGCGTTCGGCTTCGGATCCCAGAGGTCGATGTGGCTCGGCGCGCCGCCGTTGAAGATGAGGATGACGGAGGTCGCCCTGCCCGGTCCCAGCCGCGTCGCGGGGCCGCCGGCAGCGGCTGCCGCGCCGAACCGTGCGAGCCCAGCAGCGAGGCCGCCGAGCACGCTCGTCCGCAGGACATGCCTGCGGGGAGGATCGCGGCGCGGTCGCGTGCTCAGGGGACTGCGTGGAGCCCATGCTGGTGGAGCTCATGTGCGTGGAGCTCGTGGAGGGCAAACCCGGGTGGCCGGGTCCACCGGACGGACCTCTGCGACGGGCGCGACGCTCGAATGATAAGGTGTCGATCTTCGCCGCCTCAGGCCGGGGCCGGCCGAACGACGCCACGGAACGTGAATGCCCGCGGCGGCGTGCTCGATCGCGGCCCGCCCGGTTCAACCAGGACCGCACATGACGCTCCCTTCCCCGATCCACCGCGCGTCAACCGCCGCCACGGCGGCGGCATGGTTTCTCGGGCTCTACGGCCTGCTGGAGTTCGTGCCGGGACTCGTGCATTTCCTGCTGCCCGACGGAGGCGCGAAGGTCATCGCCGGTCTCGACCTCGCGCATCACGGGCACGTGATCATCGGCGTGTTCGCCTGGGTGGGCGCGGTGCAGATCGCCCACGGCCTCGGGCTGCTCGCCGTGGCCGCCTGGTGCCGGCCGCTGGTTCCGGTCTTCCTCGCGTTGGCGCTGCTCGAGCGGCTGCTGATGTCGGTGGCGGCGTGGGTGACGAAGCCAAGTCCGACGGGCCACCATCCGCCGGAGCATTACGCGAGCCCGCTGCTGGTGCCCCTGCTCGCCCTCTTCCTCGCGCTGGCGATCCGGGGACGCCACGGCCGACATGTGCCGATGGCCTCCACCCAGAGCCGGGGTTGACGGCGCATGCTCTCCTGCACGCGCCGCAGACTGCGGTCGTCCCGAACCACCTTGCCCCGCACGCTGTGGGCGGTGAGCCGGATCCCTCGCTCGGCCAGTCCGCCCTGCTGGGCTGCTGAACCAGCCCGCAGTGGCCATGGAGTGCACTGCGGGCGTGAAGTGAGTGGTTCGCCCGGATGGCGAGCATCTGAAGCAGCCCGCAGTGGCCATGGACGGCACTGCGGGCGTGAAGCGAGCGGCTCGCCCGGATGGCGAGCATCCGAAGCAGCCCGCAGTGGCCATGGATGGCACTGCGGGCGTGAAGCCAGAGCGGGCGAAGGGACTCGAACCCTCGACATCCAGCTTGGGAAGCTAGCGCTCTACCAACTGAGCTACGCCCGCGCGACTGCCGAAGTCTATCGCAGG
>JBILVO010000113.1:0-13147 GCA_044370415.1 Pirellulales bacterium
CACGGAGAACGCCGGCGGCCTGATCAAGAACCTCTCACGGCAGTACAACCGCGCCCGTCAGTCGCAGATCACAGGCGAGATCATGGAGATCCTCGGCGGCGTGGAGGCCCTCAAGAAGAAATAGCCAGCGGCTCCGGCCCCCTTGCCGCGCACGGCCGCCGCACGACGTCCCCGCACACTTCGGATTCGACACACCTTTCCCCCGGCAGACATTCCCCTCGCAGAGAAGAGACAGGCCCAGCCATGGCACACGGCAGCATCACGCAGGTCATCGGCTCGACGTTCGACGTCGAGTTTCCCGAGAACTCGATCCCGGCGATCTACAACGCCGTCCGCATCGACAGCCAAAACAAGGGCGTGTCGCTGCACCTGGTCGGCGAGGTGCAGCAGCACCTCGGCGGCGGCAAGGTCCGCTGCGTCGCCCTCGGCTCGACCGACGGCCTGACCCGCGGCGCCGAGGTGGTCGACACCGGCGGGCCGCTCTCCGTGCCGGTGGGCAAGGCGACGCTCGGCCGCGTCTTCAACCTGCTCGGCGACCCGATCGACAACCGTGGCCCGGTGGAGACACAGGAGCGGTGGCCGATCCACCGCGACCCGCCGCCCGTGAAGGACCTGACCACGAAGACCGAGCTCTTCGAGACGGGCATCAAGGTGATCGACCTGCTCACGCCGTTCGTCCGCGGCGGTAAGGCCGGCCTCTTCGGCGGTGCCGGCCTCGGCAAGACCGTCATCCTCACCGAACTCATCGCCCGTATCGCCAGCGCCCACGGCGGCTACTCGGTGTTCGCGGGCGTCGGCGAGCGCACCCGTGAGGGCACCGACCTGTGGCTCGAGATGCAGGAGGCCAAGATCGGTGACACCGGCCGCAGCGTCATCGAGCAGACGTGCATGGTGTTCGGCCAGATGAACGAGCCGCCAGGAGCCCGTCTCCGCGTGGCTCTCTCCGCGCTCACCATGGCCGAGTACTTCCGCGACACGACCGGCGCCGACACGCTCTTGTTCGTCGACAACATCTTCCGCTTCTCCCAAGCGGGCAGCGAGGTAAGCGCCCTGCTCGGCCGCATGCCGAGCGCCGTGGGCTACCAGCCGACGCTCGCCACGGAGATGGGCGCCCTGCAGGAGCGGATCACGTCGACGTCGAAGGGCGCCATCACGAGCGTGCAGGCCGTGTACGTGCCGGCCGACGACCCGACCGACCCGGCACCTGCGACGGCGTTCGGCAACCTCGACGCCTTCCTCTACCTGGAGCGATCGATCTCCGAGAAGGGCATCTATCCCGCCGTGGACCCGCTGGCGTCGTCGAGCCGCATCCTCGACCCGCAGTACGTGGGCGAGCGGCACTACAAGATCGCCCGCCGCGTGCAGCGGACGCTCCAGCGCTACCGCGAGCTGCAGGACATCATCGCCATCCTCGGCGTCGACGAGCTCTCCGAAGAAGACAAGCTCGTCGTGCACCGCGCCCGTCGCATGGAGCGGTTCCTCTCGCAGCCGTTCCTCGTGGCCGAGGTCTTCACCGGCAAGCCGGGCGAGATCACGAAGCTCGACGACACGATCCGTTCGTTCGAGGAGATCGCCGACGGCAAGTGGGACCACCTGCCCGAGCAGGCCTTCATGTACGTCGGACCGATCGAGCAGGCCGAGGAGCAGGCCAAGAAGATGGCGGCCAAGGCCTGATCCGCCCCGTTCCCTCCGCATCGACCACACACGCGCGACACGAGCATCGCGGCAGGAGCCCGCATCGATGGCAGAAACGAGACAGTCCGGAGCCGGAGTACGGTGCGTGATCGTGACGCCGGAGTCCACGGTCCTCGACGCACGCTGCCGCTCCGTGATCCTCCCGCTCTTCGACGGCCAGCGAGGCGTGGCACACGGGCACGCCCCGTTCGTCGGCCGTCTCGGCGTCGGTGCGGTGCGGATCACGGGCGACGAGGGCAGGGGCCAGGAGGCCGCCCATGACACGTTCGTGGAGGGGGGCTTCGTGGAGGTGGGGCACGACATCGTGACGGTCATCACCCAGCGGGCCGTGCCGACCGACAAGCTCGACGTCGCCAAGGCCCGTGCGGACCTCGAGACGCTCGGCGGTGCGAAGGCCGTCGGGGACGAGGCGATCGCGGCCCGGCTCGCGGCCCAGGACGCCGCCCGCGCCGTAGTGCGGACCGCGGCCCGCCGGTAGCCGGCGACTCCCCGGTCCGCCGGCCCCCAGCCTCTCACCCCCAGCCTCTGGGCCGGCACGCGTTCGCAGCTTGCCACACGCCGTGAACGGCCCGGGAGCCGTGGCGGTCAGATCTGGTAGTCGTTCCCCGACTCCTGCGGCTCGCCACGCATGCGGAGCTTGGGCCGCTCGAGCACGACCGTCGTGTGCGGATCGATGCTCCGCGTCAGCCACACGTTGCTGCCGATCACCGAATCGTGGCCGATCCGCGTCAGGCCGCCGAGGACCGTGGCGTTGGCGTAGATCACTACGCGGTCCTCGATGGTCGGATGCCGCTTCGTGCCGCGGATCAGGTGGCCGTCCGCATCGGTCTGGAAAGAGAGGGCGCCGAGCGTGACTCCCTGGTAGAGCTTCACGCGGTTGCCGATCTGGCAGGTCTCGCCGATGACCACGCCGGTGCCGTGGTCGATGAAGAAATGGTCGCCGATCGTGGCCCCCGGATGGATGTCGATGCCCGTGCGGGCATGCGCCCACTCGGCCATCATCCGCGGAATGAGCGGCACCTGCAGCCGGTGGAGCAGGTGGGCCAGCCGGTGAATCGTCACCGCCTCGAGCCCCGGATAGCAGAAGATCACCTCGTCGAGCGTCCGCACGGCGGGGTCGCCGTCGTAGGCGGCCTGGACGTCGGTGGCGAGCACCTTGCGGAGGTCGGGGATGCGCTCGAGGAACTCGACGGCCTTCGCCTGCCCGAGCGCCTCGAAGTCGGCCTCCTCGGTGCACTGCTGCACCGCATCGGGCACGGGTGGCACCTCGCCGCCGTGCTCCACGGCAGCCCGTTGGGCGGAGAGGCTATGCCGCAGCGCACGGCCGATCTGCGTGGTGAGCTTGTCGTGGAGCCCGTCCACGAGGTCGCCGACGTGGTAGGTCACGTTGCCGAGGTGCAGGTTCTCGCGGCGGCGGTAGCCCGGATAGAGGATCTCCTTGAGGTCCTCGCAGGCCGCGATGATCGACTCGTAGTTCGGCAGCGGGCAGTGGCCGAGATAGTGGATCGTCGGCACGTCCTGGTAGGTAGCGACGATCTTCCTCGTGAGCTCGGGCAACTGCTCCTTGATGCGGATGTCGGTGGCCATGAATTTCGATCGTAGAGACGTCGTCGGACCCGGGCAATCGGACTCACCGCTACGGTCGGCCCCGGCGGCGGGCCGAATTGAGGCTTCTTGGCAGTTTCCCGGCCGTTTGCCTCTCCCGGCGGCACTCCGGGGAAGCCGGGCAGGATGTTCCGGAGGCCGGGACCGGCCTCATCGCGGGCCTCATGCCCGCGAGGGCCGTTCGCCGGCCGCCGCGATGGCATCCTCGAGGGACACGGCCCCCGCGTAGAGCGCCTTGCCCACGATGCAGCCAGCGGCGCCGGCCGCCGCCACGGCACGGATGTCGGCGGCGTTGGCCACCCCCCCCGACGCGACGACCGGCAGCCGCACGGCGGCGATCATCGCGGCCAGTGCGTCGAGGTTCGGCCCCGACAGCATGCCGTCCTTGGCGATGTCGGTGTAGACGACGGCCGCGAGCGGCAGCCCCTCGTGCCGACGCGCCACGTCGACGGCCGTGAGGCCGCTGGTTTCCAGCCAGCCGCGCACGGCGACCTTGCCATCCCGCGCGTCGAGGCCGAGGACGATGCGGCCCGGAAACCGTCCCGCCATCCCCTCCAGAACGTCGGGCCGTTCGATCGCCACGCTGCCCACCACGACCCGCTCCACCCCGGCGTCGAGGTATGCCGCCGCCGTCTCGAGCGACCGGATGCCGCCGCCGAGCTGGCAGGGCACGCCCGCCGCCTGCACCATGCGGGCCACGAGCGCCGCCTGTGTCGGCACGCCGTCGCGGGCTCCGTCGAGGTCGACGATGTGCAGCCGGGAGGCGCCGCCGTCGACGAACCGCCGCGCCATCGCGACTGGATCCTCGCCGAAGACGGTCTCCCGGTCGTAGTCACCCTGCAACAGCCGCACGCATCTTCCGCCGCGAAGATCGATGGCGGGCCAGAGTTCCATGGATGGGTCCTCGTCGGGGGAGTGCGTGTGCGTGCGGATCGGGGCCGGCCTTCAGCGGCGTTCCAGGAACGCCCGCAGGAGACCCATGCCCGCGGCCTGGCTCTTCTCTGGATGGAACTGCGTGGCGAGCAGACGTCCGCGGGAGACGGCCGCGCAGAACGGCCCGCCGTAGTCGGCGGTGGCGGCGACGACCGTGGCATCACCGGGCCGTGCCACGTAGGAGTGGACGAAGTAGAACCAGGAGTCGCCTCCGGGCCCCACCGGGCCTGCTCCATCCCGCCATCGGACCTCGTTCCAGCCCATGTGCGGCACCTTCATGCCCTCGGGCAGTTCGAAGCGGGTGACCTCGCCCGGCAGGATGCCGAGGCCGGCATGACGGCCCCCCTCCCAGCCGGTCTCGAAGAGGAGCTGCAGCCCCATGCAGATGCCGAGGAACGGACGGTCGGCCCGGATGTGGGCGGTGATCGGCTCGACGAGCCCGCGGGAATCCAGCGCCCTCATCGCATCACCGAAGGCGCCGACGCCGGGCAGGATCAGCCGATCAGCCCCCGCCACGATCCCCGGGTCGTCGCTGATGCGGGCCTCCACACCGAGCCGTTCCACAGCCTTCTGGACGCTCCGGAGGTTGCCGCTGCCGTAATCGACGATCGTGACCATGGGCGGATTCTACGGCGTCGATGCGTGAATCGAAAGCGGCGGACACTCGGCCCGTGCGCGCCGATCGCGGATTCCCCCGCAGCGGGCCCGGCACGCAGCGGGGCACCGCGGCATCACTGCGCCGCCGTGACGGCGGCGTCGCCGGCCCCGACCTTCTCGGGATAGACCACCAGCTCGACCCGACGGTTGCGGGTGCGACCGGCCGCGGTGGCGTTGGAGACCACCGGGTGATTCGAGCCGTGGGCCACGATGAACAACTGGCCCTGGCGGAGCGACGTGCGGCCGGTGAAGAAGTCGAAGATGGCGGCGGCGCGGGCCGCCGTGAGCTGATGCGGTGATCCCCACGAGGCCTGCTCGAGCGGCGCCGTGTCGACGTGCGCCTCGATGCCGACGAAGTGCCGGGGAAAGACCCGCTCGAGCTCCGCGGCCGCCTGCGTCAGCAGCGCCGTACCGGACGGCATGAGGTTGGCGGTGCTCGACTCGAAGAGGCGGTCCGCCGGCAGCTCGATCCGCACCACGCTCCCGTCGAACCGCGCCTCCGTCCCCGGCAGCGACAGCTGCGCCATCGCCGCCTGCATCGACACGACGCCCCCCGCCGCCGCGTTCCCGGGCATCGACGGCTCGAGCGCTCCGGGGCCGACGGGCCTGCCGGTGGACTGTGCCCGCGACTGGGCGAGCTGCCCCGACGTGCTCGCCAACTGCTCGCGGAGCACGGCGTTCTCGTCCTGGAGCAGCTGGTTCTCCTCGCGGCTGCGCACGAGGCTCTGCTGCAGCTGGCGGGGGTCCGTGTCGACGTACGAGGGCAGGGGCGCCGCCGTCGACGACAGCGGCTGCGGCAGCGTGGCGGCGGGAGCCGCGATACCGGGGGGCGGCTCGAGGCTGATGGAGCCGGTGGCTGCAGGACGGCGGAAGGGATTCTGCGAGCATCCCGCCACGGCGACCGCGATGCAGGCCGCCGCGCGCATCGCGACGGCACACATCTTCACTGCGGCACGTGGTGTCGGCATGGCTCGGCTCCGCGGACGGACGGGACGGGATCGTAGGAAAGCTCCGCAGGGCGGGCAAGACCGCCGACGGCTGTGAAAAACAGGGACTCCGCGCGAGGCGGGCCCCGACCACGGGCACGTCGCCGCGGCTGGTCACCGCCGCAGGCGACTCCAGGCGAGGAGCGTGATCGCCGTCAGCAGGACGACCGCCACGATCACGGCGGCCAGTTCGAGCGGCTGTGCGAAGGCCGCCCCCGACCACCGCCACAGCGGCCGCCAGCCGACGATCACCGCCGCTGTGGCGAGGCAGAGGCTGGGTCCATAGGGTAGTTCGCTCTCACGATGGCGCACCAGCTGCAGCACGCCGTGCGCCAGCCCGATGAAGGCGGCGAGGAAGAAGGCGAGCACGCTCGGCTGCCAGCCGACCCACGCCCCCACCATGGCCATCAGCGTTACGTCCCCCATGCCCATCGCCTCGCGGCCCAGCGCCCGCGAAGCCCCCTCGCGGACCGCCCACACGAGTCCTGCCGAGACGGCCAGGCCGACCAGCGCCGACTGGAGGCCACCGAAGCGATCACCGCCACACACCCAGGCCGCCACGATCGCGGCGAGGCCGAACGGCAGGATCAGCCCACGCGGCTCGATCCGCCTCCACCATGGGCCGGTTCGTCCCGGCTCCCGGAAGGGCACGGTCAGCAGGAGCCACCATGCCGAGAAGATCGCCGCGGGCAGCAGGAGACCGCCGGCCTGCGGCCACCCGCCGAGCCCCGGCGGCGGATGATCGCCACGCAGGCCGCCCCACCATGCCAGCACGTCCGCAACAGCCAATGGCGGCGCGAAGGACCGCACCTGTTCGCCCGTGACGGGCAGCAGCAGGTCGGGCAGCAGCCATGCGCACGCGAGCCCCGCGAGCACGCCGGGAACGGTGACGCAATCGGGAATGACACGATGGCGCATGTCGATCCAGGCGGCGGCGGCGAGCAGCCAGAAGAGCGCGGCGTGCGCCGCCCACCTGCACAGAAGCACGCCGTCGGCGGAGGTTCCGCCGCCGTCCGGCCCGAGCCCCCGACGGCACACCTCCCACCACCACAGGCCGATCACGACCGCCATGGCGACGAGCTCCACGCGGCGTCGCCCGGCAACGCCGACCACCGTCGGCTCGCCGAACGCGCCGCACGCGAGCAGCCCGCCCACGCACCGCGTCAGCAGCCTCCCCCCGATGGCGCCGACCACCGCCGCCACCACGGCCCACGGCCAGCTCTCCGCGGCAGGGAGGGAGGCGAGCGGGATCATCGCATCCGGCCTTCCGTCGACGGCCCCTGCGGCCAGTGATCGGCGAGCCACTCGACGATGCGTCGGGCCACGGCGTCGGGCGGCTCCGCCGACGTGTCGATCACGACATCCGCGCACTCCCGGTAGAGCGGCTCCCGCGACTCGAGCGCCGCCGTCACCTCGCCCATCAGGTCGACCGCGGGCCGGCCGCCGGGAGCGGCGAGCGACGGCCGCCGCAGCGGCGTCGTCGGGTCGGCCGCGATCCGGTCGTGCACCACCGCCGCGGGCGCCGTGAGCCAGACGACCGGTCGCCCCCGCCCACGCAGCAGGGCGCGGTTGTCCGGCCGCAGCACCACGCCCCCTCCCGTCGACAGCACGCCGGCACAACGGTCCAGGAGTTCTGTGAGCACGAGCGACTCCTCGTCCCGGAAGGCCGGCTCGCCCCGGTCACGGATGAGCGTCGCGATCGAGCAACCGACCCGTTTCTCGAGCACCTCGTCGGCGTCGACCGCGCCGCAGCCCAGCAGCGTCGCCAGCCGGGACGCCATGGTGGACTTCCCGGTGCCCCGATACCCGATGAGCGTGATGCGTGGCATGACGGGCGTCGTTCCTCTCGTTGCCGGCCGGCTCCCGGCCGACGCTCCTCATTCGTGCGTGCGGGCCGAGGACGTAGCCTTCTTGAGCGCCTCGCGCATCACGCCGTGCTGCGGCTCGACGCCGTGCCAGATCCGATGCTGGATCGCCGCCTGCCTCACGAACATGTCGACGCCGGTCACGATGTGACACCCGATCGCCATCGCCTCCTTGACGAGCAGCGTGTTCTCGGGATTGTAGACGGTGTCGAACACCACCATGTACGACCGCAGGTGCTGCTTCTCGAAGGGCGTCTCGTTGACGTGCGGATGCATCCCTACGGGCGTGGCGTTGACCACGCAGTCGTAGGGCATGCGGTAGCGTGCGGACCAGTCGATCGCCTTGCAGCCGACCTCGGTGGCGATCCGTCGCGCACGCTCCAGCGTCCGCGAGCAGACGGTGACGTCGACGTCCCGCTGCCGCAGCCCGAACGCCACCGCCCGGGCGGCCCCGCCGGCGCCCAGAACGAGCGCGGTCTTGACCCCGATCCCCGGGCTCGACGGATCCGCGTGATGATCCGCCAGCGCGGCCTCCAGGCTCTCCACGGCGGCCGTCGCGTCGGTGTTGAAGGCCTCGGTGCCATCGGCGTGGAAGGCCAGCGTGTTGGCGGCGCCGATCGACTCGACCAGGCCGTCCTGCCGCACGGCATGTTTCAGCACCGCCTCCTTGTGCGGAATCGTCACGCTCAGGCCCGAGAGCGGCCAGCGGTCGGCCTGCTCGAGGAACTCGTCGATCTGGTCCGCCGGCACGCGAAACGGCAGGTAGACCGCGTCGATGCCGGCAGCGGCCAGGGCGGCGTTGTGCACCACGGGGCTGAGGCTGTGGGCCACCGGATCCGCCACGACTCCGTAGATCTTCGTGACGTCGGTGATGGAATCGTAGCGGTAGACATCGCGCATGCGCCGCCAGCCGATCTGGCCGGGGGCGATCACCCGGTCCTCGTGGAAGGTCGCGAACGTGAACGGTGCGCCGCACCTGCCCACAAGCACGCGGGAGGGTATGCCGATGTCGCCCATGCAGATGCCGACGGTCGGCACGCGTGCCGATCGGACCAGCGACAGCATCCGCAGGTTGTCGGAGGTGCGCCTCGCCATCGTGGCGATCTTGACGATGTCGGCGTCGAGCGCCGCCAGCCGCGCGTGGATCGCCTCGAGGTCGTCGGGAGTCCCCTGGAAATCATGGTGGCTGACGATCCGCTTGGTGGCGCCGAAGCGGGGCACGCGGCCGGCGACGTCGTCCTCGAGATCGACGTAATCGACCCCCTCCACGATTGCCGTCCGCAGCACGAGCATGCGAGCGTCCTCGGTGCCCTGCCAGCGGCCGCCGTCGGCGGCACGACGGCAGGTGGCGATCGTGGGGCACGGCCGGTCCCGCAGCAGCCGTTTCACCTGGACCGGCCCCTCGATGAAGTCGAGCCGCTGCTCCACCAAGCGGATGCCGTTCTCGGCGAGAAACTTGTGTTCGGCGATGACGTGCCTGTGCCGGCCCCGTCCGATGCTGACGCAGATCATGGGAGAAATTTACCCGGAATGCCGGCCTCAGGTGCGACGGAACTGCCGATCCAACTCCTGCCGCGAAAATACGAGCGAGGTCGGCCTGCCGTGCGGGCAGTGATGGGAATCCCTCACGACGCGGCGGTCGCGGACGAGGGCGTCGACCTCCGCCTCGGAAAGCGGGTCTCCCGCCTTGATCGCGGCCCGACAGGCGAGGCCGTGGAGCACCTCGTCGACGAGCAGGCCCGCGTCGCGGCCGGCCGCACCCGCCGCCAGCCTGTCGAGCACCTCCCGCACGATCTCGGCGGCCGGAGTGCCGCCCGCCAGGACGGGCTTCGACGTCACGATCACGGTCGTGCCCCCGAACGGCTCGACCCGCATACCGGCGCGGACGAGCGCGTCGGCGTGCTCCGTGACGAGCTCGAGTTCCGCAGCCGTGAGGTCGACCCGCTCCGGGATCAGCAGCGGCTGCACCTCGAGGCTGCCGCCGGCCACGCAGGCCTTCAGCCGCTCATAGAGCACCCGCTCGTGCAGCGCGTGCTGGTCGATCACCTCGATGCCATCGCCGCTCTCCACCACGATGTACCTGTTGTGCATCTGCACGGCGAACTCACGGCCGCCGGGCGGCGCCGCCGCAGCGGGGATGGCGGCGGGTGCCCCGCCCGACGCGGGCTCGTCCCGCTCCCACGGGAGCGAGGGTGGCGCGGTCGCCGCCACGGCATCCCGACGGGGCTGCCCGAACCAGGGCGCCACCGGCGGGGGTGGCGCGGCCGTGCGGCCGCCGGCGCTCAAGGTGGTGCCTGAGCCGGAGAAGGAATCGACACCAGACGGCGGCTGCAGCCGGGCGACCACGTCCCCCTGCAGGAAGGCGGACCGGAGCGCGGAGAGCACCAGGCGATAGAGCCGCGAGGGCTCGCGGAACCGCACCTCCATCTTGGCAGGATGCACGTTCACATCGACCATGTCGGCGGGCATGTCGAATGAGAGGAAGACCATCGGCTGCCTGCCGGAGAGCAACAGGCCCCGGTAGCCCTCCTGGACCGCGTGGAGGATCGACCGGTCGCGGAACGGCCTGCCCGCCACGAAGAGATACTGGAGCCGGCTGCTGGCCATGTCGTCCTCGGGCCGCCCGACGAGACCGCGGACCGCGAGCTCCGCGTCGGCGGCCTCGATCTCGATGAGGCGGTCGGCGAGCCCGCGACCGAAGAGGTCCGCGATCCGCTCGCGCCACGACGTCACGGCGGGCAGGTCGTGCACCCGCCGGCCGTTGTGCGTCAGCGACATCGCCACGGCGGGATTGGCCAGCGCCGTCCGCACGAACGCCTCCGACGCGTGCGCCCACTCGGTCTGTGCGGCCCGCAGGAAGGCCCGCCGTGCGGGCACGTTCCCGAAGAGCTGATGGACCTCGACCGTCGTGCCGATGCCGCCACCGTAGGGCGCCACCTCGCCCATCCGGCCGCCATCGACCGTGAGCGAGCCTCCTCCCTGGCGCGTGCGGGAGTGGATCGCCAGTCGGGCCACCTCGCCGATGCTGGCCAGCGCCTCGCCGCGAAACCCCAGCGTCTCGATCCGCTCGAGATCCTCCGCGACCCGCAGCTTGCTGGTGGCATGGGCGGTGACGGCCAAGGGGAGATCCTCGGGCTCGATGCCGCCGCCGTCGTCCACCACCCGCACCAGGGCGATGCCGCCCTGCTCGAGCGACACGTCGATCCGCGACGGCTCCGCGTCGAGCGCGTTCTCCAGCAGCTCCTTGACGACGCTCGCCGGCCGCTCCACCACCTCGCCGGCCGCGATGCGGTTGACAACCGAGGCCGGCAGCTGGTGGATCCTGGCCATGATGCGCCCCTGCGTCGACCGTCGGCGGCATCCGCCGCCTTCGGGTTCAGGTGAGCTGATACTCCTTGATCTTCCTGTAGAGCGTCCGCTCGCCGATGCCGAGCAGCTCGGCGGCCTGCTCGCGATTGCCCCCGGTGAGCCGCAGCGTCTCCGTGATGAAGATCCGCTCCACCTCCTCCAGCGGCCGCCCCACGAGGGCGGAGAGCCCCGCGTGCAGGTCGACGCCCGCGGGCGACGGCGACGGGGCGGGAGCCGTTGCCGGGTCGAGCTCCAGCGGCAGGTCGTCCACGTCGAGCGTCTCGTCGCAGTCGACCACCACCATGCTCTCGATCACGTTGCGGAGCTGCCGCACGTTGCCCGGCCACCCGTACGAGCCGAGCTTGACCCGGGCCGGCAGCGACATCCCCTTGATCGTCTTGCCGTGACGCTTGGCGAACTGCCGCACGAAGTGCTCGATGAGCAGGGGAATGTCGGCGGCCCGCTCCGTGAGCGTGGGGATCGCGATCGTGACCACCTTGAGGCGATGGTAGAGGTCGCTGCGGAACGTCCCGGCGGCGATCGCGTCCTCCAGGTTCCGGTTGGTGGCCGAGAGGATCCGCACGTTCACCTTCAACGGCGTGTTCGACCCCACGCGGGTGATCTCGGCCGACTCGAGCACCCGCAGCAGCTTGATCTGCGTGGGCATCGGCATGTCGCCGACCTCGTCGAGGAACAGCGTGCCGCCGTTGGCGTACTCGAACTTGCCGACCCGGTCGCTGGAGGCGTCGGTGAAGGCGCCGCGGACGTGGCCGAACAGCTCGCTCTCGAGGATGTTCTCGCTGAGCGCGGCGCAGTTGAGCGCGACGAACGGCTTGCTCTTCCGCGGGCTGTTCTGGTGGATCGCCTGCGCCACGAGCTCCTTGCCGGTGCCGGTCTCGCCCTGGATCAGCACGGTGGCGTCGGTCGGAGCGATCCGCTTGAGCCGCTCGATGAGCGCGAGCATCTGCGGACTCGACCCCACCACGCCCTCGAAGCCGAACTTCTCGTCGAGCCGCCTGTTGAGCTCCACGTTCTGCCGCTTGAGCCGCACACCTTCGGAGGCCCGCTCGACGGCGGTCCGCAGATGCGAGAGGTCGAGCGGCTTCTGCAGGTAGGTGAACGCCCCCTGCTGCATCGCGGCGACGGCGGAGGGGATGGTGCCGTGGCCCGTGACGACGATCACCTCGGTCTCCTCGGACGCCTTCTTCGCCCGGGCGAGAATCTCGAGGCCGCCGATGTCGTTCATCATCAGGTCGGTGACCACGACGTCGAATGATTCCTGCTCGAGCTTGCGCGCACCCTCCAGGCCGCTGCCGGTGACCGTGACCTGGTAGCCGAGACGGCTGAGGCCCTCGCCCATCGTGCGGGCGTGGATCAGGTCGTTGTCGACCACCAGCACGCGCACGAGCGACTGCGATCCGGGCCCTTGCGCTGCCGGAGCGGAGGAAGACGTTGCGGCGGGGTCACGCGGCTGGTTCATGGCGTCGATGGTACGAAGCCGTCCTGCCGAGCGTCCAGTTGCGGCTGCACGTCGTGTGCCGCACCGCGGCCCGTCCTGCCGTCGGCCGTCGGCAGCCGGGGCGGGGCGGGCAGCCAGATCGTGACCTTCGTGCCGCGGCCCGGCGTGCTCTCGATGTCGATCGTGCCGCCGTGGGCCTCGACGATCTTGCGGGCGGTGGGCAGTCCCAGCCCTGAGCCGCCCTGCTTCGTCGTGTAAAACGCCCGGAAGACCTTGGCGAGTGTCTCCGCGTCCATGCCCGGTCCGGTATCGATCAGCTCCAAGAGCACCCCGAGGCCTGCAGGTCGCGTGCGCACCACCAGCTGGCCACCGGCGTCCATGGCCTGCACGGCGTTGAGGAGCAGGTTCAAGAGGGCCGACCGGAAGGTCTCCCGGTCGATCCGCACCATCGGCAGCTCCGGATCGAGGTAGCGGACGATCTCCACGCTCGAGTCGCGGGCCCGCGGCGCGAAGAAGTCGAGCAGCTGGTCGATCTCCCCGTTGAGGCTGCCCGGCTCCAGCGTGAGCGTCTCCTGCCGGGCGAAGTCGAGGAAGTCGCC
>JBILVO010000026.1:0-36492 GCA_044370415.1 Pirellulales bacterium
CAGCAGCTTCTGCAGCCGATCGCACTCCTGCCGCACGAGGTCGATCTTGGCCTTCGCCCGCCGATCCCGCTGCTTGGTCGGCGACTCGGGGTCGGTCTGCTCGAAGTCCTCCGCGAGCAGCTCCATGTTGAGCCGGATCGTGGAGAGCGGGTTGCGGATCTCGTGGGCGAGGGCGCCCACGAGAGCCGCGAACTCCGCATACGTTTCCGCCCGCAAGCGGCTTGAATCGTCGGCGGACGACATGGCCGCTTCCAACGGGGTGGATTACTTGCCGTTCTCGGCCAGCTCCCGCATCGCCGCCTTGCGGCTGAGCTTGACACGGTCCTGATCGTCCACGGCGATGACCTTGACCCGCATGATGTCGCCGACACGGCAGACATCCGCGACGCTGGCGACGTACTCATCGGAGAGCTCGCTCACGTGGCAGAGGCCGTCCTTGCCCGGCACGAGCTCCACGAACGCGCCGAAATCCTTGACGCTCGTCACGCGGCCCTCGTAGATCCGGCCGACCTCGATCGACCCGGTCAGGGCCTCGATCTGCGCCATCGCGGCATTTGCGCCTTCGGCATCGTGACTCGCGACGGTCACGGTGCCGTCGTCCTCGACCTCGATGCTGACGCCCGTCGATTCCTGGATCGCACGGATGGTCTTGCCGCCGGGGCCGATGAGCAGGCCGATCTTCTGCGGATCGATCCGCGTCCGCAGGAGCCGCGGCGCCCACGGTGAGATCTCCTCGCGGGGCCGACGGATGGCCGACAGCATCGTCTTGAGAATCTCCATCCGCGCCTCGCGGGACTGCCGCAGCGTGGCCTCGATGATCGCCGGCGAGATGCCGTCGATCTTGAGATCGAGCTGGATGCCCGTGATGCCGACGTGCGAGCCGGCGATCTTGAAGTCCATGTCGCCGTAGTGGTCCTCGTCGCCGATGATGTCGGTGAGGAGCACCCAGTGCTGCTCGTTCTGCTTCACGAGGCCGACCGAGATCCCAGCGACGGGATTCGAGATGGGCACGCCGGAGGCCATGAGGCCCAGCGTCGCGCCGCACACCGACGCCATCGAACTCGAGCCGTTCGACTCGAGAATGTCCGAGATGACCCGGATCGTGTACGGAAACACGTCCGGATCGGGCAGCACGGGCTTCACGCTCCGCTCGGCGAGTGCCCCGTGGCCGATCTCGCGGCGGCCCGGCCCACGGATGGGCCGCACCTCGCCGACCGAGTAGGACGGGAAGTAGTAGTCGAGCATGAACTTCTTCGAGTACTCGTCGATCAGGCCGTCGACCCGCTGCTCGTCCCGGCCGGTGCCGAGCGTCACCGTGATCAGCGCCTGGGTTTCGCCGCGCTGGAAGAGGGCCGACCCGTGCACGCGGGGCAGGAGGTCGACGTCGCAGTGCAGCGCCCGCAGCGACTTGTGGTCGCGGCCGTCCGGACGCTTGCCTTCCAGGATGAGCTCGCGGACTGCCTGCTCCTCGAGGGCGTGCCAGACGTGGGCGAAGTCGACGTCGCTGACGCCGCCGGCATCACCGGCGAGCGACTTCGCGACTGGCTCCGCCGGCGCCACCTCGGCCTTGGCCCGCTCGCGCAGCGCCTTGACCGCCTGGCCCCGATCCTGCTTGCCGGGCAGCGCCTTGGCCCCCTTGAGCTCGCCAAGATACGACCGGGTGAGCCGATCGCGGAGGTGGGAATAGTCGGCGAGCACGTACTCCTTCTTCGGCTTGCCGGCCTTCGAGACCAGCTCGTCCTGCATCTCGCAGATGACGCGCACGTAACGGTGCGCCTCGGCGAGCGCCTCGAGCATGCGATCCTCGGGCATCTCGCGGGCGAAGCCCTCGATCATGAGCACCGCAGTGGGGCTGCCGGAGATGACGAGATCCAGATCGCTCTCCTCGAGCTGATCCTGCGTGGGGAACGGCACGAACCGGCCGTCGACCTGCGCCAGACGAACGCTGCCGAGCGGGCCGCGGAAGGGGAGGGGAGACACGCACAGGGCAGCCGACGCGCCGACCATCGCCAGGATGTCGGGGTCGTTCTGCCGGTCGGCGGCCAGCACCTGCGCCTGCACCTGCACCTCGTCGTAAAAGCCCTCGGGAAACAGCGGCCGGATCGGCCTGTCCATCAGCCGGCTCGTGAGGGTCTCCTTCATCGTGGGACGCCCCTCGCGCTTGAGGAAGCCGCCCGGGAACTTGCCGGCGGCCGCGACCCGCTCGCGGTAGTCGCAGGTGAGGGGGAAGAAGTCGATGCCGGCGCGGGGCGCGCCCGTGGCCGAAGCCACCAGCACGCGGGTGTCGCCGTAGCCGACGAGCACACTGCCCGCGGCCTGCTTGGCGAGAAAACCGGTCTCGATGAAAAGGACGTTCTCGCCGATCTGCCGTTCAACGCGTTGTTTCAAGGTTTCTTTCCTTCGCTTCTCGTGGTCTCTGGACTGTTGTCCCTGGAATGTTCTGTCCTGTGTCGACGCCTCGCTCATCCCTGCCCACCGGCGCCACTGCTCCCAGCGAAACGGCTGGAACCGGCGGACCGGAACGTCCAGGCGGCTGCTAGCAGCCCCGAGACGCTCCTCCGGGCCTCAACCCAAGGGGGCCGCCCTGAACCGCGGCACCACCGTTTCGGAGTGCCGGCCATCGAGGCGGGACACGACCGAACCCGGGCTGAACGCGAGGGCAGAACCACATCAATCAACGCCACACGCCGAGGGGCGGCCGGCAGAGGGACTACTTGCGGATCTCCAGCCGCTTGATGACGTCCAGATACCGCTGCGGCGCGACGCGCTTGAGATAATCAAGAAGCTGCCGGCGTCGGCTCACCATCATGAGCAGGCCGCGACGGCTCGCGAAATCCTTCGTGTGCTTCTTGAAGTGGTCCGTGAGATGCGAAATGCGGCCCGTCAGCAGGGCGATTTGTATCTCGGCCGACCCGGTGTCGGCGGTCCCTCGCCGATAGGCACCGATCAATTCATTCTTGCGTTCTTTGGTAAGCGACATCAGCCGGACTTCACCCGTCCACGGGTGGCATTGATTGTTTAGTTGAGGTTTCTGTCGAGTGCCAAGTCTACCGGGCGGCGTCGGGAATGCAACAGTGCTGACGAAAACCCGGGCTACCCGGTGCGTTTGGAGCCTCGGGCCTGACCAGCCCGGCCGTACGGGGTGTGGACCACGTTCCAGGCCAGCCCGACCGACTCCATCGCCAGGATCGACCAGTAGGTCACGTCGATCTCCCACCACTTGTGGCCGTGCTTGGCCATCCGCTGGAAGGCGTGATGGTTGTTGTGCCACCCCTCGCCGAACGCCAGCAGGCCGACCCACCACAGGTTGGTCGAGTCATCCGTGGTCTCGTAATTGCGATAGCCCCACATGTGGGTCGCCGAATTCACGAGCCAGGTGACGTGGAACACGATCACCATCCGGACGGCGAGCCCCCAGACCAGCCAGGAAACGCCCAACGACGGCCCGCCGACCCACCAGCCTCCCGCCAGCAGCGCCGCGCCGACGAGAACGTGCCAGAGCAGGAACGTCGACTGGAGGAAGTGCAGCCCCCTGTCGCGATCAAGATCGGGAGCCCAGCGGCTGATGTGAGCCGCCAGCTCCTGCGAGGTACGCCGGGGAAACATCCACATCATGTGCGCCCACAGACCGCCGTCGCGGGGCGTGTGGGGATCGCCTTCATGATCACTGAAGGCGTGATGCTTCCGGTGGTTGGCAACCCACAGCAGGGCCGAGCCCTCGCCGGAGACGCCGCCCAGCCAGGCGAAGAAGAGCCGCACCGGCCGCCACGTGGCAAAACTGCCGTGGGTGAGCAGCCGGTGGTAGCCCAGGCACACTCCCAGGCTCCCCGTCACCCAGTAGAGCACCATGCAGATGGCGAGCCCGGACCAGGAAAAGCAGAACGGCGCCGCGAGCGCCGCGGCGTGAACACCCACGATCCAGATGACGACGGGCCAATCCACGCCTCTGACGGCACCGACTCCGTCACGACGCGGCTCGGCGCCGGAGACTGCCGGATGTTCGTCGGCCCCGGCCTGCCCGTGGGCGGCCACCCTCGGGTCATGCACCGCGGAACGGCCGAAGTCGAGGTCCGCCGCCTCGTCGGCCATGAGGTCGACGGCGTGCTTCCTCGTGTGGGATCTGCCGCGGGCTGGTGTCTGCGTCGATGGCGTCATCGCTGAACGAGTCCTTTCGTGATCCGTATCGTGTGGTCCGTGTCTTGTGACGCCGGGTCGTGGGCCGGCGCCGGGCGGAGCGTCTCGCTGTGCGGGCCGGCTCCCGGAGCAGGCGACTGGCCCTGCCCCAGCGGCCGTCCTCCGACACCGCGTGACGGCAACACTGTGACGTATTTTCTGCAGATCGCCATAGCGGGCGGTCAGGTCAGCGTCCGACGCATGTCAAAAACGCGTCAAAAATCGCTCCTGCTGGTCGGTCTCCCCGCCTGTTCGGAGGGCTTTCGCACCGGCCCTTCGGTGCCGCCAGGCAGCATCTCCTCCGCGAATGCCCCGAGGAGCCATCGGGTGGCCTGCGAGGCAGGCACGGCGACGGAGGTCGGCGGCGAAAGCAGCCAGGCGACCCGCTCCAGGGGCACCGCCGCCGCCGGCTCCTCCAGAATCGCTCCGCCGCGGACGACCGCGATGGCAGCTCTGGCCCCGGGATCGGCGCGGAGATCGACCCCTGAAGGACCGATCCGCAGCCGGCAGGCGATCTGGTCGAAGGCCCGCGACCGCTCGCCGACGGCGGTCCGGTACTCGGGCCCGGGCCGGCATCCGACCCCCGTCACGAGCGCATCGAGCAACGGCTGCTCCACCACACCTCGGGTCGCCACGAGCCGGCAGTCGCAGACGGCGATCCGGCCTCGGGCCCAGTCAATCCTCTCGATCCCCAGCGAGGCTTCGCCCGACATCCGGTGGGGCAGCCAGGCGGACGCGGCCGTGAGGTCGATCCGCTCGATGCGTCCCGCCGCCGTTCCGTCCCACCCGCCGCCCTCGCAGGTCGAATCGATCCGGCCGCTGACGACCGCATCGGCGCCGCAGGACAGTGCGCCGGCGTCGCAGCCGAGGCAGGCCTCGAGGATCGCGACCGGCACGGGCGTGGCCACGGCCCCAGCCACCTCCAGGCGGAGCGCCGGAGGGCCGGCGGCCGTCGCGGCAGTGGTCGTGGTGAGCACACGCAGTTCGTCCGTCCGCGCGGCCCCATCTGCCGAGCCGCCGCCGCTGAGCCTCACCGCGCGGCCGCCCTCGGCGGCGACGCACTCGATCCGCAGCCCGGGGAATCGGCCGATGCCATCCTTCCCGGGAGCAGGTGAGGCCGTGGCCGCCAGCCAGGACAGTTCGCCCACGTCCACGACGCAGTCGAGCGGAAAACGCGTTGGCTGCCCGAGCCACTGACGCACGAGTTCCGTCGCAGCCCGCGCCAGTCGCGGCGAACAGGCGACCCGCCCCACCCGCAGACGCACCTCCGTCGGCGACGATTCCAGGTCGACGACCGGCGCCGTCACCATGGCTTCGCCGTCGGCCGCCATCAGCTCGCACCCGTGCAGCCGGAGGGCGTGGGGCCGGACGTGCTCGACCCGGCCAATCCGCACGGGCATGCCGATCGCCAGTTCACAGCGACGCTCGATCGCGCGTCGATGGAAGGAGGAGTGCCGCAGCACCGCCCAGCCGCAGAGGCCCGCGCAGGGAACCAGCCCCAGCAGCACGAAGAGCGTGCGCACCGTGCGGATCCGGGCAGAAGACCTCTCGATGAACATCCCTGCTCCCCGTGGCTGACCGGGTTTCCCTTGGGGGAACGGCCGCGTCCTTGCGGTCGCCTCGTCGCGCAGCCGCTAGCGGCTGCGAGCCATGTCGTGATAGAGCCTCCAGCGGGCCTGCATCTCCTCGACGCTGTCCCCGCCGAACTTATCGACGAGCGCCGCCGCCACCTCGAACGCCACGACGCTCTCGACGATCACGCTGCAGGCGCTCACGGCACAGACGTCGCTCCGCTCGTACGCCGCCTCCTCGGGCTGCTTGGTCTTGAGGTTCACCGACCCCAGCGGCTTCCGGAGCGTGCTGATCGGCTTCATCGCCGCCTTCACGACGAGCGGCTGGCCGTTGGTCATGCCCGCCTCGAGCCCGCCGGCATTGTTGGTGGGCCGCGTGAAGCCGAGCTGCGGACCGCCGCGAACTGCTGCGTCGTAGTGGATCGGATCGTGCACCTCGGAGCCGCGGCGGCGGGCGGCCTCGAAGCCCATGCCGATCTCCACGCCCTTGATCGCCTGCACGGCCATCACGGCCTGCGCCAGCCGGCCATCGAGCTTGCGGTCCCATTGGGCGTGCGTGCCCAGGCCGATCGGCAGGCCGTCGACCCGCACCTCGACCACGCCGCCGAGCGTGTCGCCCTCCTTACCGACGCGGTCGATGAGTGTCGTCACCTCGGCGTCGCGTTCCGGATGCAACGAATAGACCTGGCTTGCATCGCGGAGCGCCCGCAGATCGGGGAGCGTGCCGGTGCGGCCGCCGAGGACGACGCCGCCGAGCTCGGTCACCCAGCCGGCGACCTCGATGCCGAAGACGGAGAGCAGTTGGCGGGCGAGCCCGCCGGCAGCCACGCGGGCCGCGGTCTCGCGGGCGCTGGCCCGCTCGAGCACCGCCCGCACGCCGCCGAGATGCTTCACGGCACCAGGCAGATCGGCATGGCCGGGCCGAGGGCGGTCGACATCCTCGAGCTTCTCGAGCTTGGCGTCCTTGTTCACCACCTCGAGCGCCAGCGGGCTGCCGAGCGTGACGCCCCGCCACAGCCCGGAGAGAAACGTCACCGCGTCGGTCTCGATCCGCTGCCGGCCGCCGCGGCCGTAGCCGCCCTGGCGGCGCACGAGTTCGGCGTCGATCGCGGCCTTGTCGACCGTCAGCCCGGCGGGAAACCCGTCGACCAGGGCGACCAGGGCGGGCCCGTGCGATTCTCCGGCGGTCCAGTAACGCAGCATGGGGCGGTGTGCGGGGAAGGGCGGGGCGGGGCCAAGCCCACCAAGTCTAATTTCGACCCGCGGGCATCCCTAGGCCAGAAACCACCAGAAAACACCGCGAAAAAAACACCGGGCACGGCCGCCATGCCTCAGGCATGCGACTCGAGGCCCCGGCCGGTGAGCAGGCGGCAGGCCTCGAGGTACTTCTGTCGCGTCTTCTCCACGACGGCAGCCGGCAGGGCGGGCGGCAGACTCGCCTTGTCCCAGCCGCTCGACTCGAGCCAGTCCCGCACGAACTGCTTGTCGAACGAATCGGGCACGCGGCCGGGCGTGATGCCGGCGGCCGGCCAGAACCGCGAGCTGTCGGGCGTGAGCACCTCGTCGACGAGCAGGAGCGTGCCGTCGGCCGCATGGCCCCACTCGAACTTCGTGTCGGCCACGACGATGCCGCGCGAGGCGGCGTATTCCGCGCCACGGCGAAACACGTCGAGGCTCTTGTCGCGGAGCGTCGCCGCCAGCTCCGCACCGACACTGCCGGCCATCACCTCGAACGACACATTTTCGTCGTGGCCGCTGGCGGCCTTGGTGGCCGGCGTGAAGATCGGCTCGGGAAGCTGCGAGCCGGGTCCGAGACCGGCGGGCAGCGGCACGCCGCAGACGGTGCCCTGCCGGCGATACTCCGCCAGCCCCGATCCCGCGAGCCATCCCCTGACCACGCACTCGAACGGCACAACCTGCGCCTGCCGCACGAGCATCGTGCGGCCGCGGAGCGGCTCGCGGTCGACCGACACTGGCAGCGGCATGGCGTGGACATCGGTCGTGATCAGGTGATGGGCGGGGCCGTCGGCGGTGGCGGAGAGCCGGCCGAACCAGAAGGCCGAGATCGCCGTGAGCACCTTGCCCTTGTCGGGGATGGGCGTGGGCAGCACCCAGTCGAAGGCGCTGATGCGGTCGGTGCTGACGATCAGCATCGCCGGGCCGTGCTCGGTGCGGTCGAGCCGGTAGCAGTCCCGCACCTTGCCGCGGTAGAGCGGGCCGATGTCGAGATTCGTTTCCGTGACGGCGGGGGCGTGCATCGCCGTCTTTTGTAGGAGAATTTCCCGCCGCGTCCAGTTGCGGCGGCCGTGTCATGCGAAATCGCGCGACATGCGGGGCAGCGCGGGCAGCGGGGCCGTCTCCAGGCTCGTCGCCACGACGTGCACGACCGCACCGCGCCGCTGGATCCGCCCCTGCACCACGATCGCCGCGGCACGGCGGGCGGATGTCTCGGCCGCCTGCCAGACCTCGGGCCGCACCACCACGTTGGCCGCGCCGGTCTCGTCCTCGATCGTGAGGAAGATCATCCCCGAGGCGGTGGCGGGCCGCTGCCGGGTGAGCACGATGCCGGCCAGCCGCACGCGCCGGCCCTCCGGTGCCGCCCCCGCCGCCGCGGCGGTGATCGCGCCGGCCGCTGCCAGCCGCTCGCGCTCAAACTGGATCGGGTGCGCGGAAAGCGACATGCCGCCGGTGCGGTAGTCGGCGATCACCTCCTCCTGCGCGGTGAGCGCCGGCAGCATGGGATCCTCGGCATCGTCCTCGTCGGCCTGCGATTCGAGGAGCGGCATGCGGCCCGGCTCGTCGGCGCACCGCATCGCCTCCCAGACGGCCCGGCGCCGGTCGAGCCCGAGCGACTCGAGCGCCCCCGCGCGGGCCAGGTGCAGGAGCGACTCGCGGTCGAGCCGCGCCCGCCGCGCCAGCTCCTGCGGCAGGCGGAAGGGGCCGTCCCGCCGCGCCTGCTCGATCCGCCGCCCCGCCGCCTCCCCCAGACCGTGCACCTGCTCGAGCCCCAAACGAACGGCCTGAGCCGGGCGGATCGCTGGCTGCCGCTGCGGCGCCGGGCGGAAGCCCCCATCACATCCGCCGCCGGCCCCGCGTCGCCTGGCATCGCCGGCCGCGACGCTCGCGTGCCAGCCGCTGGCATTCACGTCGACCGGCAGCACCCGCACGCCGTGGGCCCGCGCGTCGCGCACCAGCTGCGCCGGCGCGTAGAAGCCCATCGGCTGGCTGCCGAGCAGGGCGGCGGTGAAGGCTGCCGGATGATGACGCTTGAGCCACGCCGACACGTAGACCAGGAGCGCGAAGCTCGTCGCATGCGACTCCGGAAAGCCGTATTCGCCGAAGCCGCGGATCTGACCAAACACCTGCTCGGCGAATGCCTGCGAGAGCCCGCGGGCGATCATGCCGTCGACCAGCTTCCGGTGAAACTCGTCGATCACGCCCGGCCGCCGCCAGGCCCCCATCGCGCGGCGGAGCTGGTCGGCCTCCCCGGGCGTGAAGCCGGCTGCCACGACGGCCAGCCGCATCGCCTGCTCCTGAAAGAGCGGCACGCCGAGCGTCTTCTCGAGGACGGCGCGGATGGCGTCGTTGGGGTAGGTGACCGGCTCCTCGCCAGCGCGGCGCCGCAGGTAGGGATGCACCATGTCTCCCTGGATCGGGCCGGGCCGCACGATCGCCACCTCGATGACGAGATCGTAGAAGCAGGCGGGCCGCAGGCGGGGCAGCATGCTCATCTGCGCGCGGCTCTCGATCTGGAACACGCCCACCGTGTCGGCCCGCGAGATCATCTCGTAGACGGCCGGATCCTCGGCGGGCACCGTGGCGAGCGTGAGCCGCGGCCCCCCGGCCGACTCCACCAGATCGAACGCCCGGCGGATCGCCGTGAGCATGCCGAGCGCGAGGCAATCCACCTTGAGGATGCCGAGCTCGTCGAGGTCGTTTTTGTCCCACTGGATGACGGTGCGGCCGTCCATGGCGGCCGGCTGGATCGGCACGAGGTCGCAGAGCCGGCCGCCGACACCCTCCCGCGTCATCACCATGCCGCCCACGTGCTGCCCCAGGTGCCGGGGAAAGCCGACGAGCTGCCCGACGAGCGTGACCAGCCGCACGCAGGCGTCGGCGGCCGGATCGAGCCCCGCCTCGGCCAGACGGTCGGGCAATCGCGCCACGCCATCCCCCACGTCGAGCACGCCGGCGATCCGCTCCACGCAGTCGAGCGAGAAGCCGAGCACCTTGGCCATGTCGCGGACGGCCGACCGCAGCCGGTAGGAGATCACCTCGGCGGTCATCGCCGCCCGGTCGCGGCCATATGTTTCGTAGATGTATTGGATCACCTCCTCGCGCCGCTCGTGCTCGAAGTCGATGTCGATGTCGGGCGCCTCGCTCCGCTCGCGGCTGACGAACCGCTCGAAGAGCACGTCCATCCGCGCCGGATCGACCGACGTGATGCCCAGGCAGTAGCAGATGGCCGAGTTGGCCGCCGACCCCCGCCCCTGGCAGAGGATGCCGCGGCGGCGGGCGAACCGCACGACATCGAACACCGTGAGGAAGTAGGCCTCGTAGCCGAGCTCAGCCACGAGCGCCAGCTCGTGCTCGACGAGCGACCGCACCTTCGCGGGCACGCCGTCGGGATACCGCTTCGTCGCCCCGCGCCAGGCCAGCTCGGCCAGATGCTCCCGCGGCGTGCGGCCTGCCGGCACGTTCGCCTCGGGGTACTCATACCGCAGCTCATCCAGCGAAAACGCACACCGCCGCGCGACCTCCACCGACCGCTCGACCGCCTCCGGCAGCATGGCAAACCGCGCGGCGATCCGCCGCCGGTCGTGCAGGTGCCGCTCGCCGTTGGCGAGCAGCCGCCCGCGGATCTCCTCCACCGTGCCACCGTGCCGCACGGCGGCCAGCGCGTCGAAGAGCGGCAGCCGCGACCGCTCGTGGTAGCGGATGTCGCCGGCCGCCACGAGCGGCACCCGCGCCCGCCGGCCGACGGCCGCAAACCACCGCAGCCGCTCCTCGTCGTCTCCCTCGAGCGCCACCTCGGCCAGCGCCACCAGCCGCTCGCCGAACACCTCCCGCCACTGCAGCACGGCCTCGGCCGCATCCCGCTCCGCCCCTGCATCCCTCGTGCCGGCTTTCATGGCAGCCGCCAGCGGCACACCGGCCAGCAGTCCCTCGGCATGGGCGGCGACGTCGTCGAGCGAGAGCCGGCACGCGGCAGCGCAGCCCGCATCCACCAGATCCGCCGCCGGAGGCGGGGTGCGGCCGGCACCGGCGGCATGCCCCCGCGTGAGCAGCCGGCAGAGATTGGAGTAGCCCGTGCGGCTGGCCGCCCACACGACCAACGGAATGCTGTCGACCGGCTCCAGAGATGCGCCGACGACGAGCCGGATGCCGGGCGGCCCGACGGGAGCTGCCGGCCGAGTGGCGGCCGTCTGCTCCACGGCGGCTCTCTGTTTTGCAGTGCCGTGCGCCCGCACGATGCCCGCCAGCGTCGCATGATCGGTGATGGCGATCGCCTCGTAGCCGAGGGCGTGGGCCCTCGCCACCAGCTCCTCGGGATGCGATCCGCCCTGGAGGAACGAGAAATTGCTCGTGCAGTGCAGCTCCGCGTATGCCGGTTCGTCCATCGACATTGCTCCCGAATCCCCACGACACCACTCGCGATTTTCCACCTCAGGAAAACATGCCGTGCAGAAACCATGCGCCACCGTCTTGAGCAGCGGGCCGTTCTGCACCGGCACGCCGTGAGCCGCCGGCCGATCCGCCCAGCCGCCTGAAGATCCAATAGCGGCCGCCGTCGCTCGTCTCGACGACGTAGTAGTCGCGGCGCACGGTCGGCCCGCGCCACCAGGCCGTCTCGATGCGTTCCGGGCCGTGGGCCTTCACGACCTCGCGCATCCGTCCCTCCAGCCGGAAGCCGGCCGGAGGACGAACCACTGCGGAGGCCTGCTGGGTTGGGCACGGCTCCGCTGCGGCCGCGACGACGACCGATTCCAGACGCACCGGCTGCGGCAGCATCCAGAGCGGCCGCCGCTGCGGTGCCGCGGCGATCGCCGGGACGCTGCCATCGTGCTGCTGCGGCCCGCGTCTCCGCCGCACGGAGGAGGGCGCAGGCACGGGCATCGCCCTCCTCTTTGTCGCCCGCATCGGCGGCACGGCCGCCCAGGCATGCTCCGGCTGGGCATCGGCCAGCGGCAGCGGCTCGAACACGGCCCGCCGGCCCAGCCGGCCCGAAAGCCGATCGAGCAGCATGGTCACCTGCGCCGCCGACGCCTCCGCCGGCTCGCCGAAGAGCGTCCGCTGCCGGCAGTCGGCCTGACCGGCAGACACGACGTCGACCGTGATTCCCACGATCTCCCGCGGCAGCCGCAGCCGCGCCATCCGCAGCTGCACGAGCTCCACGACGTGCTTCACGCAGCTCGTCGGCTGGAACATGCCCACGTCGACGACCAGCGGCGCGGAAGGCTCACCGAGCCCGATGGCCTGGCCGCGGTCCAGCCGCACCTGCAGCGCCGTCACCCCCTTGCCAGCAGCGGCAAGCGGACCGAGGCACGCCTCGACGAGCCGCTCGAGGATCACGGCCAGGTCGTCCGCCGTCGTGTCGCGCAGCGACAGCGGCACATCGAAGGGATGCGTCGCTGTCGGCAGTTCGGTGGAGCAGGGGACTGCCAGCGGCTCGGGCCGCTCGCCTGTGAACAGGGAAAGCCGCCGCGACAGCTGCGGATCGAATCGCGACGCGAGGCTCTTGCGCGGCAGCCGGGCGATGCCGCCGATCGTGCCGACACCCACGCCCTCGAGCTGCGCCAGCACGTCAGCGTCGAGCCCCAGAGCGGCTGCGGGCAGCGGCCCGAGCAGCCGCAGCTGCCCGCCCGGGGGCACGAGCGCCCACCGCCTGTGCCTCGCCCCGCGCATCGGCAGATGCGCCGACGACGGATCGGCCGACAGCGAATCGGTATGGTGCGCCGCCGCCCATGCCGCCGCCGGCGTGTCGGCGATCGCGGCCCGCGCATGGATGCCTCGGACGGCCAGCGTCCACACGGCCGTGCGCACCAGCGGCCCCTCGCCGCCGAAAAAATCGGCCGTGCCCGTCACGTCGACGTGCAGGCATTCCGGCCTCGATGCCTCGCCTGCCGGCGGCTGCTCGAGCGCCACGATCGGCGCGAACCGGCGGCAGGAACGGGCCAGCTCCTCGAGCGCCGCCCGATCGGCCACGGGATCGTCGTAATCGACCTCGGCCACCTGGCAGGCGCGGGAGCCATGTGCAGCCGCCAGCACGGCCATTCCTTCGGCGAGCGACATGCCTTCGTGGATGCGGCCGGCGTGGATACGGGCCGTCGCGGCATTGCCAGCCGGCAATCCGACCCGATGCGGTGCTCTGGGCGGCGTCGCCCAGGCCCACGACACCACCTTCATCACGCCACGGCGTTCGCGACGGCAGACGAACACGGGCACCCGCCGCAGTTCGGGGCGTTCGAGCAGCCGCCGCTGCACGGGCCACCTGGGCAGCCAGATCGTCAGGATGCGCGGCATTCGAGCCCCTCCCGCGATGCCCACTCGCGCAGCCGCCCCGCGTCTGTCACGGCGGCCGCACGACGGCGGCCAGCCGCCTCGCGGCCGGTGGCCATGTCGAGGAACAGTTCGGTCGCACGCTCCTCGAGCATGGCCTCGCCCGCCCAGGGACCGCCCGCGAGCGACAGCCGCAGCCGGCGGACGGACGGCCCCGCAGATGGCTCGCCTACGGCCGCAGCCGCAGCCAGCGGACGCACGGCCACCCGCGCCTCGGCCCATGTCGGCTCGGCATGCATCGGCACGCTGTGCGTCGGCTTGGCATGCGCCGGCTCGCAGCGCCATTCGGGCCTGCGTCCGCTGCTCATCGCATGACCATCCATCCCGCGAACAAGCAGGCCGACCGCCCCGCCCGCTCGCGCAGCCAGCTGCCAGCGCCGCATGGCGGTGGGATGCACGCGGCCCGGCCAGGCGAGCACGGCCGCCACGCCGGGGCAGCGGAGCGCCTGATCGATCGCCCAGATTTCGTCGTCGTCGGTCGACGGCCGTGCCACCACGAACCGTGGCCTGCCACCGCCGCTTCCCATGCCATTCCCGCCCCCATCGAGCCAGGGCAGCACGGCCGGCGGATAGAACCGGCCGCCACGATCGACGATCAGGATCGTCGCGGCCGGCGCCGCCGCCTCATCCCCCGTCCCCCGCGATCCTGCCAGCCTGCAGGCCACCGCACAGGCCAGCGCGATCGCCCCGGACGCATCGTCGGCTGCCAGCCATTCGATCAGGCTGCCCAGCCGCACGCCGCCGGCCGGCAGCAGCCGGTCGAGCGACCGAAAGCCGGTCGAAACCGTCTCGCGGCCCCGCTCCCAGCCCCGCCGCACGGCCGCATCCCAGCCGAACAGCTGCCCCGACAGGAGATTCGCGGCCGGCAGGCCGGCAGGACCATGCGTCACCATCGAAAACGCCTCCGCACGAACGCCAAGCATGACACGTGTACGCATGTACATTATTCAAGCCGTGGCCCCTTGTCAACGACCAGACCCGCGAGACGCTTTCCGCCCGGGAGATTCCGCCATGCTCCATCGCGCGACACCCGCGGACGCATCCTCGAGCGTCACGCCTCACCACTGCACATGACCGCAGCAGCAGCGCGATGCGGCTGACTCACGATGACGCACTGCAGCCGAGCCGATACTCTGGCAAAAAGAGATTCATGCTTCCCGCGAAAGCCCTGAACGCGAAGCCCAGGAAATGATGCTGCTACCGAACTGCGGAGCCGTTGTGACCGCGGCGCTCGGCTGCCTCGGCATGCTGTTTCCCGCTGCCGTCAGCCGCCTGCTCGGAATCCAGCCCACGGGACCGCTGGGCATCTCCGAGCTCCGTGCGACCTACGGCGGGTTTTTCCTGTGCCTCGGGATCGGGTGCGTGGGAACGCAGTCCGCGACTGTCTTCGCAGTGGTGGGAGCGGCGTGGTGCGCGGCTGCCGCGGCTCGTCTGCTCTCTCTTGCCGTCGACGGCAGCCGCTCGTCCCGCAATGCAGCCGGGATCGCGTTCGAGGCGAGCGTCGGCCTGGCGATGCTGTCGGCAGGGTACTGACCACGCGCTGCGACCGCCTCGCCTCAAGCGCAGCCTACTGGCGCCGCCGTGAGTCGACGAGAATCGTCACCGGCCCGTCATTGACGAGCGACACCCGCATGTCGGCGCCGAAGACGCCGCGGGGAACGCTCCGGCCGAGCGCCGCCTCGACCGCCGCCAGAAACCGCTCGTAGAGCGGCACCGCCTCCTCGGGCCGGGCGGCGGCCAGAAAGCTCGGCCGGTTCCCCTTCTGCGTGGCGGCGTGGAGCGTGAACTGGCTGACGACGAGCACGCCGCCCCCCGCCTCCTGCACGCTGCGGTTCATCCGCCCTTGGTCGTCGGCGAAGATCCGCATCCGCACGATCTTCTCCGCCAGCCAATCGGCATCAGCGGCCCCGTCCCCCGTTTCGACGCCCACGAGCACGGCCAGGCCGGCACCGATCGCCGCCACGCTCTCTCCGTCGATCGTGACATCGGCCCGCTCCACCCGCTGGATCACCGCACGCATGCCTTGCTCCTCGCTCGCCACACTATACGCAAGCCCGACGTGCGTTCCGCCCCGTGGGCCGGATAGACTCGGAGGCATGCCACAGCGCAGCCCATGCCAACGCTTTCGTCTCCGCGAGGTGATCGGCTGCCTGGCCGCGACCGTGATGGCCGGCGTCGCGAACGCTGCCGATTTTCCGGCTGACTTCGCGGGCTTCCAGGCCGATGTCTCGCCGGCGGTGGCGACGAAGCTCGACACGAGCCGGAAGCACTACCGGCAGATCGAGCCCTCTCTCTATTACCTCTGCCGCAGCCATGCCGACAGCCTCGCGGCGCTCGCCGACGACGCCCGCCTCGACACGATCGTGAAGCTTGCCCGATTCATCGATGGAAAGCGGGACAAGACGGGCGACGCGGCGGTGATCGCCGCCGGCCGCACGATGATCGGCCTGCTCGATCCCGACCGCGGGCTCGACCCCAGGGAGATCACCGCCATCGCCGCGGCCTACGGCAGCACGGCAGAGGTCTTCAAACAGGACGCCTCGCGCGAGACGATCGGCGAGGTGGCCGACCGGTTTCTCGCCGCCGTCGGCCGGGCGGCGGCGGCTGGCGCGCCCGCCACGGTCGTCGTGCTCGGCCACGGCCTGCCGGAGGAGATCCAGAGCTATTCGATCCCCTTCGGCCGGCTTGCCGACGCGCTCGTCGCCGGAGCAGCGGCCGCCGGCACGCCGTTCGACCTCGGCCGGATGGTCATCATCTGCGACGATTGCTACAGCGCCGACTTCCTCACGAACCTCGGCGCGGCGATCGAGTCCCGCTGCCGCGACCGCGACCTGAAGCTGTCCTCGCTGCCCGCCATGATCGCGGGCACCAACCGCGACCGGGTCGGCCACGCAGACTTCGGCGAGAAGTTCGTGCCGCACTTCTGGAAGGACGTGATCGAACTTTTCTACGTCCGCCGGCCACGGCCGGAGCGGATCACGCTCGGCGACTTCTTCGGGAAGGTCGACAACATGATGTATGGCTACGGCCGGGCGCCGGTCGTGGAGGGGGGCGAGGTCGTCGGCTACCGGCTCGTCGATCCGTCGCTCTGCCAGGACCCGGTCATCTTCGTGCCACTCTCCGCCGCCGACCGCGACGAACTGCGGACGATCCTGGGACTGCCGGCCGACGCCCCGCTGCCGGGGTTTCTCGACATCGGGTAGCAGCTTCGTCCTGTGATCGACCAGCGTCCGCGACCGCATCGACATATCCGTGAGGGGCTGCCCGTACCCCGGGAGCCGGGCTCGGCGGCCAGCGAAGCCAGGATGGCGAAGCGCAGCCGGCGTGCAGAGAGCGGAGGGCAGGATGCCCGAAGCGAACGTCCGGCGATGGGGTGCGGGCAGCCCCGAACCGAGGACTTCGTACTGCGCCCGCCGTTCACCGGTCGCCCGGCAGCATCTTCACCGGCGGCACGCCGAGGATCAGCCGGTAGAGCGCCGGGAGCACGAAGAGCGTGAAGAGCGTGCTCGTGAGCACGCCGCCGATCACCACCGTTGCCAGCGGCCGCTGCACCTCGGCGCCCGTGCCCTCGCTCACCGCCATCGGGATGAAGCCGAGGCTCGCCACGAGGGCCGTCATGATGATCGTCCGCAGGCTGCCCGACGAGGTCTCCTCGATCGCCACGTCGCGGGCCGTGCCCCGCGCCAGCCGCTCGCGCAGGGCGCTGGCCACGACCATGCCGCTCAAGACCGACACGCCCGAGAGCGTGATGAAGCCGACTGCCGCGGAGATCGACAGCGGCATCTCCCGCAGTGCCAGCGCCCAGATGCCCCCCACGCAGGCGAAGGGCACGCTCACGAAGAGCAGGATGGTGTCGGCGACGTTGCGGTAGGTGAGGTAGAGCAGCACGAGGATCAGCACCAGCGCCAGCGGCACCACGATGGCCAGCCGCTTCTGGGCCCGCTGCATGTTCTCGAACTGGCCGCCCCATTCCAGCCGGAATTCCGCCGGCGGCAGCTCGACCGCGCGGTCGATCGCCCCTTGCGCCTCGGCGACGAAGCCGCCCACGTCGCGACCGCGGACGTTGCACTGCACGACGGCCCGCCGCTCGCTCCACTCGCGGGTGACGAACTTGGGGCCGAGGATCGTCTCGATGTCGGCGATCCGCTGGAGCGGCACGCTCTCGCCGGCCGGGCCACGGACGGCGATGTCGGCGATCGATTCCGGGCCGTCCCGCAGGCTCTCCGGCAGTCGCACCACGATCGGAAACCGCAGCTGCCCCTCCACGATCTGCCCCACCGCCTTGCCGCCCACGCTCTCCACGATGTCCAGCACCGCCTGCGCCGAGATGCCGTAGCGAGCGATCTCATCCTGCTTCACGGCGATCTTGAGGATCGGCTGGCCGCTGACCTGCTCGACCGCCACGTCCGCGCCGCCCGGCACGCCCTTGAGCACCGCCGCCACCTCTCCCGCCTTTCTCACGAGCCGCTCGAGGTCGTTGCCGAAGACCTTCACGGCGATGTCGGCCCGCACGCCCGACACCATCTCGTTGATCCGCTGCTCGATCGGCTGCGTGAACCAGATGATCTGCCCGGGCACCCCCTCGACCACCGTATTCATCACGTCGACGAGCCCGGCCTGGGTGCGGGCCCGCTTCCACTCGTCGCGGGGCTTGAGCGCCACGAACATGTCGGTGGCCTCGATCGCCCCGGCGTCGGTCGCCACCTCCGGCGTGCCGGTGCGGCTCCAGACGTGGGCGATCTCGTCGGGAAACTCGGCGAGCAGGGCCTGCTCGATCCGCGTGTTCATCCGACACGATTCCTCGATGCTCGTGCCGGGGGCCCGGATGATGCCGAGAACGATGTCACCCTCGGAGAGCTTCGGTACGAACTCCGTGCCGAGCGAGAGGGCCCGCAGGAGCGTGATGCCCAGGATCGCCGCCGCGCCGCAGGCCAGCGGCCACCGGGCCGCCAGGCACAGCCGCAGGAGCGGCCGGTAGATCGACCGCAGGATCTTCACGAGAAACACGTCGTGGGCGTCGACCCGCCGCGGCAGGAAGAGGCTCGAGAGCACCGGCACGACGGTGAGCGAGAGCACGAGCGACCCGATGAGGATGAAGACGACCGTGAGGGCCATCGGCCGGAACATCTTTCCCTCGACCCCCTCGAGCGTGAGGATCGGGATGTAGACGATCATGATGATCAGCTGGCCGAAGCAGGCGGGCTTCTTCACGGCGCTCGTCGCCTCGCGGACGAGCTTGAGCCGCTCGGCGCCGCTGGCACCGGGGTGGTGGGCGATCTTCTCGAGGATGCTCTCGATCACGACCACAGAGGAGTCGACGACGATGCCGAAGTCGATCGCGCCGAGCGACAGCAGGCTGGCCGCGATGCCCGCCTGCCACATCCCGATGAAGCCGCACATCATCGACAGCGGGATCGCCGTGGCGGCGACCAGGCCGGCCCGCAGGTTGCCGAGCATCACGTAGAGGATGACGACGACGAGAAACGCCCCCTCGAGTAGGTTCTGCCGCACCGTGGCGATCACGCGATCGATGAGCTTCGTGCGGTCGTAGACGACCTTCGCCTCGACGCCGTCGGGCAGCGTGCCGAGCAGCTTCTCGAACCGGTCGCGGAGCCGCGTCGTGACGGCGTAGCTGTTCTCCCCCATCAGCATGAAGCCGAGGCCGAGCACCACCTCGCCGTTGCCGCCGTAGGTGACGGCCCCCTTGCGGATCTCGTGGCCGATCACGACCTCGCCCACGTCGCGGATCCGGATCGGCGTGCCCTCCCGCGAGGCGACCACGATCTTGCCGATCTGCTCGACGTCGACGGTGCGGCCCACTCCGTAGACCAATACCGCGTCGCCGGAGCGGTCGATCGAGCCGCCACCGACGTTGAAGTTGTTCCGTGGCACCGACGCCACGATGTCGTCGAAAGAAAGGTCATACTTGCGGAGCAGGGCAGGGTCGACCCGGATCTGGTACTGCTTGTTGAGGCCGCCCCAGGCGTTCACCTCGGCCACGCCGGGCACGCTGCGAAGCGCCGGCTTGAGCGTCCACTCCTGCAGCGTCTTGACGTCGGTGAGGCTCATGCCGCCGCTGCCGTTCTCGAACGGTTTTGGCACGAGCAGGTAGTGGAACACCTCGCCGAGGCCGGTCGACACCGGCCCCATCTCCGGCCGCTCCACGCCGCCCGGCACCGCCACGGTGGTGAGCCGCTCGTTGATCAGCTGGCGGGCGAAGTAGATGTCGGTGCCGTCGCGGAAGGTGACGATCACGACCGACAGGCCGAACATGCTGGCGCTGCGGAGGCCCTCCAGGCCCGGCATGCCCCCCATGGCCAGCTCGATCGGAAACGTGATCTGCCGCTCGATCTCCTCCGCCACCATGCCCGGTGCCACCGTGTTGATCTGCACCTGCACCGGCGTGGTGTCGGGGAAGGCGTCGATCACCAGGCGGTTCACCGCCACCCAGCCGACGAGGCAGACGAACGCGGCGCTCATGAGCACCGCGATCCGGTGCGACAGCGACCAGGCGATGATGGCTTCAAGCATGGATCGGCACGACGTGGGTGTTTCGGAACCATCGGGCATCGCGGGCGGCGATGCCCGTCCGGGCGGAACGAGGCGGCGACCTCTCCCCGGAAACGATCACAGCTCGCCCGCCTCCATCCGCTCGAGCATCACCTGGCTCTTGAGCACGTGGCTGCCAGCGCCGACGACATGGGTGGGCGGGCCGCCGACGGCGAAGTCGCCGACGATCTCCACGTCCTCCCCCTGCTGCACGCCGGGGTGCACCGGCCGGGCCGCGAACGCCTGCTCGCCGGCGGGCACGAACACGACCCACCGGCTGCCGTCCCACTGCACGCTCCGCCGCGGCACGACCAGCGCCGTGCCACGCCGGCCGAGTTCGATCCGTCCCTTGCCGAACGTGTTGGCACGCAGGGCGGCGGCGACTTCGCCAGCGGCGACCGCCGGGGCCTGGGAGGCGACGGCCGGGGCTTGGGCGGCGGCGGACGGCATGGAGCGGTTGGGGATCTCGGCCCGAACCTCGAGCGTCCGCGTCTGCTCGTCCACCTGCGTGCTGACCCAGGCGACGCGGCTGACGTACTCTTCCTCCGAGCCGTCGGGGCGGAACCGGACCGGCTGCCCGATCGCCACCTTCCCGGCATCCTCCTTGCTCACGTTGAGCACGACCCACATCGTGGAGACGTCGGCCACCTCGAAGATCGGCGCGGCCGGCGCGATGATCTCGCCCACCACGGCGTCGCGGCCGATCACGATGCCGTCGAAGGGGGCGTAGAGCGGCAGGAGGTTCGAGGTGACGCGGGCCGGATCGAGCGACTCGAGCAGCGCCGGCGGCAGGCCGGACGTGCGGATGCGGTCGGCGCGGGCCTCGTCGTCGAGCGGCTCGTAATCGGCGACGGAGACGTTGAGGCCGAGGTTGACGAGCGCCTGCTCGGCGTTGGTGAGGTGATTGCGGGCCTCGCGGAGGGCCGACTTCGCCTCGCGGAGTTGCCGGCCCATCACCGCGCTCTTCACCTCCTCGAGGATGGCGAGTTGCTCTCGCCGCGCCTCGTGGGCGACGAGCGCATTGAGGAAGTCGGCCTTCAGCCGGCCGACCTCGCTGCTCTCGATGACGAGCAGCACATCCCCCTTCCGCACCGCGTCGCCGAGGTGCTTCTCCACCCGCCACACGCTTCCCGGCACGCGGGCCGAGAGCTGGGCGATGTGACGCTGGTCGTAGTGCACGACGCCGCTGACGACGAGCTCGTTCACGACGGGCCGCTCCTTCACCGGCACCAGCTCGATGCCGGTCCGCTCGAGCGCCTCCTGGGAGCGAAACCGCACGGCGTTGGAATCGCCGTCGACCCGTGGAGCATCCTCGGTGGCGGCCTGCGGGTCGTCTGCGTGCGCGTGCCCGGCGTCGGCGGCGTGGGCCGCGTCATGGCCGCCGAGGCCGAACGTCCAGTGGGTGGCGTGGCCGAACCAGCCGACCGCGGCGAGCGCGGCGGTGGTGACGATGGAGAGCGCCCAGCTGGTGAGCGCCGAGATGATCTCGACGCGGGTGATCCGGGCACGCTGTGGACGCGGAGGCACGATTGAGGCTCCTGGAAACCGGCCGAGTGCAGGCAGCTCGACGCTCGGTTCGGCGGGGATGATTCAGAGACCGAACGTCCGCCGCCCCGCCTCGGGCGCCGTACGTCAGGTTCTTCGGGAGGAATGTCTGGAGGTGGGAGGGAACAGGAGAAATTGAGTGTTCGAAACCTCGACCGATCGACGCGCGGCACACGGATGCACGGCAGCCGCGCGGGTGCGCAGCCACAGTGAAACCATCCACCGACCGCCGCCCCGACCGCGTCCAGAATCGCCGCCGGAGAAAAATGTCGTTCTTGAAAGAGTATTCACGCTTCCGGAACCTGTCCAGCCCCGGGGTCGGGGATCACCGCCGCAGGGATTTCGGGCTGCCGGAGAGTTGACCGACAGGCATCTCCTTGACGAGCGTAACTTTATGGGAACGCGAAAGCTTCTTGATCTCCGCCTCCCGCTTGAGCGCCCGCGACTTGGTCGGCTGCGGTTCCTGGTAGACAAGCGTCACCGGCAGCCGGCTGCGGGTGTAGCGGGAGGCCTTGCCCGAGGCGTGGGCCGCGAGCCGCCGGTCGAGATCGTTGGTGATGCCGGTGTAGAGCGAGCCGTCGCCGCACCGCAGCATGTAGACGAGCCAGCCGGCTGCAGGACGACGGGCCCGCGAGGTGCGGGGCTGGGACCGACGGGATCTGGACCGCGGGGCAGGGGAGGGCGGCGGCGAATCGGCCCGTGTGTGGCCCGCGGTCTTTGGGCTTCTCGCGGATCGTGGCATGCCGTGAGAATACCGGCTCGGCCGCCAGAGCCGCCCCGCGAGGTTTCGGGGGGTAGCGGCCGTCCCCTTCCAGCCAAGACCCGATGTCCGAACCCTGCCGGCGAACACGCCTCGAAACGGCCCACCTCTGGGCCGACTTCATCAACAAGGTGCTCGGCGGCATCGCGCTCGTGGTGGCTGCCTGGTGGACCTACACCAACTTCACCGTCGAGCGGACCCACGACCCGACGATGCTCGTGACGCTCTCGCCGACGGTCCATACTCTCGCCGGCGACCGCGTGCTGCTCAACGTCGACGTGTTCATGCAGAACATCGGCAAGGTGGCGATCAAGCCGAAGTTTCCCCACGCGAAGGCCGAACAGGATCTGGGACTCGAGATCTCGATCGTCGAACTGCAGCCGCTCCGCGGCGACACCGCCGCGCCGCCGCCGTCCGCAGCCGCAGTCCCAGCCACGGCCACGCCCGAGGCCGCATCACCAGCCGCCGCCGAGGCCGATCCGGGGATTCCCTGGTTCGACTGGACGGCGGGCGACGGCAATCCCCGGCCGATCCTCCACAAGCGGAACCTGCTGGCTTCGAACGAGGACTTCCGGATGGGCCGCTACCAGCTCAATCCCGGCGTGAAGTACCGGGAGCCATTCGCCTGCGTGGTCGGCCGCGACCGGCTCTATGCGATTCGCGCCCGGTTCTGGACCGACGAGGGCTCGGTGGCCGACCTCGTCTACGTCGACACGTTCCGGCCGGATGCCGAGAGCCGGTAGGAAGCAGGCCGACGTTTTGCCGCTCCCGCCCCCGCGTCAGCTCTTGTAGCGGTCGCGGCCCGTGTCGGGCTTCACGCCCTCTGGCGTCTCGTCGCTCGCGATGTCGAACCACTCGGGCTTGAACGTGATCCGAGCCTGCGTGTCGGGATTCGCCAGGGCCACGTTGCTCACCAGCGCGATCACCGCGTCGGCGATCGCTACCTCCGGCTTGCAGCGGGGCTGGTTCTCCGGGGATGGGTTGCGGATGCACCAGGCCCAGTGCTCCATCTCCTCGGTGTAGCCGCGGGAGGGGGCCGCACCGTCGCCGCCCGCCTTGCCGCTGGCCGCCGCGCCGCCGCCCCCGCCGCTCTCGGTCGTGTCGAGCGTGGGCGTGCCGTCCTTCGCCTTGGCGACCGTGACGCGGGTGTCCTTGGCGGCGCCCTTGTAGAGCATGACGTCCTGCTCCCGCTCGAGGATCAGCGTGCCCTTCGTGCCCATCACCACCTCGCCGTAGTCGCCGAACCCGTTGCCGTTGATCGACGAGTAGGTGACGACAACCTTCTTGTTCTTGTCGTTCTCGTAGCCCGGGGCGGGATACTCGTACATGCAGTAGACGTGGTCCTCGACCTCCCGGTCGGCCGGGAAGATGCTGCGGTTGCCGACGGCCGTGACCGTGAGGGGCTTCACCTTCTTTCCCTCGCCGTGCATCGCCGAGACGAAGATGCCCGCCGCGTCGAGCTGGTGGCTGCCGAGCTCGGCCATGAGGCCGCCGCCGGTGCGGTTCCAGAGCCGCCAGCGGACCAGCTCCTCCATCGGCGTCCGCGGGCTGCCGTCGGGGAGCGTCATCGACATGTAGCCATACTTCGCCGCGTCGACGACCTTGTCGGAGATCTGGGCCTCGAGCTGCGCGATCCGCTTCGTGAGCGCGGCGATGTCGGCCGGCTTCGCGTTGTCGAGATCCTTCTTCCAGCCGGCGAGCTTCTTGACGAGCGACTCGTCCTCGGGCATCGGCGGCTTCCAGCTGTCGTTGCCCGGCAGGTTGCCGCGGTGCCACTGGGCCCGGATCGAATGGAGGTCGCCGATCAGCTTCGCCTTGCCGATCGTGTGCACGGCGTTGTCATAGAGCACGCTGTAGTGCCGCTGGTGGCCGGTGGCGAGCAGCTTGCCGGTCTCCCGCGAGACGCGGCTCATCTCCTTGCACTCGTGGATCGAGTGGCCCATCAGCTTCTCGGTGAGCACGTGCTTGCCGGCCCGCATCGCCTTGATCGCCGCCTCGGCATGGAGGTGGAGGGGCAGGGCGATGACCACCGCCTCGATATCGTCGTCGGCGAGCAGCTCCTCGTAGGCCCCGTAGACCTTCACCTGCTTGCGGCCCTCGTCCTCACTCGACCACTTGTACTTCGCCATCAGGCCGGGACGGGCGGTGTAGGCACTCGGACTGGAGACGTCGCCGTGGAAGGCGCGGAAGACGTTGTAGGGACGGATGTCGGCAATCGCGACGACGTTCATGTATTCCGGGTTGTGGGCGCCCAGGAGCACGCTCCCCTCGTCGCCGGTGCCGAGCACGCCCACCCGCAGCGGGTTGCCGACGCTCTTGCCGTAGCCGAAGTAGATCGACCCCAGGCCCGCACCGCCGGCGAGCCCCGCCGCGAGCGTGCCGGTGAGGAAGTCACGGCGGGTGACGTTGATCGCGTCGGAGAAGTTCTCCTTGCCGATCGCCTTTTGCTGTTCCGTCAGGTTCATCGCATCATCTCCCATGCGCGGCATCGGCCCGGCAGCAGCCGGCCGAAGGACAGAGGTTTCCCAGATATTTCCCGAGGAAGAAGTCGAGGCCGCTCCAGCCGCCGGTCGGCAGCGCGGCGATCGCGAGGAGAGCGGCGAGCTCCACCCACTGATTGAACGTGGCCTGGGCGCCCGGCACCCAGAAGGGCTGCGACGCGATCACGCTGGCCAGGAAGCAGGCGGCGCCCATGGCGTTGAACTTCACGAGGAGGCCCAGCACCAGGCAGGCCCCGATCGTGACCAGCGACCAGCTGACGAACCGGTCGGCCTTCCAGAGCGACGAGGGCTCAGCCGCCGCCGCCAGCCGCCGCCGCTCGGCCGGTGACCTGGGCTCGTCCCACTCCGCGACGAGTTTCGTGCCGATCGCCGCGGCGTCCTTCATCCAGCCGGAGGCCTGGGCCCCGAGTTCTTTCCGCTTCTTCGCCACGCGGTCGCGGGCGAAGGGGATCTGCGTCGCCGCCGGCGACTTCTCCATCGCCGCCAGCCGCTCGCTCTCAAGCCGGAAAATCGTCAGATCCTCGGCGCTGGCGGCGACCAATTCGTCGAGTTCGGCACGGGCCTGCGCCAGACGCTTCTCTGCGTCGGCCCGGCCGGCTTCGTCGAGCGGGACAAGCTTCTGCCGGTCCGCCAGCAGCTTCTGCCACGACGCCACGACCGACTCCTTCCAGGCCTTGGCGGCCTCGGCGGCCGGACTCGCGTCGGCCTTGCCGAGCGTGCCCGACCAGTCGCCTGTCTGCGGCAGCGACGAGCGGTAGAGATCGGCCCACGGGCCGACCGCCGCCTTGCGGAAGCCGGCGCTCGACCAGTCGGGATCGCGGAGGTGGCCCAGTCCCTCCAGGAAGAAGTGCATCCCGACGACGATCCGCAGGAAGGCGAGGGCGGCGACGGCCAGCAGTGAGGATCGCATGGATGCAACCGGAGACAAAAGGGACGGGATCGCTCCCCGGGATCCCCGGATCGCGGCCCTTGTGGTGTGAGGGCTCGTGGTGTGAAGGACGGCGCTGCCGGCCGCGCAGCGGGGGAGCGTGACCGCCGTCAAGCGGCCCGCACCTGCTCATATTTGACTCACGAAACCCGACGACGGCAAGCCGCCGGCTTCCGGCCGGCTTGCCAAATCCGCGATCCCCGGGCGAAAACCTCGGCATGCGAATCGTTCTGTGCTATCCCGTCGAGCCCGCACACGTGGCCCGGATCAGGTCGGTCGTGCCCGACGCCGAGCTGGTCGACGCCGGCCAGGAGCGGGTGGCCCTGGAGCTGCCGAAGGCCGACATCTTCTGCGGCCACCCCAAGGTTCCCGTCCCGTGGGACGCGGTCGTGGCCGCGGGGCGGCTGCGGTGGATCCAGTCGTCGGCGGCGGGGCTCGACCACTGCCTGGTGCCCGCTGTGATCGGCTCCGACATCATCGTGACGAGTGCCTCGGGCGTGCTCGCCGATCAGGTCGCCGAGCACGGGCTCGGCCTCGCCATCGCCTGCACCCGCCGGATTCCGCTGTTTCTCGAGCAGCAGCGGCGGCAGGAGTTCGTCCGCCGTCCCACCCGCGATCTGACGAACGCCACGGTCGGCATCGTGGGCCTCGGCGGCGTGGGCCGCAGGCTCGTCGAGGTGCTCGCCCCGTTCCGCGTGCGGATCCTCGCCACCGACTTCTTCCCCGTCCGCAAGCCCGAGGCCGTCGAGCGGCTCGGCGGCCCGGAGACGCTTCCCGACGTGCTCGCCGAGGCCGACATCCTCTTCCTCTGCGCCCCGCTCACCCCCCGCACCCGCGGCATGATCGGCGCCGCGGAGATCGCGCGGCTCAAGCGGGGCGCGATCCTCGTCAACATGGCCCGCGGCCCGCTCGTCGACGAGAACGCGCTCGTCGACGCCCTGGAGAGCGGCCACCTCGACTCGGCCGCCCTCGACGTGACGCCGAAGGAGCCGCCTCCCCCCGAAAGCCGGCTGTGGAAGGCGCCGCGGCTGCTCATCACGCCGCATGTGGCCGGGCAATCGGCACGCCGAATCGATGCGATGACCGACTTTTTCTGCGACAATCTCCGGCGGTACCTCGCGGGACGGCCGCTGCGCAATCTCGTGGACAAGACCCTGGGCTTCCCGGAGCCGCCCGCCGAGGGTGGCGGAGCATGATGTTCGACCCGCAGAGCCCCAACACGACGATCTTCCAGGAGGGCCGGCCCACGCTCTCCGTCAGCGGCGAGGTCGGCAGCCGCTGCCCGGACGAGTTGCTCTCCCGCTACGGCGACATCCTCGGCGCCGGCCGGCTCAACTGGACCGAATACCACGCGCTCACCCGGCGGCTCGGGGCCGGAGGGCAGGGGGTCGTCTACCTGACGGAGCGGCGTGGCACCGACAACTTCTCGCTGCCGGTGGCGCTGAAGATCTTCTCCCCCGAGCGGTACGAGTCGGAGGCCCATTACGACGAGGGGATGAACCGGATCGCGAAGGTCGCCGCGCATGTCGCCCAGATCCAGCAGGACAACCTGATCGACGTGCACAACTTCGTCGAGCAGCGGCGGATCCGCATCATGGAGATGGAGTGGGTCGACGGCTACGACTTGTCGCGGCTGCTCACCCCCGACATCCTGGCCCGCACCCGGGCCAGCGTGAACGACGACCGCTGGAAGCACCTCAACAATGTGATCGTGACGGCCGGGCCGCAGCAGTCGCGGCTCAAGCCCGGCGTGGCGATCGCGATCGTGCGCGAGTGCCTGGCGGCGTTGGCCGCCCTGCACCGCGAGGGGATCGTCCACGGCGACGTGAAGAGCTCCAACATCATGGTCAAGCGGACGGGCAACGCGAAGATCATCGACATCGGCTCGGCGATCGCGCTCGACGACATGCCCCCCAACCGCACCTGCACGCCCTCCTACGCCGCCCCGGAGGTGCTCGAAGGACGGGAGAACACGCCGCGGTCCGACCTCGCGAGCCTCGGCTACGTGCTCATCGAGATGCTCTCCGGGCTGCCGCCGTTCGCGGGCCTACAGTCCTACCGCGACCTGCTGGAGGCGAAGCGGACGCTCGCCCAGCGGCTGCCGCAGATCCTGCCGGCCGACGTCACCTGCAACGAGCTCCTGATGAACTTCTGCCGCGGGCTGATCGCCGCCGACCCCGCTCGCCGGTTCCTGAGCGCCGAGGACGCCGACCTCGTGAAGGAGGGGGCGGCGAGCTTCCACCGACAGCTGATCGTGGGCGGCCTGGCGAGCGAGTACGACAACGAGATCCGCGCCTGGCTCGAGCTGCTCGAGTAGCGGGACGGACCGGCAGCCTGTTGCGGGCAGGCGAGCCGGGATCGGCGGAAGTTCGACGAGCCTGGAGGATTTCGCATTCCCAAGACGACTGCAGCGTGAAAGCACGTCGTGCGAAATCATCCCGCGAGGAGACTTCTGCCGTCCCGGCGGCGATCGCTCTCCTCCCCCCGGAACGTGGATGCGCGGTCGCTGGCTGTGGAAAAAGCCCTCCCTGGCCTTTTTCCACGAGGGCGAGCGGCGAAAAGCCGAGGTTTTTCGGCGCTCGCTGCCCCCGCCTCCAGCGGCGGATGACTGTATCCACGGCCTCCTAGCTTCGGAGCCGGGCGTAGGCCAGCCGCATGAGCGCCGTCACCGAGGCCGGCGCGAGCCGCTTCAGCCGCCAGAGCCAGCGGGCCGTGGGGCCGACGACGACGTAGCGGCGATTGCGGCGCGCGGCGGCCAGCACCCGATCGGCGATCGCCTCCGACGTCCACCACGAGCCCTCCATCCGCCGCACCGCCTCCCGGGCCGCCAGCGCCGACGTGAAGTGCCAGGTGTCGAGCAGCCCCGACCGGAAGAACCCCGGGCAGACGATCGTGACGCCGGGCCGGCCCCGCGGGCATTCGGCGGCGATCGATTCCGAGAGCGCGATCACCCCCGCCTTGCTCGCCGAGTAGGCGGCCATCGCGGCGGGGGCGATGATGCCGGCGATCGACGCGACGTTGACGAGCTGCGAGCGGCCGGGATGGCTCCGCAGCCACGGCACGAACGTCTCACATCCCAGGGCCGTGCCGACGAGGTTGGTGTCGATGACGCGGCGCCACTGCGTGGCGGGGAGCGTGCCGACGAGGCCGGCCGCCCCCACCCCCGCGCTGTTGACGACGAGATCGCAGGTTGGCCACTCGCCGCGGAGCCGGTCGTGCAGCCGCCGCCAGGCCTCGGCGTCGCGGACGTCGAACGGCTCCACGACCGCCTGGCCACCGTGGGATCGGGCCAACTCCGCCACGCCTTCGCAGCCATCGGCCGCGGCGGGCAGGTCGACCAGCGCGAGCCGCCATCCGGACCGGGCGAGCGAGACGGCCACCGCGCGGCCCAGACCGCTGGCGGCCCCGGTGATCACCGCCGTGCCGGGATCGGGCAGGCGACGCACGGCAACGACTCTTTCAGGGCAGGGGTCTGCAAGACAAGGTCGTGATGACGGCCGCTGCGGCGGCCCACGACGAAAGACACGGCAGCGAGGGTGACGGGACTCGAACCCGCGGCCTCCAACGTGACAGGCTGGCGCTCTAACCAACTGAGCTACACCCCCGTGCGTGGATGCCGGCCGGGGCCGACATCCTCCGGGACGTGCCGTGAGCAAGGAAGTATAGCCTGTTTTCCGCCGCGCCTACAGCGCCGGGCATGCGACCGCTCGAAGCGTCAGAAAATGCCGCGACTGGGATCGAACCCCTTCCGTTCGGCCAGTTCGAAGTCCTGCCGGGCCTGCTCCTCGAGCCCCACCGCACGGCAGGCCAGTGCCCTGTGGTGGAGCATCACGGCCAGCGCGTGGTCCAACGCCCGCACGCGGCACGCGAGGTCCACCGGGTCGATGCGGCCCGACAGGAGCGACAGCCGCCGCCGAGCCTGCTGCAGCCCGTTGATCGCCTCGTTGAGTTGATCGACCGCCTCGCGGTGCCGGCCGACGAGGTGCAGAAGATAGCCGTGGGTGTCGATCATCTCGGGCGCCGACTCGGTGCCGCCCGCGAGCGCCCGGTCGATGTCCTCGAGCGCCGCGGGCAGGTCGCGGCCCACGAGGGCCCGGATGTAGGCCCGGTGGTTGAGGGCTTCGGGGTCGTCGCGGGACGACAGGCTCATGACCATCTCGGCGTCGGAGAGCGCGTCGTCGGGTCGTTCGAGGACGACATTGGCCAGCGCCCGCACCCGCCACGGCCGCACCGCCGTCGGCGCGATCTCCGCGGCCCGCGTGGAGTCGTCGACCGCGCCGGTCGCGTCGCGGTGCTCGAGCCGGAGCATCGCCCGTGCGCACAGCAGGTCGACGTCGTCGCCGTGCCAGCGGATCGCCCGGCCGAGTCCCGCGATCGCGCCGCGGATGTCGCCGTGTGCCTCGCACCCCGCCGCCTGCTCGAGCGACCACTGCACCACCGCCTGCCGGATGGCCGGCATGACCGCAGGGAGCGTGATCGCCAGGAGCAGAAGGGCGATCGCGGCCAGCAGCGCCACTCTCTTCTTCGATCCCCCGGGCCTGCCGGTGGGAGCGATGCGGCCCACGGCCGATCGTCCCGCGGATCGGACTGGAAAGATCTCGTCCCGAGCCGAATCGACAGCGGTGTCGAACTGGGCCGGAATCGGAAAACCGTCACGGTCGTACCGCATCGATGCACCCGCCGAGGAGCCCGTCGTGACCGGCCTGATTCTCCAGCCTGCTCCCTAATGGTAGCCAGAATCCGAAAGGCCGGACAATTGACTGGCGCACGCGGCGTGGCGTAAGGTCACCCGCGACGGATGCACCACCGCGGAGGCTCGCGATGCCGCTCTTCGAAATCGAGACCGTGGCCCACATCATCATCTCGTGGGCCGCCGACGAGCAGGCCGCGGCAGCCGTCGTGGAAGATGCCTACCCGGGCGAGCGGATCGTGCGGCTCACCCGTCGGCCTCGCGACACGTGGGTGATCTCCAAGGCGGCGCTGGGCATCACCGCCTCGCGGGCCGACCCTTGCAACACCGCCCGCGACTGCCTCGCCCGCGCCCAGGGCGACAAACTGCATGCCATCCGGCTCTACATGCAGGAGACCGGCGACGACCTCGATCACGCCCGCAAGGCGATCGAATCGAACATGGTCATGGGCTGGTGATCGGGCCGGCTGCAGCCTGCTCGAAGGAAACGGCACGGACCGCGCCAGACCCAGGGCCAGGCGCAGGGCCCGACTCCTGGGCGAGGATCGTGCTGCTGGGCCGATAGCTGCCCGTATCGAACGGGCGGTAGCCGGGATCGGGCCGGCGGACGGGCGGCTGGGTCGTCGACTGCGGCAGCAGCCCGGGCGTGGCGGGCGGCGCGAGGGGCGCGGCGGCGGGCTGCGCCCCGGCCGGGAGCACGGCATCCGGAGGCGGAAACGCGGCGTCAGTCTGCGGCTGGCCGTACGAGGCCGGCGCCGCCGGCGTGGAACCGCCCGTTGAGAATCGACTGGCCGACTGCGTGCCGTAGCGGCCACTGCCGACGGCGGCCCCTGCCATGGCACCGCCGGCCATGCCCGCCGACGTCATGCCCGCAGGAGTCATACCCGCAGGCGCCATTCCGGCCGCAGGCATTCCTCCGGGAGCGGCGCCGCCCGCAGGCATCCCGGCGGCGGCCGGTGGCTCACTCCCGGCGGCCGCGGAGAAGTTCGAGTAGCCAGCCGACGCGGACGCATCGGCGGTGCGGTAGGCCGGGCCTGCGGCGGGCGATACTGCAGCCTGGGACGCGGCGGCCGGGTACGCGGCCTGGGGCTCCAGCGACGCGGTGGCCGGCGGGGCGACGGGATTCGAGAGCGGAGCGATCGGGGGCAGCGGCTGGCCCGGAGGCGGAATCGTCTCTCCGGCCAGGGTCGCGTACGGCCCCGTCTGGGCGGCGGCGCCACCCTGCGACGAAGCGACGGGAGCCGATCCGGGGGCGGCCGCGGATACGGCGGCGGTCGACGCGGGCGGAGCGGAGCCGTAGACCACCGGGCCGATCGATGTCGCCGCCTGCGTGGCGGGTGCGCTGCCGGCCGCGCTCGATCCGGTGATCACGTAGCCGTTGGGCGTCGACGTGGTCGGATAGGGGCTGTTCGCCTCGGAGGGCTTCTTGGCGTCCGTGGAAAAGGACGGTGCCGCGGCGAGCTTCGCGGCGTCGTCACCGCTGCCGCCACCACCGAACTTCCACCAGGAAGGCTTCGTCATCGACATGCCGCTCTGGCAGCCGGTCGCGGCGAGCGAGCAGGCCAGCACGGTGGCCACCACGAGCCGGCCGCTGGTGATGCGTGGCAGGTCCGGGCGGGAAACCCGCCCCGTATCGCTGCCGACGCTGTCGATGGATCGTGTCACGGTCATGCAAATGGCCTCCCGGCGTGCAACGCTGCCGAAAGTATCGGTCAGCCGCCTGGGGGGGAAATAGGGTTTGGCGCGGAAAAAAGTCAACGCCAACGCCCCGACTCCTCTAGCGGCGAAGCCCAGGGGAGATGGGCAGGGGAGATGGGCAATCGGCCCCGGCTGGGAGCCGATGCGGCCGACCGCTGCAGGCGCGGCCTTTCGCCTCGCCGCCCCGGCTCGCCTGCCAACAGCTTCTGGCAGCGGCCTCTGGCCGCTACTTCTTGATCGACGCGTACCGCTTCGACACCGCGTCCCAGTCGATCACGTTGTAGAACGCGTTGACGTAGTCGGCGCGACGGTTCTGGTAGAGCAGGTAGTAGGCGTGCTCCCAGACGTCGATGCCCACGAGCGGCGTGTTGCCGTGCATGATGGGGCTGTCCTGGTTGGCCGTGCTCTCGATGAGCAGCTTGCCGTGCGGGTCGGCGGAGAGCCACGCCCAGCCGCTGCCGAACCGCTTCATGGCGGCGTCGGAGAACGACTCCTTGAACTTGTCGAAGCCGCCGAACACGCTGCGGATCGCCTCGCCGAGGTGCCCGGCCGGCTCGCCGCCCTTGCCCTTGCCGAGCGACTCCCAGAAGAGCGAGTGGTTGGCATGGCCGCCGCCGTTGTTCCGCACCACGGTCCGGATCGCCTCGGGCACCTTCTCGAGGTCGGCGATCAGCTTCTCCACGGGCAGTTCAGCCAGGGCGGGATGGGACTCGAGGGCCTTGTTCACGTTGGTGACGTAGGCCGCGTGGTGCTTGTCGTGGTGGATCTCCATCGTGCGGGCGTCGATGGAGGGCTCGAGGGCGTCGAAGGCATACGGCAGCTTGGGGAGGGTGTAGGCCATGGCGGGGCTTCTCCTGTGGTCGGTGGGGATGTGAGAGCGGGATCGTACCGCAGCACGGTGACCGCGGCAAATGGGCGGCGGTCGACTCTGCCGAACCTGCGGGGCGTGCGTCCTGACCTGTCTGCCGGCGCGGCACTGAATCCGTTGCCGGAGGTTGGCCGAATTCCCCAGAGCGGTTCGACCCTGGTGCGGCAAGGATGCCCGCCACGCACCGCGCGGGATCTCCGGATCCTGCGGCCTCCGGGACGGAATCTGCCCCCATGTCGCTCGCAGTCAGCCAGCGCCGCGATCAACGCCGGCGGCTGGCCCTCTCGTGGACCCGCGGCGGCTCCACGTCGTCGTCCCCCGCCCCCGAGCCGCGCACACTGGCTGACTACGCGCCCGACGCGCTGCCGGAGCGGCAGCCGGGGCTCGCGACGCTCGTGCCCACGGGGCTCGGCGGGCTGGCGCTGGCGGCCGGCGGGATCATGACGCTCATGGCTGCGGCCACCGGCATCGGCCTGTGGGAGACAATCACTGGCGGCCGCGTGCTGCCGCAGGACGGCGGCCGCTTCGCCGCGACCCTCGCGGCCGTGCGCGAGTGCCTCGACATCCGCTCGTTCCTGTCGCTGGCCGGCTGGTTGTCGCAGGTCTGCCTCGTCGTCGCGACGGCCGCCGCGCTCGTCGTGCGGCTCATGCGGCGGCACCGCCGCGACGACTACCGCGGCCGCTACCGGGCCTGGGGCTGGCTCGCGGGGCTCTTCACGCTCACCGCCTGCGCTGCGCAGGCGCCGATCGGGAGGGTGTGGTCCGCGATCCTCTCCGACGCCACGGGCCTCACGCTCGGCCCCGCGGGCCTGGGCTGGTGGGTGCTGGCGGCCTGCGTCGCTTACATCGGTGTCTGCCTGTGGGCCGTGCTGCCGCTCCACGAGCGGGCCGCCACGGCGATCTGGCTCTCCCTCGGCATGACGGCCTGGGCGATCGCGGCGGGCTGCAGCTGGATGGGAGCGGGCCGGGCATCCTGGCTCGTGATCGGCAACGCCACGTGGATGGCCGGGGCGGCGCTGGCGGCGATCGCGATGCTGGCCGCGGCCCGCTCGGTGATCCGCGAGGTCCGCGGCCTGCCGGCCCGCCAGCCGGCCCGCAGGCAAGCGGCCGACGCGACGGCCGCGAAGAAGGCCACGGAGGCGGCGGACGAGGCTCCCGTGCAGCCCGGTCGCGGAGACGACGAGGATGCCGCCGGCCAGCTGACGGCCTACGTGGACGGCTCCGAGGCCGACGACGACGGCGAGGGCCGCCACCTCTCCAAGGCGGAGCGGAAGCGGCTCAGAAAGCTCGCCCGCATGAATCGGGCGGCGTGAACGCTTTGACGTCCGCCGAGGTCTGGCCGATAGTGCCGCAGCCAGACCGCCCGGATCGAGCCGTCGGAGACGCACCATGACCGTCCGCACCCGCTTCGCGCCCAGCCCCACCGGCTACCTCCACATCGGCGGCGTCCGCACGGCGCTGTTCAACTGGCTCTTCGCCCGGCAGCGGGGCGGCCAGTTCATCCTCCGGATCGACGACACCGACGTGGCGCGGAACGTCGACGAGGCCCTCGAGCCGATTCTCTCGGGGCTGAAGTGGCTGGGCATCGACTGGGACGAGGGGCCCGGCGTGGGCGGGCCGCACGCGCCCTACTTCCAGTCGCAGCGGGCCGACCGCCACCGGGCCGCCGTCGAGCGGCTGCTGGCGGCGGGCCACGCCTACCGCGACTTCGCCACGCCGGCCGAGCTCGACGAGGAGCGCAAGGCGGCGCAGGCCGCGGGCAAGCCGTTCCTCTACAGCCGGCGGTTCGCCGCGTTCACCGACGCCGACGCGGCCCGGTTCGCCGCCGAGGGGCGGCAGAGCGTGGTGCGGCTGAAGATGCCGCGGGAGTCGGCGCTCGTCATCGACGACGCCGTCCGCGGCCGCGTCGAGTTTGCCTGGGAGCGGGAGCAGGACCACGTCATCCAGCGGGCCGACGGCTCCTGCCTCTACCACCTCGCGAGCGTCGTCGACGACCACGACCTCGAGATCACGCACGTCATCCGGGCCGAGGAGCACCTCTCCAACACGCCGCGGCAGGCGTTCATCGCCCTGTCGCTCGGCTATCCGCTCCCCGCCTACGCCCACCTGCCGCTGGTGGCGGAGCCGGGCAGCCGCACGAAGCTCAGCAAGCGGAAGCTTGCGCAGTACCTGAAGAACCCCGACTTCAAGCAGGTTGCCGAGCACGGCACACGGATCGCCGAACGGATCGGCCTGACGGCCGACGCCGACACGTTCAACCCGGTGATCGTCGACTTCTATCGGGAGGTCGGCTACCTGCCGTGGGCCATCGACAACTACCTCGCGCTCCTCGGCTGGTCGTACGACGACAAGACCGAGTTCTTCTCGCGCGACGAGCTCGTGCGGCACTTCACGCTCGAGCGGATCAATTCGTCGCCCGCGAGCTTCGACCCGAAGAAGCTCTGGGCGGTGCAGGACCACTACATGCACGCGCTCTCGACCGACGAGAAGCTGGCGTTCATGCTGCCCTTCCTCGTGAAGGCGAAGCTGGTGGCCGATCCGGTGCCGGCGGAGGCGGCCGCGACCGTGCGGCAGGTGATCGAGGCGTCGGGCGACAGGCTCAAGGTGGGGGGCGACATCCTCGCCTACGCCGACTTCTTCCTGGTCGACCAGCCGCCCCTCGACGCCGCCGCGGTGAAGCAGCGGCTGGAGAAGCCCGGGGTGCGCGACCTGCTGGCGGGGTATGCCGCGGAGCTGCGGAAGGCCGACCCCTTCGAGCCCGGCCCGCTCGAGGAGGCGCTCAAGCGGGTGGTCGAGGCGGCGGGCGTGAAGGTGGGGGATCTCGTGCACGCGGTCCGCGTGGCGGTCACGGGCAAGACGGTCGGTCCCGGGCTCTACGACTGCCTCGCCATCCTCGGCCGCGAGCGGTCGCTCGCCCGGATCGAGCAGGCGCTGCCGCTGGCGGGCTGAGTTGCATCGACGGCGCGGTCCCAAGAATCGCAGCCCGCAGCCCGCAGCCGGGCAACCGGGGCAAACCCTGCCGATTGTCGCGAAAAGAGGGGGCGAGAGGCCGGCGGCCAGCCGACTTCTCCGACATCCGCCCACACCGGAAGAGGATCGCCGTGCGCCCAAGCGCGCCCACTGACCGCAACCGCAGCAGGCTGGCCGCGTGGGTGGCGCTGCTGGCCGCTGCGCTCCTGCTTCCCGGCCGCGCGGCCGCGCCGCGAGCCGACGCCGCGGAACCGGGCGACCTCGGCACCGATCGCGACGCGTTCACGCCCAACACCCACACCGTCGCGCCCGGCACCGTCCTCTGGGAAGGCTCGCACGTCTACATCGACAACCAGTTCGGCAAGCCCACGAACAACTATCCCGAGCTGCTGGTGCGGGTCGGCGCGAACGACTGGCTCGAGTGGCGGTTCGGTGTGAATTACGGCGTCGGCTCCCAGGGCAACATCGTGACCAGCGTCGAGGTGGGCGAGGGGCAGCTCCTCGGCCGCAGCCTCTACGAATCGAGCCTGCTCTACGGCTTCAAGGCCGATCTATCCGACCAGCAGGGCTGGCTGCCGGAGAGCTGCTTCATCATGGAGGCGTCGACGCCGACCTACGGCGACGTGTTCGGGACGGTGCCCGTGGCGACGGGCGTCTGCGGCTGGGAGCTGCCCGGCGG
>JBILVO010000065.1:0-19627 GCA_044370415.1 Pirellulales bacterium
CGGCTACAAGCCGAACCTGATGTCGTTGGAGCAGATGGTCGAGAAGCTCTGGACCGGTGCCGACACCGTCTGGGTGCTCATCTGCTCGATGCTCGTGTTCTTCATGAACCTGGGCTTCGGCTGCGTTGAGACCGGATTCGCCCGGTCGAAGAACTGCGTCAACATCCTCTCGAAGAACTTCATCGTCTTCGCGGCGACGTCGGTCGCCTTCTGGCTCATCGGCTGGGACCTGATGTTCGGTGCCGGCGACGGGGCCTGGATCGGGCAGTCGGGCTCCTGGATGGTGGGCGGTGCCGACAACAGTCCACTGATGGGCGACAAGTACCAGGGCGTGTACGGCGCGATCAGCTGGACGCACGTGCCGCTCTGGGCGAAGTTCTTCTTCCAGCTCGTGTTCGCCGGCACCGCGGCGACGATCGTCTCCGGTGCGGTCGCCGAGCGGATCAAGTACCACTCGTTCATTATCTTCTGCTTCATCATGGCCATCGCGATCTATCCGGTCGTCGGCCACTGGATCTGGGGCTTCGGCTACCTGGCCAAGGAGTGGAACTTCTGGGACTTCGCCGGCTGCTCCGTGGTGCACTCCGTGGGCGGCTGGGCGGCCCTCACAGGTGCCGTCATCCTCGGACCGCGGATCGGCAAGTATTCCGCGGACGGCAAGATCAATGCCATCCCCGGCCATAACATGACGGCCGCCTTCATCGGCTGCCTCGTGCTCTGGTTCGGCTGGTTCGGCTTCAACCCGGGCAGCACGATGGGTGTGGCCGGTGACGGCGGAGCCCTGGCGGCGCTCGTCGCGGTGAACACCAACTCGGCCGCCGCGGCCGCGACGCTGACGGCCACGCTGACAGCGTGGCTGCTGCTCGGCAAGCCCGACATCGGCATGACGCTCAACGGCTGCCTGGCGGGTCTCGTGGCGATCACCGCCAGTGCGGCCTACACGAACGTGCCCTGCTCGCTCATCATCGGGGCGATCGCCGGCGTGCTCGTGATCTTCGCGGTGCTCTTCTTCGACAAGATGCGGGTCGACGATCCGGTGGGCGCCACGAGCGTGCACCTCGTCTGCGGCATCTTCGGCACGCTCTGCGTGGGCTTGTTCACGACGGCGGACCTCTCGACCACCGTGCTCAACACACCGTTCGGCACGGCCGAGGCAGGCGGGCCGACGGCCGGGCTGTTCTTCGGCGGCGGCACCAAGCAGCTGATCGCGCAGATCGTCGGCGTGCTCCTGGTCGGAGCCTACGTGGTGCCGGTCTCGGCGCTCTTCTGGCTCTTGATCAAGTCGACGGTCGGGCTCCGCGTCTCCCCGCAGGAGGAGATCGAGGGCCTCGACATCCACGAGCACGGCAACGAGGCCTACCACGGCTTCGTGATGGTCCGCACGGAGTAACCGTCCAGAAGGATGCCCCAACGGCTTGGGTGGGCACTCCGCCTAGCTCACCCAGGCCGGGGCATTCTTCGGGCGGGACGGTTTCGTGGCGGACGTCTTCCTGGCGGTCGTCGGTGGCGATCGACGATCCGGAACACCTAAGCGGCGTCCGTCCGCAGGTCACGACGCCGGCGGTTGCTTGTGCGGGCCCGGCGAGTGCCGGTACGATCGGGCACCTCCGGAGGCCTCTCGGTGAAGCTCATCATCGCCATCATCCAGCCCGACAAGCTCGAGCGGGTGAAGGAGGCGCTCTCCGCGGTGGAGGTCTTCCGGCTCACAGTGCTCGACGTCCAGGGATTCGGCCGGCAGCGCGGCCATGCCGAGACCTACCGTGGCCACGAGATCGCCGTGAATCTGCTCCGCAAGGTGCAGCTGCAGATCGCCGTGAACGACGCCTTCGTGGAGCCGACGATCGCGGCGATCGTGAAGGGGGGCCGGACGGGCGAGCGGGGCGAAATCGGCGACGGCAAGATCTTCGTCCTGCCGCTGGATGAGTGCGTGCGGATCCGCACCGGCGAGCGGGGCGGCGAGGCCATCTGACGCGGCGCACGAGACACGCCGGAGCCCGCACACGCCGGAGCGCGTCAGGCTCGCTGCGGATGCAGGCGGGGCTGGGAGCCGAGAGCCACCCGGTTGATCGCCGCGAGGAAGGCCATGGCTGAGGCCTCGAGCGAGTCGGTGGAGACGCCCCGACCGCGGTGCACGTGGCTGGACCCCGACGCATCGGCCGCCAGGAGCTCGACCGTCACCTCTGCCTGCGCATCCTTGCCGACCGTGACCGCCTGCACGCGGAAGTCGCGGCAGGCCGTCTGGATGCCGGTCAGCTTCTCGATCGCCAGGAAGATGCCGTCGATCGGGCCGTCGCCGGCGGTCACCGTGACGCTCTTCGGCGCGCCGCTGTGCAGCACGCGGAGCTCGACCGTGGGCGTGGCTCCGCTGGCGCAGGAGAGCGTGTAGCCCTCGAACGTGAACTGCTCCGGGAGCGTCGCGAACTGCTGCTCGCAGAGGGCCGCGATGTCGCCGTCATAGATCTCCTTCTTGCGGTCGGCGAGCTCCTTGAACCGTTCGAACACGGTCTGCAGCTGCTCGTTGGAGAGCTTGTAGCCGAGGGCTGCGGCCCGGTCGGCCAGGGCCGCGCGGCCGCTGTGCTTGCCGAGCACGAGGTCGGTCCGCTCCAGCCCCACGTCCTCCGGCCGCATGATCTCGTAGGTCCGCCGCTCCTTGAGCATGCCGTCCTGATGAATGCCCGCCTCATGGGCGAAGGCATTGCGGCCGACGATGGCCTTGTTGCGCGGCACCTGGATGCCGGTGATGTTGGCGACGAGCCGGCTCGTGGGCACCAGCCGCTGCGTGACCACCCGCGTGTCGACGCCGTAGTAGTCGCGCCGCGTCCGCAGCGCCATCACGACCTCCTCGAGCGAGCAGTTGCCGGCCCGCTCGCCGATGCCATTGATCGTGCACTCGACCTGCCCGGCGCCGGCCTCGATGGCCGCGAGGCTGTTGGCGACCGCGAGGCCGAGGTCGTCGTGGCAGTGCGTGCTGATCACCGCGCGGTCGATGTTGGGCACGCGGCTCATGAGGCCGGCGATGACCCGGTGCATCTGCGTGGGAGTGGCGTAGCCGACGGTGTCGGGAATGTTGACCGTGGTGGCGCCGGCGTCGATCACCGCCTCCACCACGCGGCAGAGGAAGTCGAGCTCCGTGCGGGCGGCGTCCTCCGGCGAGAACTCGATGTCGTCGCAGAGGTTGCGGGCCCGGCGGACGCCGGCCACGGCCCGCGCGAGCACCTCGTCCTCGTTCATGCGCAGCTTGAACTCGCGGTGGATCGAGCTGGTGGCGAGGAAGACGTGGATGCGGGGGCGGGCCGCCTTGGAGAGGGCCTCCCAGGCGCGGTCGATGTCGGCGTCGTTGCACCGTGCGAGGCCGCAGACCGTCGCCGTCGAGACGGCCTGGGCGATGTTCGAGACGCTGGCGAAGTCGCCGGGTGAGGCGATGGGAAAGCCCGCCTCGATCACGTCGACGCCGAGTTCGACGAGGGCCTGGGCGACCTCCAGCTTTTCGGTGAGGTTCATGCTCGCCCCGGGCGACTGCTCGCCGTCGCGGAGCGTGGTGTCGAAGATCCGGATCGTGCGTGCTGCGGTCATGACGGGCGGTGGCGAGGGGGTGGCTGGCCGGGGCTGGGGCCGCGGAGTCCCTCATGGTACCGCACGCCCGCCCGGCCGTGGTCGGGTCCGCCTCGGCATGCCGAGGCGGACGGGTGTAGACTCAATAGAGCTCGGGTGGCGGCCCTCCTGGCCGTCCATCTGGACGCTCGGCCAGGATGGATCCTGGCCAGATGGACGCTTGGCCAACTGGATGGCCGGCCACGCCGCCGGTTGCGACCGCACGACTCCGTCGGAATCCGCCATGACCGCCATGCCGTCCCTGATCCCTACGCCGGCCGCCGCTCCGGAGAGCCCGCCGCAGCCTCCCCGTGAGGCCGCGGCCGATCGCCCCCCGGCAGCGGGCCATCGGCCGGCCGAGGACGGGCGGACGCACCGCGCCGGCCCAACCGCCGGCCTCCGTGGCCTCACGGGGCTCGCGTTTTTCGCGGTCGGTGCCGGCCTGTGGTGGTGGCTGGCGACGCATCATTTCGCAGGCTCCGGCGACCTTGGCGGGGCTGCCGGTGGCCGCGAGCAGTCCCGCGATCCGTCGGGGGCCGGCGGGGATCACAGCGGCGGCCCGGCGGCCGTGGTGTCGCTGTCGGCGTCGTCCCGGTCCGCGGCCGGCATCGGCCTGGCCACCGTGGAGATGCGGCAGATCCGCGACCACCTCACGGTACCCGGCCGGCTCGACTATGACGCCCGCCACCGGCTCGACTACGCGTCGCCCGTCGACGGGATCGTGTCGCGGGTCTTTGCGCAGGTGCGGCAGCGGGTGGCGAAGGGGGACGCGCTCGCGGAAATCTCCAGCCCCGGCGTGGGGGCCGCCCGTGACGACGTGCGCCGCCGGGAAGATGATCGCGTGATCGCCAGGAAGGCGGCGGACTGGGCGACGACCATCGCTGACAACGTCGAGGCGCTGCTCGAGGCGCTCGCCTCCCATCCTCCGTTGGCCGACATCGAGCGACAGTTCCAGGACCGCACGCTCGGGTCCTACCGCGAGAAGATCCTCGGCAGCTACTCGCGGCTGATCCTCGTGGAGAAGGTGGTTGCCGGCACGAAGTCGCTCGGGGACGGGGGCGTGCTCTCCGGACGGATCGTGGAGGAGCGGGCCAGCAACCTCGAGGTGGCCAAGGCCAACTTCATCGCGGCCTGCGAGGAAGCCCGATTCCTCACGCGGCAGGAACGCGACCGCGGCCGCGCGGCGCTCGAGCAGTCCGACAGGCTCGTGCAGATCGCCCGCGAGCACCTGCGGACGCTCGTGGGCAGCCGGCTCGACATGGACTCCCTCGGCGAGGACGACGGCGAAAGCCCCGGCGACACCGGTTCGCTGAGCACGCTCGTGCTGCGGACGCCGTTCGACGGCCTCGTGGAGGACGTGTTCATCACGCGGGGTGAGCGGGCCGGGGCGGGCGACAGGCTCTTCGTCGTGGCCGACACGACCACGCTCTGGGTGCGGGCGCAGATCCACGAACGGCAGTGGACCGCCATCAACGTGGCGGAGGGGCAGACGGTGCGGGTCGTGGTGCCCGGCGCCGACGTGCACGACGCGACGGCCCGCATCCACCACGTCGGCGCCACCGTCGAGGCCGAATCGCGGAGCGTGCCGCTGGTGGCGGAGCTCGACAACGACGACGCTCACTACAAGCCCGGCATGTTCGTCTGGGTCGACCTGCCGCAGGGGGAGGCGCGGGACGTGCTCGCCGTGCCGACGTCGGCCGTGATGAAGCACGAAGGCAAGTCCTTCGTGTTCGTGCCCGAGGGGGAGGAACGCTACCGCCGCGTCGACGTCAAGACGGGCATTGAGAACGGCGGCTTCGTGGAGATCACGGCGGGACTCGCCTCGGGGCAGGAGGTGGTGTCGCAGGGGGCATTCGTGCTCAAGAGCGAACTGCTGCTCGAGAAGGACGCTGCGTGACGGCCCGGCCGTCCGAGTGCGACCGGGGAGTCGGCCGATGCTGTCGGGTGTCATCGAGTGGTCGCTCGCCAACCGCGCGCTGGTGATCGTGCTCTTCGTGCTCATGGGGCTCGGTGGCCTTTACGCCGCCACGCACGTGCCCGTCGACGCCGTGCCCGATCTCGTCAACGTGCAGGTGCAGGTCGTCACGGAGGCGGGCACGCTGCCACCCCTGGAGGTAGAGCGGTCGGTGACCTATCCCGTGGAGCTGGCGGTGAGCGGCCTGCCCAACGTGGAGGAGATCCGCAGCATCTCGCGGCTGGGCATCTCGCTGGTGACGATCGTGTTTCGCGAGGGCACCGACATCTTCCTGGCCCGGCAGCTGGTGTCGGAGCGGCTGCCGGAGGCGAAGGGGGGCATCGCCGTGGCCGACGCCGAGCCCAAGCTCGGCACGCTCAGCACCGCCCTCGGCGAGATCCTGCAGTTCGAGGTGCGGGGGGATCGGCAGAGCCTCATGGACCTCCGCAGCATCCTGGAGTGGGACATCGCCCCGGCGATGCGCGAGGTGCCGGGCGTGACCGACATCAACAGCCATGGCGGCTACGCGAAGAGCTACGAGGTGCGGGTCGACCCCGACCGGCTCTCCGCCCAGGGCATCTCGCTCGGCGAGGTGCTGGCGGCGCTGGAGCGGAACAACGTCAGCACGGGGGGCGGCTACATCGTCAAGAACGGCGAGCAGCGGTTCATCCGCGGCCAGGCCCTCCTGCCCAACGCGGCGGCCATCGAGCAGGTGGTCGTGCGCAGCCCGCCGGGGGGAGTGCCCGTCCTCATTCGCAACATCGGCGACGTGGCCATCGCGCCGCTGGTGCGGCAGGGGGCGGCCACGCGGGACGGCCGCGGCGAGGTGGTCACGGGCATGGTGATGATGGTCCGCGGCGAGAACAGCCGCCGCGTGGTCGCCGCGGCGAAGGAGCGGCTCGAGACGATCCGCTCCACGCTGCCGCCGGGAGTCGAGATCGACATCGTCTACGACCGCTCAGACCTCATCGCGCGGACCCTCGACACCGTGCTCCACAACCTCGCCGAGGGCGGGCTGCTGGTCGTCGGCGTCCTGCTCGTCCTGCTGGGCAACGTCCGCGCCGGGCTGATCGTGTCGCTGGCGATCCCGCTGTCGATGCTGTTCGCGGCCAACCTGATGTGGGCCACCGGCATCTCTGCGAGCCTCATGAGCCTGGGGGCGATCGACTTCGGGCTCGTCGTCGACAGCTCCGTGATCATGGTGGAGAACTGCGTCCGCCGGCTCGGCATGGCGTCGCCGAACCAGTCCAAGCTGGAGATCGTCCGCGACGCCGCGATCGAGGTCCGCGGGCCGACGATGTTCGGGGAGCTCATCATCGCGATCGTCTACCTGCCGATCCTCTTCCTGCAGGGCACCGAGGGGAAGCTCTTCCGGCCGATGGCGCTCACCGTGCTCTTCGCGCTGGCGGGCTCGCTGATCATCTCGCTCACGCTCATGCCGGTGCTGGCGGCGACGGTGCTCTCCCGCGAGGAGGAGCACGAGCCGCTGATCATGCGGCTCTTCCACCGGGCCTACCAGCCGCTCGCCCGGGTGGCCGTGCACCATCCCGTGTGGGTGTCGCTCTGTGCGGCTGCGCTCGTAGCCGCCAGTGTGCCAGTGGCCCTGAACCTCGGTGCCGAGTTCATGCCGCGGCTCGACGAGGGTGACCTGCTCATCGAGGTCGTCAGGCTGCCGAGCGCCACGCTCGAGGACTCGGTGCCGCTGACCACGCGGATCGAGAACACGCTCCGGGAATACCCGGAGGTGAGGACGGTGTTCTGCAAGACGGGACGCCCCGAGATCGCCAATGACATCATGGGCGTGCAGCAGACGGACGTGTGGGTGATGCTCAAGCCGCATGCCGAGTGGCCCGCGGGGATGTCCCGCGACCAGCTCGTGGAGCGGATGTCGGCATCGCTGTCGGCCGCGATCCCCGGGGCGACCTTTGGATTCAGCCAGCCGATCGAGATGCGGGTCGACGAGCTGGTCGCTGGCGTGAAGGCCGACGTCGCAGTGCTCGTCTACGGCGACGACCTCGACACGCTCGGCAGCCTCGGCAAGCAGATCGAGGGCGTGCTCAGCGGGATCCGGGGCGCCGCCGACGTGCGGGCCGACTGGCAGGCGAACGTGCCCACGCTGCAGATCGACGCCCGGCCCGACCAGCTCGCGCGGCACGCGATCGACGGCGTCGACGTGATGCGGACCGTGTCGGCGATGGGCGGCATCCAGACGGGCGTCGTCTACGAAGGCCGGCCACGGTATCCGCTGGTGGTGAAGTTTCCTGCGGCCTGGCGGGAGGACGCTGATCTCGTGGCCCAGATTCCGGTCGAGGCGACAGGGGGCCGGCCCGTGCCGCTCGGCGAGCTCGCCGACATCCGCACGGCGGAGAGCCCGCCGTCTGTGGAGCACGAGAACTCGCGCCGGCGGACGTTCGTGTCGGCGAACGTCCGGGGCCGCGACGTGGCGAGCTTCGTGCAGGAGGCCCAGCGGGCGATCGCCGGCCAGGTCAGGCTGCCCACCGGCTACACGCTGCGGTGGGGAGGCGACTTCGAGAACCTGCTCTCGGCGAGCCGCCGTCTCGTGCTGATCACGCCGGTGGTGCTCGGGCTGATCGCGATGTTGCTCTACACGAGCTTCAAGTCGCTGCGGCTCGCCGCGCTCATCTTCTTCGCGGTGCCGGTCGCGGCCTCGGGCGGCATCGCCGCCCTCGCCCTGCGGGGCATGCCGTTCTCGATCGCCGCCGGCGTCGGATTCGTGGCGCTCTTCGGCGTGGCGGTGCTCAATGGGCTGGTGTGGGTGGCCGGCGCGGAGCACGCCCGGCAGGACGGGCTCTCCCCCCGCGATGCCGCGATCGCCACGGCGGCCGTCCGCATCCGCCCCGTGCTCATGACCGCCCTCGTGGCCAGCCTCGGATTCCTGCCGATGGCCCTGGCGACGAGTTCGGGAGCCGAAATCCAGCGGCCGCTGGCGACGGTCGTCATCGGCGGTATCGTGACGAGCACGCTCCTGACCGCCTTCGTGATCCCAGCGATCTACCCGTGGTTCGTGCCGCCGTGGTTCGTGCCGCGGCGGCCGGGCGGGCAGCCGGCGTGACCGGCATCCGTGTGTAGGGCCCCGACGCGAGCTCCCGATGACACTGCGTGAATTCCAGTCGCTGATCCGCACGATGTACCACGAGAAGGACGCGTCCCGGGGCGTCGAGGGCACCTTCATGTGGCTCACCGAGGAGATCGGCGAACTGGCGACAGCGCTGCGCGGCGGCACGCACGAGGAGCAGACGCTCGAGTTCGCCGACGTGCTGGCCTGGCTGGCCACGATTGCGAACGTGGTCGGCGTCGACCTCGAGGAGGCCGTGGCACGCAAGTACGGCGCGGGCTGCCCGGGCTGCGGCCAGGCCGCCTGCACCTGCCCCGAGGCGGAGAAGCCATGAGGCACGCGAGGCCGATCGCCTGGTGTCTGGTGGCCGCCACGGCGGGCCTGATGCTCGCCTGGCCGGTCATGACGGATGCCGCGGAGGATGCGCGGGTGGCCGACGTGCGGCCCGGCTTCGCGGGCGTCTATCGCACGGGCTCGTGGACGCCGCTCGAGATCGAGTTTCGCCAGTCCGCGGCGCCGCACGCGGTGTGTGCCTGGGTGGAGGACCCCGACGGCCAGTACGTCCGCTCCCCGGTCGCGGCGGTGGTCGGTTCGCCGCCGCGAGCTGTCGTCACCGTCCGCTTCGGCCGGCCCGTCGGTCGTGTGCTGATCGAGGAGCTGGCCGGGGAGCCGTCTGCCGTCACGCCGGCGGCCGCGATCGCGGCCGATCGCAGCGGGCTGGCGGTGCGGATGCTGCCGCCGCCGCTGCCCGCCGCCGAGAGGATCATGCTGGTGCTCGGCGACCTGCCGGCCGCCGAGCGTGCGTCGCGGCTGATGGCGCGCGACGACGGCACGCGGCCGCGGGTCGTCACGCTGGGTGCCGCGCCGGGTGCCACGCTGGGTGCCACAATCGGTGCCGCGGCCGACTCCGGCCAGTCCGCGGCGCGGGACGACGCGGGAGTCGGGGCAGGGGGGGCAGCGGGAGCAACGGCACCGGCCAGGACGGCCCGCGACTTCGACGGCGTCGACGTGATCATCATCTGCGGCCGCGCGGTGGCGGGCTTCGATCCGGCCATGCTCCGCGGGATCGACGAGTGGGTGCGGCTGGGCGGCCGCCTCGTCTTCCTCGCGGGGGAGAGCGCCGTCGACGTCCAGCGTGGGGCCACGGCCGCCGCCGGCTGGCTGCCCGGCCACGTGGAGAGGATCGTGCCGCTGCGGCGGGCCGGCGCCATCGAGGCCTACGCGCGGGCGAGCCGGCCGCTCGACAAGAACACGCTCGCCTCGCTCGGCATCCCGCTCCTGCGGAACGCCCGAGCCATCGAGGGCGTCGTCGAGGCGTTCGAGGGCAGGGGGCCTGGTGACCAGCCGCTGGTCGTGCGGCGGGCCCACGGCCTGGGCACGATCGCCTGGATCGGCGCCGACATCGACCGCCCGCCCTTCCGCACGTGGTCGGGGAGCGACTCGCTGCTCGTCGAACTCCTCGGGGGCCGCGCCGGCGCCAAGGACGACTCACGGTCGGGCGAGAGCCAGCGCGGCGGGCTCGACCTCGCCGGCCAGCTCCGGCAGGCAATCGATCGGTTTCCGGGGGTGGCGTCGATCCCGTTCGAGGTGATCGCGGGCCTCGGGGCGATCTACGTGGCCTGCCTCTACCCGTTCGACTGGTGGCTCTCCGGGCGGCGCGGCGGCCGATCGGGTGGTCGGCGGCTGGCATGGATCACGCTGCCGCTCGTCGTCGCACTGTCGAGCGGCCTGGCGTGGGCCGCCGGGCAGCGATGGAAGGGGGATGCATGGCGCACGTCGGCGGCCGAACTGGTCGACCTCGACGCCGCCGGCGGGTTGGTCCGGGCCAACGGCTACGCCGGCATCTGGTCGCCGGTGAACGCCCGGCTCGACGTGGCCGCGGGCACGGCCGCCCGCGTCCTCGCCGTGGCGCCGCCCGCGGACGCGGCACGGCCCGGCCACGCGGTGACATGGTTCGCCCCGTGTGGCCGGGGGATCGGCGGCACCGACTCCGCGGCGCCGCACCCGTCGCTGGCGACGGCCGACTATGTCAGCGGTGGACCGCGCGGAGACGCGGCGGACGGGCTCGTGGGCGTGCCCATCGCCGCCTCGTCGAGCCGGCTGTTCGAGGTGGAGTGCGTGGGGACGCTCGAGGCCCCGCCGGTCGAGTCGAGCCTCGTAAAGGAGGGGCAGGGCACCCTGCGCGGCGGTCTGACCAGCCGCCTGCCGTTCGTCCTCGAGGACTGTTCGCTCGCCCACGCCGGCTGGCTCTACGAGATCGGCAGGCTGGAGCCCGGCCGCGGCTACGACACCGCCACGGGACGCGGCCCGCGGTCGCTCGCCGGCGCACTCACGCGGCGGACCACGAACCGCGACCGCGACATCGCCGTGCGCTGGAACCAGGCCGATGGGGACCCCGTGCGGATCCTCGAGATCGCCGGCTTCCACGCGGCGGCCGGCGGCCGGGCGTACACGGGCCTCGAGCCGGGCCGTCTGGGGCGGCTCGACCTGTCGCCGGTGCTGCCGCTCGATCGCGCCGTGCTCGTCGGCCGCGGCCCGAGCCTCGTCGCATGGCGGTGCGCCGCGGCGGCCTTCGACGCCGATGCGACGGCCACCGTGCCCCCGATGCCGGCCGCAGCAGCGGTCTGGAGGATCGTGATTCCGCTCGGCCGCACCGCCACCACCCGCAGCCCCAGCCCCGACACGCCAGCTACCGACTCCACAGTGGACGACACCCCATGATCGAGACGATCGACCTCACCAAGAAGTACGGCGACTTCTACGCGCTTGAATCGCTCGACCTGAAGCTGGAGAAGGGGGACCTGTTCGGCTTCATCGGGCCCAACGGCGCCGGCAAGACCACCACCATCCGGATCCTCTCCACCCTGCTCGCGCCGACCTGGGGCGAGGCCTACGTCTGCGGCTACTCGATCTACACGCATCCCCGGGAGATCCGGCGGGCGATCGGCTATATGCCCGACATCTTCGGCGTGTACGAAGACATGCGGGTGATCGAGTACCTCGAGTTCTTCGCGGCGGCCTACCGGATCGACGGGCCGCAGCGCCGCGTCGTGGCCGAGCGGTCGCTGGAGCTCGTCGACCTCGCGTTCAAGCGGGACGAGCTGGTCACCAGCCTCTCCCGCGGCATGACGCAGCGACTGGGGCTGGCCCGCGTGCTGCTGCACGATCCGCAGGTGCTGCTGCTCGACGAGCCGGCCAGCGGCCTCGATCCGCGGGCCAGGATCGAGATGCGCGGGCTGCTCAAGCGGCTGCAGGGCCTCGGCAAGACGATCCTCGTCTCCAGCCACATCCTTCCGGAGCTGGCCGACATCTGCAACCGTGTCGGCATCATCGAGTACGGCCGGCTGCTGGCCTGCGGGGACGTGCAGGAACTGCTGGCGAAGGTGCGGGGCCGGCCGGTGATCCGCCTCCGCGTCGCCGGCGCGGCGGAGGATGCAGCGCGGCTGCTGGAGACGGCCGCCGAGGCGGCGGGCGTCGCCGTACGGGACGGCGAGGTGCTCGTCACGCTCGCGGATGGCGTCACCGAGCCCTCGGCCCTGGCGGCACGGCTCGTCTCCGCCGGGCATCGGCTCCTGTCGATGCGGGAGCAGGAGGTCAACCTGGAGACGGCGTTCCTGGAACTGACCAAGGGGGCCCTGGGCCGCCCCGGGCAGACCGCCTCAGGGGCCCCGTGACCCGGTCGAGTTCGTCCCGTGTGCGGCTTCGTTCCGGCCGCGGCACGGCGCAGAACGGGCATCGGGCCGGGGAGGCCCACGGTGGGGACACGTCGACTCCATCTCGGCCCAGGCAAACCCGGCGGGCCGGGCACGCGGCGGGCGTTTTCGCATATCATTCGGACTGGAAGCACGGGATGACGTGAAACCCGCGACGACTGGAAGCCCAAGATGACTCAAAGCCCTGGACAACGGGAGGTCGTCGGGCGCGATCGATTGCAGCCGTGGAGGGGGATGTGATGCGCACGAGTTCGTGGTCGGTACGCGGGATCGGCATGGCCGTCTTCATGCTCATGGCTGTTATGGCGGTCGTGGGGGCGCCGCCGGCGGCGGGGCAGGCCACCGCCGAATTGCCCGCGGCGCAGCCGCAGGCGGCACCGCTCGACAGTCCGTCCGGCACGCTCGGGTACGCCCTGGGACTGCAGATCGGCAGGCGGGTGGCGGCCGACTTCAAGGGCCGTGAGCCCGCCGTCGATCCGGCCGCGCTGGCGCGGGGGCTCGCCGACGCCGTGCTCGAGGTGAAGCCGCAGTTGAGCGAACAGCAGATGCGGCAGGCGCTCGAGGCCTTCGAGACGGTGATGCGCGATCGGGAGCGGGAGTTTGGCCGCCGCATGGCGGAGGCTGCGAAGACGAACCTCGCGAAGGCGGCTGAATTCGCGAAGGCCAACGCCGCCAAGCCGGGAATCGTCACCCGGCCCAGCGGCCTGCAATACGAGGTCATCCGCGAGGGGACCGGTCCAAGCCCCAAGCCCGGCGACACGGTGGTGGCGCACTACCGCGGAACGCACGTCGACGGCAGCGAGTTCGACGGCACCGACCCGCAGGGCGAGCCGGCGACCTTCCCGCTGCGGGGCGTGGTGCCCGGCTGGCAGGAGGCGCTCCCCCTCATGAAGACCGGCGGAAGGTGGCGGATCTTCCTGCCGCCGCAGCTCGCCTACGGCGAGGAGGGCTCGCCCCCCGTCATCGAGCCGAACGAGCTGCTGATTTTCGAGATCGAGCTGGTCAGGATCGCCCCAGGCAGATGAGGCCCCGACCCATGGACGGGATGCGTGGGAGCTGGCGGGGATTGCGGGGCGGCAGGCCGCGGGCGGCGGCGTGGGCATGGCTGGCCGCCGGGTGCTGCGTCGCGATCGCGACGGCGGGGCCGGCCGCAACTGCACAGTCCCCCGCCGACCGGTTCACGGAGGCGCGGGAGCGGATGGTGCGGGACGACATTGCCGGGGGGGGCGTGGTCGACCCGCGGGTTCTGGAGAGCATGCGGCTGGTGCCGCGGCACGAGTTCGTGGCGGCGCCGCAGCGGCCGCTCGCCTACTACGACATCGCCCTGCCGATCGGCGAGTCCCAGACGATCTCCGGGCCGTTCGTCGTGGCGTACATGACGGAGAAGCTGGAGCCGCAGCCGACCGATCGCGTGCTCGAGATCGGCACCGGCAGCGGCTACCAGGCCGCCGTGCTCTCGCCGCTGGTGGGAAAGGTGTATTCGATCGAGATCAGCAGGCCCCTGGGAGAGCGTGCCGCCCGCACGCTGACGCGGCTGGGATATCGCAACGTCGTCACCAAGATCGGGGACGGCTTCCAGGGCTGGCCGGAGCACGCGCCGTTCGACAAGATCATCGTGACGTGCTCGCCGGAGAGCATCCCGCAGCCGCTCGTCGACCAGCTCGCCGAGGGCGGCCGGATGATCATTCCCGTCGGCGAGCGGTACGACCAGACGCTCGTGCTGCTCACGAAGCGGGCGGGCCAGATGGTCCGCGAGCCGCTCGTGCCCAGCCTCTTCGTGCCGATGACGGGTGCGGCGGAGGAGGGCCGACGCGTGCAGCCCGACGGCAGCCGCCCCGCGGTTGCCAACGGCGGATTCGAGGAGTCGCTTCCCGATTCCGACGTGCCCGCCGCCTGGTACTACGGCCGCCAGTCGCGGGTTGTCGAGGCGGCCGATGCGCCGGAGGGCGGTCGCTACCTGCGGCTCGAGAACATGGTGCCGGGGCGGCCCGCGCACCTGTTTCAAGGATTTCCCGTCGACGGACGGATCGTTGGCAGAGTGGCTGTGCGGCTGAGAATCCGTGGCCGGGACATCGTCCGGGGCGGCTCGCCGGATGAATCGCCGGGGATGGTGGTGAAGTTCTTCAACGCGGAACGCACTCGGTCCGTTGCGGCTGCCGTGGGGCACTGGCCCGGGAGCGGTCCGTGGCGGCAAGTGGAGGGGGAGGTGCCGGTGCCGCAGTGGGCCCGCGAGGCAATCCTGCAGGTCGGGCTCCTGGGAGCGACCGGCAGCTTCGAGGTGGATGACGTGGCAGTTTCCGGTTTTCCCCGCTGATTCATGGGTTTTATCGGCCTCGTAGCCTGGCACAGGATGGACGGAGACCCTTCCGGAAAGTCTTGCGCAGGCTTCTTGATTTACCCAATCGGCAAACTATTCTTGCTCCGAGCCGGCAGGGTTTTGGGCCGTCAGTGGCTCACGGCGGTCTGTGCACACATCTTTTCATGGAGCTCGATTCAGATGATGGTCCATCGTCGGTGGATGCGGATGGCTGGGGTTGTGACGTTTGTCGCGGTCGTCGCGACGGCCTGTGACGCTGATGCCGGCTGGCATCATCGGTATCGCGGCTACGGCTCGTCGGGTGGCTCATCGGGCGGTTCGTCCGGTGGATCCTCGGGCGGATCTTCGGGCGGATCTTCGGGTGGCTCGTCCGGCGGCTCGTCCGGCGGTTCGTCCGGTGGCAGCTACAGCTCGGCCGGCTCGTCCGGCGGCAGCTATGGCTCCTACGGTTCGTACGGCTCCCACGGCAGCTGGGGCTCGCACCATGCCGCGAAGATGGCGCGGCGGGCCTACCGGCATTCGTCCCACGGCTCCTCCGGTGGCAGCTCCGGCGGCTCGTCCGGCGGCTCCTACTCGTACAGCGGTTCGTCCGGCGGCAGCTACGGCTCGTCGGGCGCCGGCTCCTACGGCTCCTATGGCGGCGTCTCCTCGCCGGTGACCTACTCCAGCGGCTATGCCAGCGGCTACGTCACCGAGTCCGAGGGCTACGGCGCGCCGGTGGAGTCTTACCGCGTGATCAGCGAGGCGCCCTCGGTCACGGGCGGCGAGATCATCCAGGCTCCGACGCCGGTCGCTCCGGCGCTCGACTCGACCAGCACCGAGGTGCCCGCCGACGGCGGCCTGATCTCCGTGCAGGTGCCGGCCGACGCGAAGGTGTTCGTGAACGGCTCCAAGACGTCGGCGACTGGCTCCACGCGGCGGTTTCTGTCGCGCGGCCTCGTCGCGGGCAAGCGGTATGAGTTCAAGGTGCAGATGAAGGTCGAGCGGGACGGCAAGGCCAGCGAGGAGACGAAGGTCGTCTCGCTGACCGCCGGTGGCCGCTCGAGCCTGTCGTTCGTCGAGGACGCCGCTCCGAAGACGAGCCTGACGCTGCACGTGCCCGCCAACGCGAAGGTCTGGCTGGCCGGAAACGCGACCGCGTCCTCCGGTGAGACCCGACAGTTCGAGACCACGACGCTGGCTGCGGGCCAGACGTGGCGGAACTACGAGATCCGTGTCATCACGCTCGTGGACGGCCGTGAGCAGGTGGCAGCGAAGGTGATCGATCTGGCCGCCGGCCAGTCGGTCGAACTGTCGCTCGACCCCGCGCAGCGGACCGCGTCCGCCGACACGACCGCTTCGCTCCGCTAGCCTTGCGGGGGGCCGCCCCCGCTCGTGAGCATCGACACTCCCGCACGGCCCCGGTGCCGTGCGGGAGTTTTTTTTTGGTTCTCCGGTCCGTCCGTCGCCCCTCGCCAGCATGCCAGGCAGCCCTCCCAGGCAGCCCAGGCAGCGCCGTCGCCCTGGGTTCCGGGTGCCCGGTCGGGATGGTCGAAGACATTCCTATGACGCCGGAAGCCGTACGTCCCGCCCCCGACCGCTGGTCGCCCGTCACCCGTGCGGTCGCGTCGGCGGGGATCGTCCTCTATCTCGCCTGCGTGATCATGCCGCCCCTGGCTGGGCCGCCGCCGGCGAGCGGCCTGGCCGTCGCCGCGCTGCAGCCGCTGCGACCACTCGTCGGCGGCCTCTACCTCGGGCACGGCTACCGCTTCTTCGCGCCCGACCCGGGGCCCGGGCATTCGATCCGGTGGAGCATGGAGTTCGCCGACGGATCGACGAGGAAGGGGATCATCCCGGATCGAGACACCGACCGGCCACGGCTGCTCTATCACCGCCGATTCATGATCAGCGAGAAGATCGCGGCGCTCGTGCCTCCCCCCGGTGTGCCCGAGGAGGCGCGGCGGCAGAGCAGGGGGGACTGGCAGCCGCTCGTGAAGGACGTCGCCGGGCACCTCCTCGAGCGGCATGCAGGCGACCGCGTCACGCTCGAACTCGTCGAGCACTATCTGCCCGCGCCCGAGGAGGTGATGCGGGCGGAGGCCGGAGCGGATGCGGTCACGCCGCTGGGCACCTACGCCCTCGCGGAGGAGGGGCTGCCATGAGGACGGCGATGACGACCGCCGACGCCCTCCGCGCCGCAGCCCCGACGGACCGTGGCGCTCGCACGTCGGCAAGCGACACGGATCCAGCGTTCCGCGAGGCGTCACGTGCACGGTCGGGGCAGGGGGGGGAGCTGCGGGAGTGGCTCGCGGCGTGGAACGCCTTCTGGTTCACGCCGGTCGATCCACTGCCGCTGGCGATGGTGCGAATCTGTGCCGGAGCCCTGCTGGTGTGGGCCGCGTTCGTCTGGCTGCTGGATGCCGACGCCTTCTTCGGCGCCACTGGCTGGCAGCGGCCGGAGAACGTCTGGCGAATGAACGACCAGCCGTGGCAGTGGAGCTGGTACTTCGTAACGGGCTCGTCCGGCGGCGCGCGGCTGCTGGTCGGCGTGACGCTCGTGGCGGCCGTGATGCTCACGCTCGGCATCGCCACGCCGTTGGCGGCCGTGGTCTCGCTGGCGGGGCTCATCAGCGCCGCGAACCGCGCGCCGCTCAACGTGTTCGGGTTCGACGACGTGCTCGGCATGCTGCTCATCGCGGTGGCGATCGGCCCCGCCGGCGCGGCGCTCTCGGTCGATCGGCTGCTGGCGCCCGACGTCACGGCGTCGCGGCCCACGGTGCGGGCCAATCTCGCCCTGCGGCTGCTGCAGGTGCATCTCTGCGTGGTCTATCTGTTCTCCGGCTGCGGCAAGCTGCTCGGCGCCAGCTGGTGGGAGGGGACGGCGCTCTGGGGGGCCGCCGCGAACGTGCAGTACCGCACCCTCGACCTGCGCTGGCTCGCCTGGCATCCGCTCGTCACCAACGCACTGACCCTGGCCACCCTGTGGTGGGAAATCGCCTACGCCGCGATCGTCTGGCCCCGGCTCACCCGCCGCGTCGCGATCGCCATGGCCGTCCCGGTGCATTTGGGGATCGGCCTCGCGATGGGCATGATGGAGTTCGGGCTGGCGATGCTCGTGGCGAACATGGCGTTCGTTCCGGCCGCCGTGCTGCGGCGCGCGGTCGGTCCCTTCCTGGGAACGGCCCGCGAACGATCCTGAACCGCGCCGCCGCGAGATCAGGCCTCCCCACGGGCGTTCCCCTCATGACAGGCACGGACGGCACGAGCGCGGACCGCCCCCTGCGCACCATCCGGCTCACGCTCGCCTACGAGGGCACGCGCTACTCGGGCTGGCAGGCACAGCCCGGCCGCGAGACGGTGCAGGGGATGCTCGCGGCGGCGATCCGGAGCGTGTCCGGCGAGGATCTGCGGCCCCGGGGCGCCAGCCGCACCGACGCCGGCGTGCACGCGCTCGGCCAGGTCGTCTCGTTCACCACGTCGAGCGGGCTGGAGCCGGCCGTCTGGGGGCGGGCGCTCAACGCCCGGCTGCCCGCCGATGTCACCGTGCTCGAGGCGGCGGAGGCGCCGGCCGGTTTCGATCCCGTGGCGGCCGCCGTCAGAAAGCGGTATCGATACCGGATCCACGATGCGGCCTGGCGGCCCGTGCTCCAGCGGCATCTGGTCTGGCGCTGGAAGAGTCGCCTCGACGTCGAGGCGATGCGGGCGGCGGCCACGCACCTGGTCGGGGAGCACGATTTCACCAGTTTCGAGACGACCCCTTCCACAAGGCGGTCGAAAGTGCGCACAATCCATGCGCTCGACGTGTTTCGGCATGCAGGATACGACGACGCCGCCGGCGCCGAGGTGTGGATCGAGGTCGTCGGCAACGGGTTCCTGCACAACATGGTGCGGATCATCGCGGGCTCGCTCGTGATGGTCGGCTGCGGGAAACGGCCGCCGGACTGGCTCCGGGCCGCGCTCGCGGCGCTGAGCAGGCCCGCCGCCGGGCCGACGGCGCCGCCCCAGGGGCTCGTGCTGGTTTCGATCGACCTCGCCACCCAGATGGCTCCGCGGCCGGACCCACAGCCAAGACCATGGCCAGAATCTCCGAGCAGCTCGGAACCCTGACGCTCGTCCGCCAGCTCGGGGCGGGGCGGCACTGCCAGGTCTGGGAGGCGGTCGATACGGCGAGCGGCGAGCGCGTCGCCATCAAGGTGGTCGTCCCCGAGATGGCCCGCGACGCCGGGCAGCGCCGCCTGCTGCGGCACGAGCGGACGGTCGCCGCCGCGCTCGATCACCCGTCGATCATCCGCATCGAGAGCTTCTCGGAGGCGGGCGGCCTGCCGCACCTCGTCATGGAGCTCTTTCCGCACGCGAACCTCAAGCGGCAGATCGCCGCGGGCGTGGATGCCGTCGCCCCGCGGCTGCACAGGATCGTCACGCAGGTGGCCTGGGCGCTCGACCACATGCACGGCCGCGGCTGGGTGCACCGCGACGTGAAGCCCGACAACGTGCTCGCCGCAGCCGACGGCGAGGTGAAGCTGATCGACTTCGCGATCGCGGCCCGAAGTCCGGGCGCCCTGGGCAGGCTCTGGCCGGGCAAGCGGCCGGTGCAGGGCACTCCCAGCTACATTTCCCCCGAGCAGATCCGCGGGCTGCCCGCCGATCCGCGGTCGGACATCTACTCCCTGGGCTGCATGCTCTTCGAACTGCTCGCGGGCATGCCGCCCTACTCGGCCGCGACGGCCGAGGAGCTCCTCAACAAGCACCTCTCCGCCACGCCGCCCGCCGTGGAGTCGTTCAATCGCAACGCCACGACGAGCGTCTCGCGGTTGATCCGCCAGATGCTCGCGAAGCGGCCGTCGGACCGGCCGGCGTCGATGAAGGAGGTGCTGCTGCAGGTGGGTGCGATGCGATTCCTCAACCGGGTGGTCGGCTGACCTCCCGCCTCCGGCGGCCCGAGGCTGACTGGGGGACCGTGGCTGGCAGAGCGTGACTGGCAGAGTGTGGCTAGCAGA
>JBILVO010000182.1:0-6286 GCA_044370415.1 Pirellulales bacterium
CACACTTCCGCGATATCGGTGAATCGCAACCGCCCCTCGAGGAAACCCCCGACGGCCTGCTCGTTGGCGGCGTTGAGCACGGCGCCGCAGGTGCCGCCGCGGTCCGCGGCCTCGTGCCCCAGCCGCACCGCGGGGAACCGCTCCGGATCGGGCGGCTCGAACTCCAGGGTGGTCGCCCGGCCGAAGTCGAACCGCCGGGCGGGGCCGGCCGTGCGGTGCGGGTGCGAGAGCGCATACTGGATCGGCAGCCGCATGTCGGGCGGGCTGAGCTGCGCGATCACGGAGCCGTCGACGAACTCCACCATCGAATGCACGATCGACTGCGGGTGGACGAGCACCGCGAGCTTCGCGGCGGGCAGGCCGAAGAGCCAGCGGGCCTCGATCAGCTCCAGCGCCTTGTTCATCATGGTGGCCGAATCGATCGTGATCTTCGGCCCCATCGACCAGGTGGGGTGCTTGAGCGCCTCCTGCGGCGTCGCCTGCGCGAGTGTCTCCCGCGGCCGCGTGCGAAATGGTCCACCGCTGGCGGTGAGCACGATCCGCAGCACCTCGTCGGGGCTGCCGGCGCGGAGCGCCTGGTGGATGGCGGAGTGCTCGCTGTCGACGGGAAGAATCCGGCCGCCGGTCCGCTCCGCGAGCCGGATGGCCAGCGGGCCCGCCATGACCAGCGTCTCCTTGTTGGCCAGCGCCACCGTCTTGCCAGCCGTGAGCGCCGCCCACGTGCTCCTCAGGCCCGCGGCGCCCACGATCGCCGAGACGACGCGATCCACTTCAGCTGACTGCACGAGATCGTCGAGGGCGTCGGGGCCCACGGCCAGGCTCGTGCCCGCCGGCAGTGCCGCGGCACCGATGTCGGCCGCCGCGGCGGGATCCACCACGACGACCCAGCGCGGCCGACAGGCGCGGGCCTGCTCGAGCAGCCGGCCGACGCTGCGGTTCGCGGCCAGCAGGAAGGGGGCCAGCCGTCCGCCCGAGCACGCGATCACATCGAGCGTGCTCGTGCCGATGCTGCCGGTGGATCCGAGCACGGCGACCCGCAGCGGCTCGCCGCCACCGACGGTGTCCGGCCGACCGCCGCCCTCCACGGCCGCGGCGAACGGCCCTGCGTCGACCGCGGCCGATGGATGCACGGCGCTGCGGTGGATGGGGGGCATGGCGACGGGACGGCGACGCGGCGGAACAATCACCGCGATTCTAGCTGTCCATGGAACGAGTCATCCATGCCCTTTTTCCACCCCGCCGCATCATGCGGCGGCCGATGCGGCGGATGTGTCGCACGGCCCGCGAGGTATCCGCCGCCGAAAACTCCACCGTGGACGGCGTTTGTCGCCGCCTTTTTCCCCGCATAGTATGGGAGGCGGCGCGGTCCACGAAGGACCCCGCAGCAGGCACGCCCGGAGGGTTTTCCCGACTCATGGCGAAGAAACGCGACAGTGCACGGCGGTCCCCGGACCGCAAGCCCGCCATGGGTGGCTCGAACCTGCTGTGGTCCCTGATCGCCGCCGGCGTCGCGGGACTCTTCGCCATCAGCCTCATCGGTTCCACCCCAGAGATCGAGCTGTCGTACAGCGATCTCGAGCGGCTCATCCAGGCCACTGACCGACAGGCCGCCGACCGCCGGCCCGACGCGACGGCCGGCCAACCGCAGGGTGAGGACGCCGCGATCACCTGGGTGGAGGTCCACCGACATGGGGAGGAGGGGCGGCAGACGGCCCGCTACGGCGACCTGCGGGACGTGGTCCTCGGCGCCTTCCAGGTTTCCGGCACGGTGCGGGAATTGACCGGCGATGCCGCCGCGAAGTCCGGCCCCGAAGACGCCGATGCCGCACGGCCGCCGAAGCCCGCCGGAGCCGCCGCCCGGTCGACACTGCGCCGATTCCACACCGCGAAGCTGCCCAGCGAGAACTCCGAAAGCCAGCTGATGCGGCAGCTGACCGAGCACGGCGTGCCCTTCCGCTACGAGGAGGCACCAAGCCCCTGGCGCAACTGGCTGCCGATGCTCTTCCTGACCGGGCTCTTTGGCGTGCTCTTTTTCACGATGATGCGCCGGATCGGCGGCGCCGGCAGCCCGATGGCCTTCGGCCGCAGCCGCGGCAAGATGTACGCGCAGGAAGACCTCGGCATCACCTTCGACGACGTGGCGGGGATCGACGAGGCGGTCGACGAGCTGCGCGAGGTGGTCGAGTTCCTCCGCAGCCCCGAGAAATACCAGGTGCTCGGCGGCCACATCCCCAAGGGCGTGCTCCTGGTCGGTCCGCCCGGCACCGGCAAGACGCTCCTGGCCAAGGCGATCGCCGGCGAGGCCGGCGTGCCGTTCTTCGGCCTTTCGGGCAGCGACTTCGTGGAGATGTTCGTGGGCGTGGGGGCGGCACGTGTCCGCGACATGTTCCAGCAGGCCGCGGCCAAGGCGCCCTGCATCATCTTCATCGACGAGCTCGACGCCCTGGGCAAGACCCGCGGATCGAGCGTCGTGGGCGGCCACGACGAGCGGGAGCAGACGCTCAACGCCCTGCTCGTCGAGATGGACGGCTTCGGCACCAACAGCGGCGTGATCGTGCTGGCGGCCACGAACCGGCCCGAGACGCTCGACCCGGCGCTGCTGCGTCCCGGCCGGTTCGACAGGCACGTGCTCGTCGACCGGCCCGATGTCCGCGGCCGCGAATCGATCCTGCGGGTGCACGTCGCCAACGTGAAGCTCGACCCCGCCGTCAATCTCGAAGAGATCGCCCGGATCACGTCCGGATTCGTGGGGGCGGATCTGGCGAACCTCGTCAACGAGGCCGCGCTCCTGGCCGCCCGCAACAACAAGTCCTCCGTCGGCATGCAGGAGTTCAACGAGGGCGTCGAACGGGTGACGGCAGGTCTCGAGAAGAAGAAGCGGGTCATCCACGAGGACGAGAAGAAGCGGGTCGCCTACCACGAGGCCGCCCACGCCCTCGTCGCCTTCTCCCTGCCCAACACCGATCCCGTGCACAAGGTCTCGATCATCCCGCGCGGCTGGGCGGCGCTGGGCTACACCATGCAGCGGCCGGAGGACGACCGCTACCTGCGCACGCAGAGCGAGCTCGAGAGCCGGATCGAGGTCCTGCTCGCGGGCACGATCGCCGAGGAGATGGTCTACGCCGACGTCTCGACCGGCGCCCAAAACGACCTCGAGCGGGCCAGTGAGATCGCCCGCTCGATGGTGATGGACTACGGGATGAGCAGGCTCGGCCGCGTGGCCTATCGCGAGAGCCCGCGGTCGCCGTTTTTGACCGGGGCCGGGGCCGACGTGCCTCCGGCCCGGACGCACAGCGAGCAGACCGCGCGGGAGATCGACGAGGAGGTCCGCCGGATCATCGACACGGCCATGGAGCGCGTCCGGCGCATCATGGAGTCGCGGCGCGGGGCGCTCGAGGCGATCACGCAGCGGCTGATCGAGCGCGAGGTGATCGACGGCGATGAGCTGCGGACCGTGATCGAAGCCTCCATCGGCACGCCGCAGCTCGTGCCGGGTACCGAATCCGAGCGTCGGCCGCCCCGCAGCGCGGGCACCGACGCCACGGAGGGGGGTGTCGGCCAGGGCGAGGCGTCGGGGTAGTGGATGATGGGCCGGAGGACTTCCGGCACGGACATCGAGCCCGCGCCGTCCCTACGATCGTCACCGTCGCGTCGACCGGTCGCCATCGCCCCGCCTGTGCAGTCTTCGGGTGCCGCTGGACGATGCAATGCTGCGTGCGCTCGCAATCGTGCGAGCTGCCGAGGACGACCGCAGCGACGGCCCGCGAAAGGGCCGCAGGCAACCATGTGGAAGAGCGTGTTCCTGGCGTCTGGAATCTTCGCCTGCATGGCGGGCGTGGAGCTGCTGTTGATCGATTCGGCACTCATCCTGCCCATCGACGGCCATGGCGATCCGCAGGTGTTCACCGCACCGGACTGGGCGCCGTGGAGCCTCATCTCGGCCGGGGCGGTCACGATCCTGCACTTCTGCGGCCTGCCGTCCGCGGCGGCGAAGGGCGGCATCGGAGCGGTCGCCGGCGAGCCCCGCTTCCGGTGACCTTCGGCCGCGTCGTCCGCCGCCGGACGACGTGCACCGCGGGCTGTTACGCGGGAAGCCGCCGTGCGGTTTTCATCGAGGGCAGGGAGACACTGCAGACGGTGCGTTGATGATCACCACCCGTCACCACCCACCGCGCGATACCGTGCTGTACGACGGGCACTGTCGCTTCTGCCGCAGCCAGATCGCCCTGCTGCGGCGGTGCGATCCGACCGGCAGGCTCGCGTTCACGTCGCTGCACGACCCGAGCGTGGCCGTCGACTTTCCGGAGATCCCGCCGGAGAGCCTCGAGCAGCAGATGTACGTGGTCGACCGCCACGGACGAGCCCGCGGCGGGGCCGCCGCCGTCCGCTACCTGTCGCGGCGGCTCGTGCTGCTGTGGCCGCTCGCGGTGCTGCTGCACGTGCCCGGCAGCATGCCGCTGTGGAACTGGCTGTATGCGTTCGTGGCCAGGCGACGGATGCTGATCGCCGGTTCCTGCGAGGATGGAACCTGCCGGCTGCCGTGACGCCCGCTTCGACAGCCCGTCGACGCCCCGTGACGCCATACGGGCACGTCCGGAAATCAGCCCGCGGGCCGGGCTAGCCTGGCTATCCGATCATGGGCCGGTCGATTTCCCTGTCGATTTCCTTGAGCAGCCGCGTCATCGTGTTGGCGTGCACGCCGAGGAGTTTGGCGGCCTTCGCCTTGTGGCCACGGGTGGCCTCGAGCGCCTGCCTGACGGCCCGCTCGCGGAGCGTGGCCAGATCGAGGCAGGGCAGGCTGCCGGTCGCCTCGACGGCGGCCGGCCGGACCGGCAGCTCTGGCTCGATCTGCAGGACGTACGCCTGCTCGATCACGTGCTCCAACTGCCGGACGTTGCCCGGCCACGGGAATGCACAGAACTTCGCCAGCACGTCCACCGACGGCCGCCAGATGGGCAGCCGATACCGGGCCGCACACCGCTGCGAGAAGAATTCGATGAACGACGGGATGTCCTCGATCCGCTCCCGCAGGGCGGGCACCCGCAGGTCGATCATGTTGAGGCGGTAGTAGAGGTCCTCGCGGAACCGGCCCTGCTCGACCTCCTTCTCGAGGTTGCGATTGGTGGCCGCGACGACCTGCACGTCGATCGAGACCGGACGCTCGGCCCCGACCGGCATCACCTCGCGCTGCTGGAGCACCCGCAGGAGCTTCGGCTGCAGTTCGAGCGGCATCTCGCCGATCTCGTCGAGAAACACGACGCCGCCCGCTGCGGCGCGGAACACGCCGAGAGAGCGTCCCTTCGCCCCGGTGAAGGCGCCGGGCTCGTGGCCGAAGAGCTGGCTCTCGGCGAGGGTGGCCGTGAGGGCCGCGCAGTTGACGGGCACGAACGCCTTGTCGCGCCGGGGGCCGCTGCGGTGCAGCAGCCGGGCCCACATCTCCTTGCCAGTGCCGGTCTCGCCCGACAAGAGCACGGTGCACTCGACCTCGGCGGCACGTTCGATCGACCGCGCGATTCGCCGCATCGCCGGATTGTCGCCGAGCAGCCAGTTGGCGGCAGGCAGCGGCTCGGCCACCGCGGCGGCGCCTGCCGTCGGGAGGGCGGGCGTCACCGAGGGATCGAGCGAACCGCCGCGTGGGTCGCGGGATGCGACGTCACTCGGGCGGAAGCCGCGAAAGGCGGGTGAGGGTGACATGGAGGACAGACAACCTGTGAGGGGCCGCCCCGTCCCGAAAGGGGCATACCGACGGTCGCGACATCCTTGCCCCGATGGACGGAAGTATGGCCGACCGGGACGGCCGAAGCAATACAATCGAAAAAATCGGCACAATCTCCCCAAGCGGGCTGTTTCGCGGCTGCTGCGGCTGGGGAAAAGCAGCTTTTTTCCTACTTTTCCGGAATCCCGGGGCGTCGGGCCGGCGCATCCTCATCCGGGACACCGTCTGGGTCACCCTGCCGGATTTCCGTGCGGAGGCCCATGAAAAGCAGGTGCTGCCAGGGGAGCCGGTCGAACTCCCGGACCGTTTCAAACCCCGCCGGCTTCAGTTCCGCCCGCACCTGGGCCTTCGTCATCTTGTGCAGCGGCTTGATCGGGACGGCCGGATCCTCCCCGCGAAATTCCGCGAGCACCAGCCGGCCGTCGGTCGCCAGTGACTCGCGAATCCGTGCAAGCATAGGCTCCGGGTGCGAAAACTCGTGGTAGACGTCGACGCACAGCACCATGTCGACCGCACCCTTCGGCAGCCGGGGGTCGATCGGCGTGCCGAGCACGGGCCGGATGTTCGCCA
>JBILVO010000183.1:0-6268 GCA_044370415.1 Pirellulales bacterium
GCTTCCAGGGCCATGCCGACTTTGTCGCGAAGCTGCTCGCGCGAAACCTGTTCGTCTCCCAGGTGCCGCGGCTGTGGTTCGAACTGCTGGCGATCACGGCGCTGTGTCTGCTCACCGCCGTCCTGCTCTGGGAGGGCCGGCCGACCTCGGCGCTCGTGCCGACGCTGGGCCTCTTCGCGACGGCGGCGTTTCGCCTGCTGCCGTCGCTCAACAGGATGTCGTCGTCGTTCCAGCAGCTCTCCTTCTCGACCGCCATGATCCAGCGGCTTCACGAACAGCTCTCGGCGGGGGCGGCCGTGCTGCCGCCCGAGCATGTGGCGCCGCTGCCCTTTTGTGACACGATCGCGCTCGAGGACGTCACGTTCCGCTACGAGGAGCGGCGGCAGCCCGCGCTCGACCGCGTCAGCATCCGCATCCCGCGCTGCGCCTCCGTGGGCCTCATCGGCGGCAGCGGCGCCGGGAAGAGCACGCTCGTCGACGTCATCCTCGGCCTGCTTCCCCCGACGTCCGGCAGGACGACCGTCGACGGCGTCGACATCCACGGCGACCTGCGCGGCTGGCAGATGCTCATCGGCTACGTGCCGCAGAGCAGCTATCTCGGGGACGACACGATCCGTCGCAACGTCGCGTTCGGACTGCCGGACGAGCTCATCGACGACGCGGCCGTGCGCCGGGCGCTCACGGCCGCCAGGCTCGACGAGTTCGTCGCCAGCCTGCCGAACGGACTCGACACGCTCGTGGGCGAGCGGGGCACGAGGCTCTCGGGCGGCCAGCGGCAGCGGATCGGCATCGCCCGCGCGCTCTATCACGACCCGCAGGTGCTCGTGCTCGACGAGGCCACGAGCAGCCTCGACGACGCCACGGAGAAGGAAGTGATGGCCGCCGTCAACTCGCTCCACGGCACCAAGACCCTGCTCATCGTCGCCCACCGGCTCTCGACGGTCGCCGACTGCGACGTCCTCTACCGGCTCGACGGCGGCCGCGTCGTGCAGTCGGGCACGTTCGCCGAGGTCGTCTCCTCGTGACGTGACCGCCGAAAACGGCACCGGCGGCGCCGCCGCATCATGCCCCATGGAGTGGGCGGCGACGGTGTCACCGCTCGCCGCCTCCAATCGTCAGCTCGTCGACCGCAGCAACGACCTGCTTGTAGGTCGAATCCCAGGATACCGACCGGTACTCGGCGCGGATGCGGCCCTCCATGGCAACACGCCTTTCCGGGTTTGTCCAGAGATCGCTGATCGTTCGTGCGTAGTCCTCTGCGGAAAGCGGATCAGCGTACGCCGCCAACTCTCCACCCACCTCGGGCATCGACGACGTCGCACTCGCGACGCAGAGCTTGCCCGCTGCCAGCGACTCGGCGATGGGAAGCCCCCACCCTTCGTAAAACGACGGGTAGACCGTGAATGCGCAGTGGCGATAGAGCCAATCGAGTTGTGCGTCGTCAACGTCGGTGAGGATGTGGATGCGTTCCTTGACTCGCGGGTCGTTTCGCATCTGGTAAGCGATGTCCTGCGCAAGCCAGCCGATCCTGCCGACGATGACCAGGTGGGGCATGTCAAGGCCGTGCGCGAGGGCGTGCAGCCAGGCCCTGTACAGCACCACATGGTTTTTCCGCACCTCGACGGTGCCGACGTTCAGGACGTACGTTCCGGCTGCGATGAGGCTCACCGGTCGTGGGGACGCCGGCGGGCCATCGCGAACCTCGTCGCCCAAGCGAAAGACACGCTTTGGCTTCTGTGGGAGGCGATTGACTCGCTCAAAGTCTTCCGCATCCGCGCGGGTGTTGCTCGAGATGCACAAGAGACAATCGGCCGTATCAAAGTGTCGCCTCGCCCATGTCTCATACTGCTCCGCGAAGCCCGCCACGAAGAAGTGGGGAAATGTGAGCGGGATCAAGTCGTAGAGGACGGAAGCGACCTGGAGTCCTGCACGCGGCTTGATCGTGGAGAAGTGTGCGAGAAAATCGTGTGACCAGCTCGATCCGGTCAGCATGACGGTATCGGCGGGGCCGAAGGGGTGCCTGCAGATCGTCGTCTTTTGTGAAACAGACTGTGTCGCGTGGGCACGTCGATAGTCGTGCAGCGACGCCCGGAGGCGGCGAACCGGCCCGGGGATGATCGCCCGCAGCAGGGCTTTGGCCGATGGCACCGCCGGGCGAGCGGCGCTGCTGTCGAGCGTGCGCGCGAAGGGATGCGTGAACGGAACCTCTTCGAACACACCAGGACTCGTGTGCGTGAAAAAACGAGTCTGCCCGTCACGAGCGAATCGTCGGCCGAGCTCGTACACGACCCTCTGAATGCCGGTGGGCTGACCGATCCAGTGAACGAGATCGGAAATATCAAACCATCGAGCCATCGTGTCCGTCGCACCGGGAAATTCTGAAAATCAACGGCGTATGCATTATGTGATCGGGACTGTGGCGGCGTCCAAGCCGATGAATCGCAGTCGTGCCTGGCGGTCTGAGCGGCATGCCCGAAGATGAGGCCGTGCCGTGCATCGCGGGGGGGCGCCGCCCTGCGGCCTCCACCCGCCGACGGAGTCAGCGATGGCCCGATCCGCTCCGCGAGAGGACGGAGACCAGGCGTCGCAGCGGCCGCGTGAGCTGCCAGGTGCGGCTCGACTCGTAGAGCGCCGAAACCTGCGCCGCGGCCCGCGACGCGAACGGGCTCGACCTGTCGATCCCGCAGCCCGCGAGGATGTCGTGGATGTTGGCGGAGACCGACAGCGGCCCCATCAGCTCAGGATGCTCATCGGCGACATAGAACCGGTTCAGTCCGTCGAAGAGCACGAATCGATAGCCGGCGTCGACGAGCAGACCGTCCCAGGCGTGGTGGGCCGGTTCGGTGGACGCGGGCCGCGTCGCCTCGACCAGAACGACCCAGGGCCGCAACGTGCGTGCATCCCAGCCGCGCAGCACCCGTTCCTCCATCCCCTCCACGTCGATCTTCATCCAGTGGACGTCCCGGCCTGCCAGGCCGGCACAGGCCTTGGCGAGCGTCGTCATCGGGACATCCCGCTCCTCGGCCACCCGGCCTGCAGTGCGGTATTCGTCCAGGTATTCCGACGCCCCGGTGCTCAGCCCGACGTCGTGCATCATGGCGAATCGCAGCGTGCCCTCGGCGTCCGAGACGGCGACCTCGTGCACGGTCTCGTCCGGTCGATCCTGCCGGAGCCTCTCGGCGAACACCGGATTCGGCTCGAAGTGCACGCCCCGCCAGCCCTGCTCGTAAAAGCCTCGGCTGACCGAGTCGGACAGCGGATCGCACGCGCCAACGTCGATGTAGCAGCCACGCGTGACGTGCCGCAGTCCCCTCCAGAGGACGATGTCCTCGAGGTTCTGGGCATAGGAGACAAACGAGGGGGATGACATGGGCCGCCGCGAATCTTACGGTGACGAAAACGTCGGCGCGTGGTCTGTGGTCTGGCAGTTCGTGGACCGCCGAAGCGTCGACGCCGCAGGGAGCCTGCGGTGTCACGAAAAGTATACCCAGCCCGCTGAGCCCCCCGCGCGATTCGCCGACGGGTGGGGACGGGACTTTCGCGTTGAGATCGTCTCTCGCCGGCGTCACAGATGCTCTACAGCCGCAATCACGACATTGGCTTCGCCCACTATCCGAAAACGGGGGGGCACTCCCTCGTCGCATGGTTTCGATCGGTGTTTCCCGATGCTGCATTCGTGGAGCCTCCCGAGCAGTATTCCACCAGCCACCTCCCGGTCCGGGCTTCACTAGTGCGACTCGGTCGCGCCACCGCCCCTGCCCAGGGGTTTTGCAATCGCACCGGCAGGTTTCTCGCACGAACCGCGCAACGGCTGGGTGCCGGCATGCTCGTCACCCACTGTCCGACCCGGATCATCGGGGTGATGCGCGAGCCGTTCGAGACCATCGTGTCGCTCTTCGAGTATTGGCGGCACTATCCGTTCGAGACGGAGCCGGGCTCTCAATTCATGTTGCTCGCCCGCAGGGGAACGTTCCCAGAATTCGTTCGCGCCGCAGTCATCGACCGGAATCTTCTCAAGTACGAGGTCTTTTTCGATGCCTACGGGCCGGCCTGGCAGACGACGAGGCTCATCGATTTCGAGCATCTCGATGCCGGGCTCGCCGACGCCTGTCGGGAATTCCGCATCGCGGCCCCCGCGCCGCTTCAGCGACTCAACGTCGGCCCGAGCCGCAACCGCACGCTCGACCGCTACCGGACGGAAGCGGGACCTCTCGTGAAGGACGTGCGCCGCCACTTCCGCTGGTACTACGACAACGCCGCCCGCATCATGGTCCGCGGCGATCGCCGCAGCGGCTGATGCTCTCAGGGGATGCAGAGCAGATCGCGATGTGCGAGCCGTTCGCAGCCCCTCGTCGCCAGCGCGCGGTCGTAGAGCGATTCGATCTCCACGGGTCCCAGCGGCGGCAGCGATTCCCAGCCGGGGGATTGCATGTCGTGCACGGCCCGGCACCGACGCAGAAACCGAAACAGTCGCTCTCGACCGCCGCACCGCTCGACTCCATAGGGCCAGAACTCGAGGACCACGAACGGCCGCGGATCACGGGCGAGGATCCGATCGGCGCCGGCAAGGACGTGTCCTTCATGCCCCTGCGTGTCGATCCAGATGAGCGTGCTGTCGTCGAACGTCACGCCGCACTCGGCTTCCAAGCCGTCGAGGGTCGTGACGGAGATGGCCCGCGTCGCACGCGCGGATTCGCCGCAGTCGTCCGCGAGAGCGTCGGTCGACATTTTCACGCGGTGATCCCCGAGGTTGTCTCCCGCCACTTCCATCACGGCGGCGCCGATAGTGTCGGACACCGCGACGTTGAACAGCCGCGCCCGGCCCTGGCACTCATTGAGGGTCACGTTGCACGTGAGGAGCTTGAAATTGTCCTGGTCCATCTCCACGCCGACACCGTGCGCGAACATGCCGTCGCGCAACGCTCGCAGGAGATGGGTGCCGATGTTGGCGCCCACGTCCACGAACACCCGTGGACGAAATCCGTACCTGCGTCGCAGGAATCGCACGACGTCGGCGACGCTCCCCTCGTCGAAGGCCCCCCGCTCACGGAGCATGCGGCCGATGATTGTGTCGCGCTCGAACACGATCATCGGCCCGTTGTCGGCATGCGTCAGCACGACGCGTTGATCGCCCGCTCCAGTCCCGGGCCTCCCGAATAGCGACTCGCCGGTAGTGTTGCGGCTGATCGCCGGCAGCTCGATCGCCGCATCGGCGCTGAGGAAGCTCGCCACGATCAGCCCATCGCCGCTGAACGATTCCTCGACCGTATGCTCGCAGAGGATCGTCGCGCCGAGAGTCTCCAGTTGCCGCAGGCAATCCTGGTGCGTCGACGGCGACCCGCTGATCGAGGCGTGATGCGTCGAGACCACGACGAACCGCAGCAGTCCCTCCCGGACGGCCCGGCCGCATGACTCGAGGAGCGGCAGTTCGCCGCCCTGACAGTCTATGTGCAGCATCTCGACCGGCCGGCGGCCGATCGAGTCCAGCAGGCTGTCCATGGAGTGGCACGGGACCGTTACGTCGGCACCGTCCGATTCCCGACGGATGGTCACCGCCGCGGCATGCTCGCGGCCCACACAGGCATTGATCCAGGTGGCCGACCTCCCGTTGAGCACCAGGTTCCGCTCGCCGCAGGCCATGTTGTTGACGTCGGGCTCCACGCACACGGCGTTCGAGCCGGCGACCGCGCCCAGGTACCAATTGGTGTAGTAGGCCCAGAAGGCTCCGACCTCCACGATCGTCGTCCCCGGCCTGCAGTGCCGCACGAGGTGATGGAAGACGAGCTCCTCCTGCGGCTCATGGTGTCCTTTCAGCCCGCGGATGATCTGCTCCATCCAGTCGCCGCAGTAGCCCCCCGCCTCCACGAGCGTGCCCTCGTGCATCACCTGCACCCGCCGGCCGTCGTGCTCGATCACCTCGCCGGCCCGCGGCACCTTGGGGATCGGGTCGCTGTCGCGGCACCGCAGCGTCATCGCCATGCGACGCCCATTGTCGTGCGGATCGATCGGAGCGACGCGCACGGCAGCGTTGCCGTGTCGCATCACCCTCAACAGCAGGCCCAGCCGACGCCTGATTCTCGCGACGATCGTCATCACGTGCTCTCCGCAGATGGAACCATCCGGCTCACATCTTGTCTGTCGGCAGAAACGACCAGGTCGCTCACCGGATCCACCGCGTGCTCTGCCTTGTAGGCCATCCGCGTCGTGCCGTTCTTCATCCGCGTGATGTGAACGCCAGGATCGCCCGGGTTATCCCCATCGTCATTCG
>JBILVO010000184.1:0-6253 GCA_044370415.1 Pirellulales bacterium
GGGGTCGGTGACGCCGCTGCAGGGGAGCGTGGTTCCCGGCCCCGGCAGCAACTTCACGTGGACAATCCCGACGATCGTGAAGGGCGCGACGGCGACGCTGACGGCGACGTACACGGTGCCGTCGGGCGCGGCGGCTGGCCCGGTGGTGAATACGGTGGACGTAACGAGCACGACCCCGAACCCCGGCGACACGCAGGCGAGCGACACGACGACGGTGGTTGTGTCAGCACCGCTTTCGATCACGAAGACTGCCGCTCAGTTCGACGTGACGGCAGGTGTCGGCGAGTACACGTTCACGATCGCCGTGAAGAACACCGGCTTTTCTGCAGCACGGGACGTCATCGTCAACGACCCGCTCCCGCAGGGCTTCGTGGCGACGGCATTCGATCAACCGGCCGACGTGACTCCGTTGCCACCGGTCGCCGGGCCGGCGCCGTTCACGTGGACGATCGGAACAATGGCGCCCGGAGAGACGCGAGTCCTCAACGTGACCTACCGCGTCGGGACGGAGGTTCTGGCCGGCATCAACACGAACACGGCGTTCGTGACGAGTTCGACGGATATCCCACGTTCGGCTTCGTGCGATGTGAACGTGATCATCATCGGGCAGCCGACGATTATCAAAACGGGGCCCGCCACCTTCACGCCCGGTGAAGCCATCAGCTATACGGTCACGGTGATCAACGAGCGTGGCCCGAGCACCGACACCAATGTCCAGGTTGTCGACGTCATACCGGCTGGGATTTCGAGTTGGAGTTGGATCGTCACCTACGAGAACGGGGGAGAGTCGTTCGACGGTTCGCCCAATTTCGGGGTGACGAGCATCGACAAGCGGGTCAATCTTCCTGTCTTGGGCAAGGCGATCTTCACCATCACCAACGCCCAGACATCCCCCGCGGCGACGGCCGACATCGTGAACATCGCCAGTGCCACGACTCCCAACGGAATCACCGTGGAGGCACAGGTGACGAGCTCGCCCGAAATCATCCCGACGGAGGGCGTGCCCGCACTGGTCGTGGGCAGCGACGACGGCTGCAACGGACCGCCGGTGGTCACCGTGCTCGACGAGCAGGCCAGGTTTCTGACGTCATTCCTCGCCTACGACGTGACCTTCCGCGGCGGCGTCCGCGTGTTCTCGGCCGACGTCACCGGCGACGGCGTGGCAGAGATCATCACGGCGCCGAGCCGGAATTACCCGGGGGAAGTCCGCGTCTTCTCACGGATTCCGATTTCGTCCCTCAATTACACGCTGCTGCCTGAGTACACGTTCTACCCGTTCGGCAAGTCCTACCGCGGCGGCGTCGAGGTGGCGGCCGGAGACTTCAACGGCGACGGCATGAACGACATCCTCTGTGGGCAGTCGACCGGCACCGGACTCGTGAGCGCGTTCATCGTGACACCGCCGCCGACGATTCCGGGGCCGATCGGCTACAAGGCTGTCTCAAGCACGCCCTACTTCTCGTTCCGCGGATTCTCCTCGCCCTACGCGGGCGGCGTCATGGTCGGTGCGGGCGACTTCGGCACGTTCGTCGTCGACGGGGCCGGCAAGATGCCGGCCAGGGCAATTCCGAAGTTTACGATGACGGCCGCGCCGGACGGCCGGTCGGAGGTCGTCGTGGGGAGCAACGCCGGCATGCGGGCCACCGTGAAGGTGTATGCGGTCACGGGTGCACCGAACGTGAAGCCGACACTGACGCTCGTGAAGACGCTCAATCCCTTCGCCTCCACGTTCCGCGGCGGCGTGACGCTGTCGGCGAGCCCGGCCACGCAAACCCTGCCGACGAATCTCTCTTCCGACCTCTACATCGGCGCGGGCACCGGCGGGAAGTCGCTCGTCGAGGTCTACAAGGGAGGCACCTGGACCAAGTCGACGATCACGGCCTTCTCCAGCTTCGCGAAGCCCAACGCCCGCGTCTTCGCCGCGCCGGTCGACCTTCTCCGTGACGGAGTCGTGGATGACGTGTTTGGCGTGCAGGGGTTGACTGGCGCCGGCGGCACCAACGGCGTGATGCCCGAGAGCACGGGCATCCCGACAACGACCAGCCTGAAGCCGGCCATGCGAATCGCGCCGATCGTCGACAGCCTGCTGCTGCGGAGGCGGCGCTGATAGCCGCGGCGGTTCTCGGTGACGACGTTCAAGCGACACGTCCCTGGCCGGCTCCGCCGACCAGGGACGCTTCACAGGGCCGCAGGACGGTATTCATGGCGGCGAATGCCGCCCTGCGGTGGGGGAGATTGTCGGACTACCAGCGGGCCTCGAGGCCAAGGTTGGCGCCGTTCAAGAAGATGCCGCCCGATGAGGCGAGCGCGCTGCCCGTGCCGTCCACGTTGTTGAAGGCGAACTGGTTGGGCGCGAGGGCCAGGCCGTCGATCCACACGACGTTGTAGCCGGCGCGGATCCCCCAGACGTCGGTGAGCCGGTAGATCACCGAGAGGTTGATGTCGCCGATGAAGGCGGTTTCCGTTCCCGTCGCTGACAGGCCCGGCCGCTGCTGGAAGCCCGTGTAGTCGAAGAGCGGGGCCTGGATCTGCTTCTGCGAGTTGCCGAGCAGGCCGGCCTTCGCCCAGCCCTCGAGGGCCCACCGATCCCAGGTCCAGCGGGGCCGCACGCCGATCTGGCCGCCGAACATATTGTTACGGGTGCGGACCGAGTAGGGCACGGTCGTGGCCTGATCGGTCTGCTGGCAGCAGTCCACGAGGATCGACGCTCCGTCCTCCACGCCCACGTAACGGAAGCCGGCGAGCCAGTCGACGGTCAGCCAGCTCTGGCTGTGATCCCGCCACTCGTGCCGGGTGAGGAATGTGTTGGCCTCGGCGCTGTTGATCACGGAGGTGTATTGCACCGTGGCCCGCTCGCCGTCGGCCGTGAGGTCCTGGCCGATCGGATTGGGCACCTGCAGGAAGGGATCGACCGCGGAAACCGAGCGGGATGCCGTCGCTCCGTAGATGCCGAAATAGCCGATCTCCCAGCCGCACTCGCAGGGATTCCGCTGGCCGTAAAAGGCCCGCACGCCTGGCGCCACCGCGAACTGCGGATCCCGCGCTGAGATCAACGGTGTGTTGTCGCCCACGGTGACGACCAGCGGGCGGTTGATCGCCTGATTGTCGCGGCCCCAGAAGAGCGCGTCGGTGAGCGCGTAGGTCGTCCAGAGCGGCTCGGCGACCGAAGGCATGCCGCAGGCGACGCGGGTGAGGTCGTAGGCCGGCTCCTGGTCAGGCACCGGTATGAGCGAGGGTTCCAGGTCATCGGCCGCGGCGGCTGCCGGCAGGCTCGCCACCAGCAGGGCCGTCACCATCGCCACAACAGCCAGTCGCAGCGACCGGCAGTGCGTGTTCGTTGTCGTGATCGCCACCATGAGCGTGTCTCCCCCGATCCATTGCCGCGTAAGCGAGGACCCCTCCGAGGACATGCCGTCCACCCGAAAGAGGGGATGCCATGTTCTTTCGGATGGCTGCGGAGACGGCATGAGGCGACCGTTCGGGCGTCGCTTTCTGCGAGCGGGGTAACATGATGGGGTGTGGTGGAGTCTGCCGCCGCCCCTCCATTTTCGGCCGAAAACATGGGCCGGACAGTCGGTGAGAACGATGCCCTGCCGCTACGACTATGACGTGCTCGTGATCGGGGCCGGCCACGCCGGCGTCGAGGCGGCCTGCGCGGCGGCGCGGCTGGGCGCCCGGACGGCGTTGCTCACGTCCAACTGCGACACCGTCGGCCAGATGAGCTGCAACCCGGCCATCGGCGGCGTGGGCAAGGCGCAGCTCGTCCGCGAGGTCGACGCCCTCGGCGGCGTCATGGGCCGGGCGATCGACGCCACGGGCATCCAGTTTCGCGTGCTCAACCGCTCGAAGGGGCCGGCGATGCACGGCCCCCGCGCCCAGGCCGACAAGAAGCTCTACCAGATGGAGGTGAAGCGGATCGTCGAGGAGACGCCCGGCCTCGATCTGCGGCAGGAAACGGTCGACGACCTGCTCCTCGAGCCGTGCGACGGCCACGGCGGCGTTGACGCCGGCCGCCGCATCGTGGGCGTCCGCGTCCGCGGCGACGCCGAATACCGCGCAGCGGCCGTCGTGCTCACGACGGGCACGTTCCTGCAGGCGGTGATGCACACGGGCGAAGCGCAGGTGCCCGGGGGCAGGGCGGGGGAGGGGACCACGTCGGGCGTGAGCCGGGCGCTCGACGCGGCCGGCATCCGCATCGACCGCTTCAAGACGGGCACTCCCTGCCGGCTCTCGGCCCGCTCGATCGATTTCTCGAAGCTCGACGTGCAGCCGGGCGACGAGCGGCCGCAGCCCTTCTCGTTCCTCACCGACGCACTTCCCCAGGAGCAGATGGTCTGCTGGATCACCCGCACCACGCCGGAGATCCACGACCTCATCCGGAAGAACCTCCACCGCGCGCCGATGTATTCGGGCCAGATCCAGTCCCGCGGGCCCCGCTACTGCCCGAGCATCGAAGACAAGGTGGTGCGGTTCGCCGACAAGGAGAGCCACCAGCTCTTCCTCGAGCCCGAGGGCCGCCGGACGCAGGAGATCTACGTCAACGGTATCTCCACGAGCCTGCCCCGCGACGTGCAGGACGCGATGATCCGGCTCGTGCCCGGGCTCGAGCGGGCGGCCATCATCCGCTACGGCTACGCCGTCGAATACGACTACTGCCCGCCCGACCAGCTCACGCCGGAGCTCGAGAGCAAGCGGGTGCAACGCCTCTTCCTCGCCGGCCAGATCAATGGCACCACCGGCTACGAGGAGGCGGCGGCGCAGGGGCTCGTCGCCGGCGCCAACGCGGCGCTCGCCGTCGCGGGCCGCGACCGGCTCGCGCCGGCCCGCGAGGATTCCTACATCGGCGTGCTGCTCGACGACCTCGTCACCTGCGGCGTCGACGAGCCCTACCGCATGTTCACCAGCCGTGCCGAGCACCGGCTCGCGCTGCGGCACGACAACGCCGACCGGCGGCTGACTCCCGCGGCCGCCGCACTCGGCCTGGCCGAGCCGGAGCGGGTCGCCCGGCTGGCCGCCAAGCAGGCCGGCATCGACGCGGCACTGGCGACGCTCGCCGCGCACCGGGTCGACGGCGTCACGCTCCTCGACCGGCTCAGGCGGCCCGAGGTCGGCTGGCAGGATTGCGTCGCGGCGCTGCCGGCGCTCGCCGCCGTGCCCGCCGCCGTGGCGGAGCAGGTCGAGAACGACGTCCGCTACGAGGGCTACGTGCGGGTGGAACGGGAGCGGATCGAACGGCAGCGGGCCGTCGCCTCCCGGCCGATCCCCGAGGGGTTCGAGTACGGCGGCGTGCGGCACCTGCGGGCCGAGGCCCGCGAACAGCTCGAGCGAATCCGGCCGCGCACGCTCGGCCAGGCGGGCCGCGTGCGGGGCGTCACCCCCGCCGATCTCGCCCTCGTGCTCGTGCACCTCGAAGGCCGCAGCGGCCGGGCCTGACATGCGGATCATCCACATCACCGCCGGCGCCGGGGGCCGGATCTGCGGCTCCTGCCTGCACGACAACGCGCTCGTGCGGTCGCTGCGGGCGCGGGGCCGCGATGCGGTGCTCGTGCCGGCCTACGTGCCGACGACGACCGACGAGGAGAACGTCGCCGGCAACCGGATCGTGATGGGCGGGATCAACGTCTGGCTGCAGGAGTACGTGCCCCCCTTCCGGCACCTGCCCCGCTTCCTCGACGCGGCTCTCGCGCCGATCGTCGACTCGCGGCGGCTGCTCGAGTGGCTTTCCGCCCGCACCGGCTCGACCCGCGCCGCCGACCTCGGGCCGCTGACGATCTCCACGCTCGAGGGGGAACGGGGCCACCAGCGGCGCGAGGTCGAGAAGCTGGCCCGCTGGCTCGCCGCCGACGTCCGCCCCGACATCGTCCATCTCTCCAACGCGCTGCTCGTGGGCCTGGCCCGACGGGTGCGCGAGGCCACCGGCGCGAGGATCGTCTGCAGCCTTTCGGGGGAGGACATCTTCGTCGAGCAGATCCCGGAGCCGCAGCGTGCTCGGGTCAGGCAGCTGCTGCGTGAGCGGGCCGCCGACGTCGATCACTTCGTGGCGCTCAATCGGAGTTTCGCCACGTTCATGGCCGACTACCTCGGCCTGACTCCCGGAAGAATTTCCGTGGTGCATCATGGGCTCGACCGGGCCGGCTTTCCCGTCACGCCCCCCGATCTCGCGGCGCGGCGGGCCGCCCGCGGCGGCCGCCTCGTGATCGGCTCGCTGGCCCGGGCCTGCCCGGAGAAGGGGCTCGACCAGCTGGTGCGGGCG
>JBILVO010000185.1:0-6188 GCA_044370415.1 Pirellulales bacterium
GCTGCGGAAGATCGCGTGGCCGCAGTTCCTGTCGATCCTCGAGCAGTGCGACTGGCGGTGGTGGTGGGCGGGCTTCGGGCTCAGCACGGCGACGCACGTGATCGCCGGGATCCGCTGGGCATTTCTCGCCCGGCCGATCGGCTTCGCGCTCCCGGTCCTCACGTTCGTGTGGCGGTTCTTCGAGGGGCAGTTCTTCAGCCTCTGCCTGCCCTCGTCGATCGGTGGCGACGTGGTGAAGGCCTACCGCCTCTCGCACTCGACCCACGGGCGTTTGCTGGCGGGCTGCACGGTGCTCGCCGACCGGCTCACGGGCCTCGCGGCACTCGGTGTGCTCGCGTGCACGGCCCTCGCCGCGCAGAAGTTCGCGCTCGGCACCGCAGCCGTGATCGCGGTGGGGGCCCTCCTGCTCGGGGCCGCGGTGCTGGCGTTCTGGCTGGGCGTCGGCTCGCTCGACCGGCTGCTGGGGTGGATTCCGGAGCGGCATGCCGCGAAGCAGTTCCTGTCGCGGCTGATGCCCTACCAGATGCAGCCGAGCCTGATGACGCGGGCCGTCGGCTGGAGCCTGCTGGTGCAGATCGGGGGCGCCGCCGCGGTGGCCCTGGTGGCCCGCGGCCTGGGCGTGATCCTCCCGCTCACCGTCTGGTTCTCCGTCGTGCCCCTCGTGGCGCTGACGATGGTCCTCCCCATCAGCATCAACGGCGCCGGCGTCCGCGAGGGCGGGCTCGCGTTCCTGCTGGCACCCTACGGCGTCTCGACCGACCAGGCAGTCGCGATCGGACTGCTCTGGTTCCTCTGCACGATCCTCGGCGGGATGATCGGCGGGCTGCTCTTTCTTCTCGATCGCAAGCCCGACGATGCCCTCGGCGGCACGGGCGAGGAACTGCGGACGGAAGCCTGAAGCGGCCGACGCCACCGCAGTCGCGGCCTCACGCTCCCCGGCGGCGGGCGTCGACGAGCAGGATGCCGGCGATCGTTTTGGCATCGTCGATCCGCCCGTCGAGGCACATCGCGACGGCGGTCGCCCATGGCACGAGCCGGGTACGGATCTGCTCGCCCGGCTCGAGCGCCTGCGGCCCGGGCACGAGGTCCTCCGCCACGAAGAGGTGCATCCGTTCCCGGAGGATGCCCGGCGACATCCAAAAGGCCCCGGCGGCCGTCATCCTGCCGGCCCGATAGCCGGTCTCTTCACAAAGCTCCCGCCGCGCCGCCTCCTCGAGCGATTCGACCCGATCGAGCGTGCCGGCGGGCAGTTCGAGGAGCGTCCGTCCGACGGCCACACGCACCACCTCCACGAGGCACACCTCGTCGGCCGACGGCAGCGGCACGACGACGACGCTGCCGGGATGCCGCACGACCTCGCGCTCGCGGCGGCTGCCGTCGGCGCACGCTTCCGTCACCCGGACCACGCTGAACCGGCGCGCCTCCAGAAGCAGGGTGCCAGGCTCGTCCCGGCCTGCGGGGTCGTCCGTGCCCTCGTCCGCGCCGGACGAGAGCGGGAAACCGCCGACGGGAAGGGGCACGACCTCGGCGGCCGCACCGTCCACGGCGAGCGGCCGGCCGGAGTCGATCGCCTTCACCTGCACGAGCCCGATGCCGACGCCCCGCTTGAGCGCCGCCGAGCGGCACAGTGACGTCAGTCGGCCGACCACCTGGCCGTCGGCCGTCACGTCGGCCGTCACGTCGTCGCTCCCGCCATGCTCCCGGCGATGATCGCAGACGACGGCCACGAACCTGCGATTCACATGGCCGAGCGCGTCGAGTCGCGCCACCGTCTCCTGCCCGAGGTAACAGCCCTTGTCGAAGGAGATGGCCCGCGCATTACGGCCGAGTTCCTGCGGCAGCGTCTTCTCCGGAATGTCGGCGGGCTCGGGACTGCCGGCCTCGATGCGGGCGGCATCGAGCGTCTCCGCGTCGGCACGCTGCACCCGTTCCTCCTGCAGCCAGGCCACGATCCTGCGGCTGTCGGCGGCCGACGACCGCAGGCGGAAGCCGCTCCCGCCGTACCAGTCGATCCGCGTGACGACGACGGAAACGCCGCCGAGCGTTCCCCGCGCGTGGTCGAGCACGGCCTGCGGTGGCGGGACGTCGAGCCGTCGTGCGAGCCACGCCGCCGCCCCAGACCCGGTGAGGACAAGCGTGGCGTGAGCGGACGATTCGTCCGCGAGTTCGAGCTGCTCGCGGATGTGGTAGTGCTCCAGATGCCCGAGCAGCCGAGCGGACACGCTGCCGGCCACGTCGATCACGAGTCCGTCGTCCGTCCGCAGGATCTCCCCCAGCGCGAGCACCCAGCCCCGGGCGTCGAGAAAGAATCCTTCGGTTCCCGTGCCCGCCGCCAGTCGCGACACGGCCGCGGTGGTGAAGCCGTCGATGAACCGCACGGCGTCGGGCCCGCGGACGGCGATGACGCCACGCGGTCCCGGGTCGCCCCACGACACGGACGGCGGCGATGGCCGGGCGGCTGAGTCACCTGGGAGACCTGGCGTGGGGAGACCTGCTTCTGGGAAACCTGGCGAGGATGTCTGCACGGAGGGTGTGCTCCCGGAGGGAAGTGGAGGGGCCGACGGGGTGCCCCGAGGTCGGCGGCACCAGACGCCCGGGGCCCGCGTTGGCCGCCACCAGGCAGGGCCGCAGGCGGACTGTCCGGCTGGGAAACCGGTCGGCACGGGCACCGTCCCCGGACCGACAGCGTACCACCCGGCGGCCTACCACCCCGCGACCCGGCCCCGCGCCGCCGCCACGGCCTCCAGAGCCCCCGGAGGCCGGCCGATCGAAAATTTCATCGCCCGATCCTGACCAGCGCGAACGCTCCACCCGACCGCTGCGTACTGGTTCTCACCGCGAGACGATCGCGGCCAACGAGTGACGCGGCTGCCGGGCACGAGTCCCGGGGCAGTTCGACCGCAGAGGAGAGCAGCCATGGCGACGGTGGATATTCGCAACGGGTGCCGGGACGATTACGACGACGACGGGATGCTCGACGACCCGCTCTCCGTCGCGGACACGGAGCACTCCGACGTGGTCCGCGCCGCGTGCGATGGCCTCGACCGCGACAGCGTTCACCATGGCAGGAACCATGCCAGGAAGCATGCGCTGCACCGCATCGCCGAGGTGCGGCGACTGCAGGGAGTGACGCTGCGCAACGTCTCGCGCCGGCTCGGCATCTCGCTGGCGGTGGTGCGCCGCCAGGAGGAACCGGATCACGACCTGCGGGTGTCCGATCTGCTGCAGTGGCAGAAGGTGCTCGAGGTGCCGATCGCGGAACTGCTCGTGGAAGGGGATGGCCAGCTCTCCGGGCCGGTGCTGCAGCGGTCGCGGATGGTGAAGCTGATGAAGACCGCCGCCGCGATCCGCGAACGGACGGAGGGCACGCCGGCCGGCCGCATGGTGTCGATGCTCATCGATCAGATCCTGGAACTCATGCCCGAACTCGCCGACGTGGCCCCGTGGCACACGGTGGGGCAGCGCCGCACGCTCGATGACCTGGGTCGCGCCGCCCGATGCACGATTTCCGAGGACGTCCTGCGCGGATCGTCGGAGGACTGAACGACCGGCCACAGCCGCATCTCCACGGGCGTCCCGATTTGTCCGGGGCGCGGGACGCCCGAGGGTCACGCCGCCCGCACGAACGAGTCAGCCTTGTTCGTGCGGGCGGCGCTGTTTACGATTCCCCCGCGGTTCGGATCGTCCGGACGCACACCCCCGCTCCGCAGGTCGCCGACGTGTTTTCACTGCTTGGTGTTCTGGGCATCACGCTGATTCTGTTCGTGCTGGTCGCGGTGACCGCGGGATTCGTCCTGGGCGAGTGACGGGCGACCGCCGCCGCGCAGCACCCCGGCGACGAGCAGGCAGACGAAGCCGCCGAGCACGCCCACGAACAAGAGCCAGGCCGTCACCGCCAGGGCGGCGTGATCCCGCAGCCAGACGCGGGCCGGCGGTTCGGTGCTCCGCGGCACCTTCCGCTGCACCGGGCCGTCACGTCCCGTCTGGAGCGCCATGTCGCGGCGGAACTCGTCCCAATGCCCCTGCTGCTCGGGACGATCGAGCTGCCGCATCCACTCGCCCCGCGTCCGCAGGAGCAGGACCGGCGGCACGACGAGCGCCGTGAGCCAGCAGCAGGTCACCGCTGCCATGACGGCACGGGCGGCCAATGAGATCAAGGGGCGGCCTGCCGCCGCGGCCCGGACGGTCATTTGCGGTCTCCTTCGGCCCGCGGCCTGCGCCGCCACCCGGGCGGTCGCAGGTGCACGCACGAGCCGCCTTTATTCTCCCCTCGCGGCGCCCAGGTCCGCCAGACCTCCCATCCGCCGCCCGCAGCCCGGTCCACCCCGCTGCCGACAGGCGGCGGACATGGTGCGGACGCGGAGCTGGTCTGGTGCCGCTGGGCCTCGGCGGCTACCGTCCCCGCGTCCGGCGCCCGGTCCCGATCGTCGTTCGAGGAGTCCGCCCGAGTGACAGCCCCCGTGTCTGCCCGATCGCTGTCGATCGCTTGTCTGCTGGCGGCGCTGCTGGCGGTGCCCTCCGAGGTGCGGGCACAGGGCAGCGGCTGGCTGCCCACCGCCTGGTTCTCCCAGGATTCGCTCGACCCGAAGGCGATGTTTCCGCTGGCGGAGAACGACGGCCCGTGGCTGGTCCTCGCGACCACGTTCCGCGGCGAGGGCGCCCGCGAGGATGCCCGACGGCTCGTCCACGAGCTACGCAGCAGCCACAAGCTCAAGGCCTACACGCACGAGAAGGCGTTCGACTACACGGGCAACCAGAGGGGGCTCGGCCTCAACCCCGACGGCACGCCGAAGAAGATGCGGTTCGCCAAGGCGGAGCAGGTGGTCGAGGTGGCCGTGCTGGTCGGCGACTTCGCGTCTTTCGACGATCCCCGCGGTCAGAAGACGCTCGCCAGGATCAAGTCGCTGCAACCGCAGTCGCTCGCCGGCGGCAGCGGCAAGAGCCAGTCGTTCTCAGACTTCCGCAAGATGATGGGAATCAACACGGGCGGCAAGGGACCGATGCACCTGGCGTTCGTCATCCCCAACCCGCTCCTGCCCGAGGAGTTCTTCACGCGGCAGGAGGTCGACTCGTTCGTCCTCGACATGAACGCCGACGTGACCCACAGCCTGCTCGACTGCCCGAGCCGCTACAGCGTGCGGGTGGCGACGTTCACCGGGGCGGGCACGTTCGACCAGAAGGCGATCGAATCCGGCGGGAAGGACGTCGAGCTCCAGAGCCGGCTGGTCGAGGCGGCCGAAAAGGCGCATCGCCTGACCGAGGCGCTGCGGCGCAGCGGCTGGCAGGCATGGGAGTTCCACGACCGCGACTCGAGCATCGTCTGCGTCGGCAGCATGGATCAGCTCGCCGTCAAACAGGCGGACGGCACGCAGGCGGTCCATCCGGAGATCGCACGGGTCGTCCGCGAGCTCGGCCCCGATCCCACCAAGCTCGCCGTCGGCCAGATTTTGCCGCGGACGCTCGACGGCGTGATGCTCGACGTCCAGCCGAAGCCGATCGACGTGCCCAGGGTGCCGACCCGGCGGCGCTAGCTGGCTGTGGAAAAAGCCCTCCGCCCCCCGATGGACACCGCTTCCACACTCGTGCTGGGCACCACCAACGCCGGCAAGCTCCGCGAGCTGGCCGAGCTGCTGGAGCCGTTGGGCATCTCCTGCCGCTCTCTGGCCGGCCTGGCCGACGCCGTCGACGTGGAGGAGACCGGCAGCAGCTTCGCGGAAAATGCCGCGCTCAAGGCGTCGCAGCAGGCGCGGGCCCTCCGCTCGTGGGTCCTTGCCGAGGACAGCGGCCTGTGCGTCGACGCCCTCGGCGGCGGCCCCGGCATCTACTCGGCCAGATTCGCTGCCGCGCACGGCGGCGGCTCCGGCGACGAGCGGAACAACGCGCTCCTGCTCGACCGGCTCGCAGCCGTCCCCACCACCGACCGGGCGGCGCACTACGCCTGCCACGCGGCGCTCGCCGATCCTCACGGCACGATCGCGGCCACCTCCCAGGGGATCTGCCGCGGCCTGATCGCCACCGCGGCCCAGGGAGGGGGCGGCTTCGGCTATGACCCGCTGTTCATCGTGCCGGAGTACCACCGCACGTTCGGCGAGCTCTCGCCGGCCGTGAAGGCGGTCGTCAGCCATCGCGCGCGGGCGACGCGGGCCATCATCCCGTTGCTGGTTCGGCTGCTGCGACCGCCGTCGCCG
>JBILVO010000021.1:0-38468 GCA_044370415.1 Pirellulales bacterium
GATCTCCGTGGGATGCACCTCGAGCGCGAACCGCACGCCGCACTCCGCGAACACGTCGAGGATGGGATGCCAGCGCTCGGCGAACTGTGCGAAGCCGGCGTCGATCATCGCCGCCGGCGCCGGCGGGAAGGAGTAGAGCAGGTGCCAGATGCCCGAGCCCGTGAAGCCGTTGACGACCGAGACCCCCAGCCGCTGGGCGGCCCTGGCGGTCCGCTTCATCTCCTCCGCGGCCCGCTCGTTCACACCGTCGGGATCGCCGTCGCCCCAGACGTGCGGCGGCAGGATCGCCTTGTGCCGCTCGTCGATCCGGTCGCAGACCGCCTGCCCGGCGAGGTGGTTGGAGATGGCGTGCACCGCGAGGTCGTGCCGCTCGAGCACGTCGCGCTTGGCCGCGCAGTAGCCGCTTTCCTCCACGGCCTTCGTGACGTCGAAGTGATCGCCCCAGCAGGCGAGTTCCAGGCCGCCGTAACCGAACTCCCGCGCCTTCCGGGCGAGATCCTCGAGCGGCAGGTCGGCCCACTGGCCGGTGAAGAGCGTGACGGGGCGGGGCATGGGGACTCCTTCGCGGGCACGGTCGGCACGGCCTCGGCGGAGGTCCGTTGCCGTCTACTCTAGCCGTCGGCGGAAAGAGGCATCCATGCCAATGTGTTCGAGCCCGGCTGCGGGCTCGCCGCGGCACCCCGCTGCGTGCAGCACGCAGCACTCGAGTCCGGGCGGCCCGGGGGCGGCCCCGGATCGATGGCTGACGTCAGTTGCGGATGACGCGTCGCAGCAGCCAGGCGCCCCAGAGGGCGATGAGGATGTTCGCCAGCCAGACGCCGGGCGCGGGGAGCGTGCCCGCCTTGGCCCGCGAGACGCCCAGCATGAACAGCGGGTAGTAGACGACGAGGATCGGCAGGAAGCAGAGGAAGAAGCTGGTGAGAAAGTCGGCGTTGCGCATGCGGATCGCCATCGGTGCGCCGACGAGCACGAAGCAGAGGCAGCTGAAGCCGTTGGCCCACCGTCGCCATGGCTCCATGATGATGCGGTTGAGCCGGGAGCGGGCCGATGCCGCCTGCTCGCGGTCCGGGGCGACGGCAGCCGGTGTCGTCTGCTCCATGTGGCCGGAGAGGATGCCGAGGGCCATCTTCCCGGCGGCGATCTGGTCGATCTGGTCGATCTTGGCGACCTGTGCGGCACGGGCCCGCGGGAAGTCGGCGAGCGCGATCTCCGAGGGGCTTTCGGAGGTGACGCCCTTGCGGCTGACGGCGTCGAGGGGCACCACCCGTTCGATCGTGTCGGGAAACACGGCCTTCACGTCCCCCACGTGCACGGTGCCGTCGCGGCAGGTGATCGTCAGCGTGCCCGCCGCCGCGTCGGCCCGCAGCGCCGCCTCGGCCGCCGACACGGTGACGGGCGGGCTCGACCCGCCGGGCTGGAACGACAGCGTCGGCCGGACGAGCCGCCGGCCGTCGACACCCTTGACGTTGATCGACAGTTGCGAGGTGCTGTAGGACCGTTGCTGCCGCAGCCGACCGTAGATGATCTCCTCGACGCTGCTGACGACGACGCGGCGCACGCCGTCCCGTCCCCAGGAGACGGCGACGTCGTTGAGCCAGACCGACACGAGGCTCACCACGACCGCCAGCATCGCCGCCGGCCAGACCGCGGCCATCGGCGTGATGCCCGCCGCCTTCAGCGCCGTGATCTCGTTCGCGGCCGACATGCGACCGAACACGCTTGCGACGGCGAAGAGCATCGTGCCCGGCACGGCGAACCGCATCGCCTCGGGCAGCACGTAGGGCACCAGGGCCAGGATCTGCAGCAATCCCAGCCCCTGTTGCTGCGCCTCCTTGACGAGTCCGACGACGAGCATGAACAGCGTCAGCGCGGAGAGTGCCACGAGGAACACCTGCAGGAGTTCGCTCAGCACGTAGCGGGTGATGATCTTCATTGCGGCCTCACCATCGAAAGGTCAGGCGTGGGGCGGCGCCGGGGGCCGCTCGATGCGGTCGGTGGCGTCGCTGCGGGCCGCCTCGATCTCGTCGACATGCACCGAGAGCGCCTCGGCGACGGCCGTCACCGCCTCGTGGTAGGCCCCGGCGGCGGCGTGCTGCCGGGCACGCGCGAGGATGCCGACGGTGCGGTCGCGGGCGGCGACGGGCAGGGAGTCGGCCACCATTTCGAGGCTCGTCACGACGCCGTCGACGAGTCCCGGCGTGGGGGTGCAGTCGTGGGTGCGATACGGCCCCTTGCCGAGGTGGTCGCCCGCCTGCAGTATCCGGCCCCGCCGCGTCGCTGTCAGAAAACTGACCGTGCCGAAGAGGCCGCCGCCGACGGCCAGCAGGCCACCACCGAGGCTGGTCGCGACGCAGATGCCGCGCACCAATTCGCTCTCGGCGCACGCCTGCTTCGTGAGCAGGCTCCACGGGTTGACCGTGAGCGCGAGCAGCAGCCCCAGCGCCGCCGCTGCGAGCGACGCCCATGCCCACCGTCCCTGCCGCTGCGTCGACGTCGCCTCCTCGGAGAGCGGCCACGGTTCGTCGCCGCGGGACTTTCGCGAGATCTCTTCCTCACCGGCCCGCACGCCGATCACCGTGACGTTGTCGGGCGCCCCGCGGACCAGCGCCAGCCCGATCAGGGCGGCCACCGCCTCGGCGGGCTCGAACTCGGCGGCGAACAGGCCGATCTCCGCGTCGCTCACGACCCCCGTCAGCCCGTCGCTGCAGAGGATGTAGGTGTCGCCCGCCTCGACGGGGAACGGCCCCTCGAGGTCGACGTCGACCTTGGCGTGCGGCCCCAGCGACCGCGTGATGATGTTCTTCGGGACCGCTTCGCCCGCCTCCTCGGCGTGCACCCCCATGGCCGCCTCGATTTCCCAGGCGAGGGAGTGGTCGCGGGACAGCTGGTCGACGATGCGGTGACGCACGCGGTACGCGCGACTATCGCCGACGTGGCCCACGATCGCGCCACGCGGGTGGAGCACCAGCACCGTGCAGGTCGTCCCCATGCCGTGGCACTCGATGGTCCGCTCGCCCTTCCTGTTGATGAGGGTGTTGGCCTTCTCGATGCTCCGTTTCAGGGCCAGTGGCGGGGAGAACTCGGAGAGCTCCTCGTAGAGCCTGGGCACTCCCTCCGCCGCCATGGCGCTGGCCTTCTCCCCGGCGGCGTGTGCGCCCATGCCGTCGGCCACCAGGAACAGCCAGCCGCGGCCGCGGTAGTCCTGCGGGGACGCCGGCAGGACGGACTTGGAGTCCTGGTTGTTCGCGCGGCGACGGCCGACGTCGGTGCGGTCGCAGTAGGCCAGGGTCGAGACTTTGCGCACGCGTGAAAACGCCTCGGGCGACGCGGAACAGGGCCGACGCGGAACCGGCGGGACAAGGCCCGGATTCTAGCCGAGCGGCGGTGCCGGGGCGAGACACGATTGAGCGGGCAGGATGCGCAAAAACCCGCTGGTCTGGCGATGGAAACCGCCCTCGCCTATGGTCCCGCCACGGTTCCAGCCTCCGTCCACGGAGCTCCACCATGAGCATGCCATCGATCGCGCGGGCCCCGCGTGCCCGGCGGCTCGGCTGCGCCGCGGCGGCCCTCGGCTGCCTGCTCTGCCACGCGACGGGCTGCGTGCAGCGCCGCATGACGATCCGCAGCAGCCCGCCGGGGGCGCTCGTCTACGTGGACGACTATCAGATCGGCACCACGCCGGTGTCCACCGACTTCATCTACTACGGCACGCGGAAGATCCGCCTCGTGAAGGACGGCTACGAGACGCTCACCGTGCGGCAGCCGTTCCCGACGCCCTGGTACGAGTACTTTCCGCTCGATTTCGTGACCGAGAACCTCTGGCCATGGGAGATCCGCGACGAGCGGGTCGTCGACCTCGCGATGTCGACGACCGCCTCGACGCCGCCGGAGTCGGTCGTGGCCCGCGCCGAGCAGGTGCGGCTCGCCGCCGGTTCCCTGCCGGTGCCGCCGGCGCCCGTGGTGACGCCGCCGCCCGCCGCCCCGCGGCCGATTCCCGCACCGCCGCCGCCGCAGCCACTGCCGCCGCCGGGCGGAGGGCTGACGCTCCCGCCGCCAAGCGGCGGACTTGTGCTCCCGCCGCCGTCGCCGATGCAGGGGCTGCAGCCGCCGCTGCAAAACGCACCGTCGCAGGGCGTGCCCGGACTCGTGCCGCGGCCGTAGTGGCGGCCGCCGCACGTGCCGCGGATGGCAGGGGCCCGAGCCGATGCCATAATCACTGCATGGATCGCACCTCCTCCGCAGACGCGGCCGCCGACCGCGCGGCGCTCGACGCCCTCAAGCTCCACCGGCTCCGCAGCCTGCTCGAGGAGATCCTTCCGCACAACCGCTTCTATGCGGCCAAGCTCGCCCGCGTGCGGCACGATGTGGCGTCGCTGGAAGACCTCGCCGCGTGGCCGTTCACGACGAAGGAGGAGCTCGTCGCGGTGGCTGAGGACGGGCTGCCGGGCAACCTCACCTGGCCGGCGGACCGCTACGTGCGGTTTCACCGGACGAGCGGCACCCACGGGCGGCCGCTGCCGGTGCTCGACACGGCCGCCGACTGGCACTGGTGGATGGAGTGCTGGGCCGAGATCCTCGCCCGTGGTGGCGTCGGCCCCGGCGACCGCGTGCTCGTGGCCTCGTCGTTCGGTCCCTACGCCGGCTTCTGGAGCGGATTCGACGGCGTGGTGTCGCGGCAGGCGCTGGCGATTCCGACGGGAGGCATGTCGAGCCTGGCACGGCTCGAACTGGCCCGGTCGGCCGGCGCGACGGTGCTGCTGGCGACCCCCAGCTACGCCCTGCACCTCGCCGAGGCGGCGGCGGACCACAAGATCGACACGTCCCAGCTGCCGATTCGCCTCGTGATCGTGGCCGGCGAGCCGGGCGGTTCGTCTCCCTCCGTCCGGGACCGGCTGCGCGAGGCGTGGCATGCGGACGTGCTCGACCATGCGGGGGCGACCGAAGTGGGCCCGTGGGGAGTCGGCGATCCCGCCGGCCGCGGCCTCGACGTGCTCGAGCCGTGGTTTCATCCGGAGTTTCTCAGCCTCGAGACCGGACGGCCCGCGGCGGCCGGCGAGCTTGCGGAGCTGGTGCTGACGACGCTCGGCAGGGCGGGCGCGCCGGTGATCCGCTACCGCACGGGCGACCTCGTGAGGCCGCGCTGGCCGGCTCCAGCCGCGGCCGTCGGCGGCGGCCGCCCCTGGGTGCGGCTCGAGGGGGGCATCCTCGGCCGCACCGACGACATGCTCGTCGTGCGCGGCGTCAACGTCTTTCCGGGGGCGATCGACGGCATCGTCCGCGGCTTTCCGGAGGTCGTCGAGTACCGCGTCACGGTGTCGCGGCGCGAGAGCCTCGACGAGCTTCTGATCGAGATCGAGGATCGGCTCGAGGCTCCCGGCAGGGTGGCCGAGGAGCTGCAGCTGCGGCTCGGCCTGCGGGTCGACGTGGCGACGGTGCCGATCGGCAGCCTGCCGCGGTTCGAGGGAAAGGGCCGCCGGTTCGTCGACCGCCGTGGCATCACGAGGGGGCAGTCATGAGCAGTCCCATGCCGGTGTCGATCGGCCGGATGGCCGCCGGGGGCATCGAGATCACCTGGAGCGACGGCCTCTGCGGCCGCTACTCGCCCCGATTGCTGCGGGACGCCTGCCCGTGCGCGACCTGCCGCGAGCGGCGGGCCCAGCCGCTGAAGCCGGCGCTGCTGCCGGTGCTCACGGCCGAGGAGGTCGCGCCGCTGGCGGTCGTCGGCATGACGCCGGTCGGTCGGTACGCCTACTCGGTCGAATTCTCCGACGGCCACTCGAGCGGCATCTACACGCTCGAATACCTGCACGAGCTCGCCGCCGCCGGCCCGTCCGCCCCGGAAAAGCCCTGAGGCGGAGGGGCGTCGTTGCCCGACTGCCAATGCTCCTTTGCCGGCGGAGTCGACTCGCCCGCAGCGCCGGCCGGGGGGCTCGTGCTCGCCGCCGGCGGATCGTGACGATTCGGGCCGTATGGGCTATGGAGCGCCAACTCGTCCAATCACGATTCACCGGCGTCTGCGCGCGACCCCCCGACCGGCTCCCGTTTTTTCGGATCACGCCGCGAAGATATCGCCGCGACTCTGCAGCGCACCGTGCGGTTGCATCTGTGAGGGGCGCGGGCATCCCCGCACGTCGCGGACTGGTCGGGGGCGGGCCCCGTCTCAGGCCCCGGGCAGCCCGCAGGCGGTGGCGTTCACCACGGCGGCGATGCGGACGGCGTCGTGGCACGCCTCCTCACTCACGCCGAGACTCTGCAGGCTGGCCTCGTGGTTCTGCAGGCAGAACTCGCAGCCGGCCAGCGCCGCGCAGCCCAGGCTCATCAGTTCGAAGTCGGCCTTGCTCGTGGCCGGCTGGGCCATGCGGCTCATGCGGAGGCGGGGCGGGCGGGCGGCGTAGCTTTCCTTGCCGATCATGTGGCGAAACCGGTAATAGACGGTGTTCATCGCCATGAGCCCCGCGGCCGCGACCGCGTCGGAGATCACGGCGGCAGCCGTGGGCTCGCCGGCCCGGAGATCCGCCTCGAACGCCTGCACGAGCGGCCGGCAGCGGACGAACGCCGCCGCGGCCAGGGCGACGCCGAAGGCCTGCGCCGGGGCGAGATTTTCGCCGGCGAGCACGCTGCCGAGGTTGAGGCGGATGTCCTTGAGCTCCTCCGGAAGGGTGTCGCGGAGGGCGTCGAGCGCGGGTGTGGCGATGCTCATGGGAGTGCCTGGTGGGAGGTCGTGTCGGACGAGCGGACGGCGCCGGTCGCGGGGATTGTAGCTGTTCGTTGAAGGCCGGACGGCCTGGATGCTAATCTCTGGAGGTTTTGCGCGCTCCGAGGAAATCCATGCCCCGCCGCGACGACCTCCACACGATTCTCCTCATTGGCTCCGGGCCCATCGTCATCGGGCAGGCCTGCGAATTCGACTATTCAGGCACGCAGGCCTGCAAGGCGCTCCGCGAGGACGGCTACCGGGTCGTGCTCGTGAATTCGAACCCGGCCACGATCATGACCGATCCGGGCACGGCCGACCGGACCTACATCGAGCCGCTCACCTGGCAGGTGCTCGAGAAGGTGATCGAGGCCGAGAAGCCCGACGCCGTGCTTCCCACGCTCGGCGGCCAGACGGCGCTCAACCTCGCCATGGAGCTCGACCGGCACGGCGTGCTCGCGAAGCACGGAGTGGAGATGATCGGGGCCCGGGCGGAGGCCATCCGCCGCGGCGAGGACCGGGAGATCTTCAAGCGGACGATGCAGGCGATCGGTCTCGACACCTGCCGGGGCCGCATCGTGAAGTCGCTCGCCGAGGCCCGCGAGGTGCTCTCCGAGATCGGCCTGCCCGCCGTCATCCGGCCGAGCTTCACGCTCGGCGGCTCGGGGTCGGGCATCGCCTTCAATCGCGAGGAGTTCGACCAGAAGGTGCAGCGCGGCCTCGACCTCTCGCCCGTCGGCGAGGTGCTCGTCGAGGAGTCGATCCTCGGCTGGAAGGAATACGAGATGGAGGTGATGCGCGACGCGGACGACAACGCCGTCGTGATCTGCTCCATCGAGAACTTCGACCCCTGCGGTGTGCACACGGGTGACTCGATCACCGTGGCGCCGGCGATGACGCTCACCGACCGGCAGTACCAGCGGATGCGCGACGCCAGCTTCGCCGTGATCCGGGCGATCGGCGTCGAGACCGGCGGGTCGAACATCCAGTTCGCCGTCCATCCGCAGACCGGCCGGATGATCGTCATCGAGATGAACCCGCGGGTCAGCCGGTCGAGCGCGCTGGCGAGCAAGGCCACCGGCTTCCCCATCGCGAAGATTGCCGCGAAGCTGGCCGTCGGCTGGCGGCTCCACGAGCTGCCCAACGACATCACGCGGCGGACGAAGGCCTGCTTCGAGCCCTCGATCGACTACGTCGTCGTGAAGGTGCCGCGGTTCGCCTTCGAGAAATTTCCGGAGGCCGACAGCCGGCTCACCACGCAGATGAAGAGCGTGGGCGAGACCATGGCGATCGGCCGGACGTTCAAGGAGGCCTTCCAGAAGGCGCTGCGGGGCCTGGAGGTGGGCAGCTTCGGGTTCGGCTGCGACGGCAAGGACCTTTGGGGCACCGCCGCCGAGCCGTCGCTCGACGACATCCGCGCCCGTGTGGCCACCGCCGACCCCGACCGCGTCTGGTATCTCCGCTACGCGATCAAGGCGGGGATCTCGGTCGAGGAACTGTACGAACTCACGGCGATCGACCGCTGGTTCCTCGACCAGCTCCAACAGATCGTGGAGATCGAGAGCCTCGTGCGCGAGGCGGGCACGCTCGCGGCGCTCGACGACGCGGTCCTGCGACAGGCGAAGCAGGCGGGCTTCTCCGACAGGCAGCTCGCGGTGATGCTCGGCGGCTCGGAAATGGAGATCCGCGAGGAGCGGAAGCGCCGCGGCATCCTCGCCACCTACAAGTCGGTCGACACGTGCGCCGCCGAGTTCGAGGCGCAGACGCCCTACTACTACTCGACGTGGGAGGACGAGGACGAAATCCGCCCCAAGCAGCCCGGCAGGAAGCGGGTGATGATCCTCGGCGGCGGCCCGAACCGCATCGGGCAGGGCATCGAGTTCGATTACTGCTGCTGCCACGCCAGCTTCGCGCTCCGCGAGATGGGGATCGAGAGCGTGATGGTCAACTCGAACCCGGAGACCGTGAGCACCGACTACGACACGAGCGACATGCTCTTCTTCGAGCCGCTCACGTGCGAGGACGTGCTCAACATCGCCGACCGCATCCAGCCCGACGGTGTGATCGTGCAGCTCGGCGGCCAGACGCCGCTGAACCTGGCGCGGGCGCTCCATGCGGCCGGCCTGCCGATCATCGGCACGACGGTCGACACGATCGACATGGCCGAGGATCGGGAAAAGTTCCGCGAGCTGCTCGACCGCCTGCGGCTCAAGCAGCCCGCCAGCGGGATCGCGCGGACGCTCGAGCAGGCCCGCCGCGAGGTGGCGCGGATCGGCTTCCCGTCGCTGGTGCGGCCGAGCTTCGTGCTCGGCGGCCGGGCGATGGAGATCTGCTACGACCACGTGCAGTTCGAGCGGTACGTCGCCGAGGCGTTCGCGGTCGCGCAGGGCCAGCCCGTGCTGATCGACCGGTTCCTGGAGGACGCGATCGAGGTCGACGTCGACTGCATCTGCGACGGCCGCGACGTGATCGTCGCCGGCGTGATGGAGCACATCGAGGAGGCCGGGGTGCACTCCGGCGACTCCGCCTGCTGCATCCCGCCCCACAGCCTGTCGGCCGAGGTCGTGGCCGAGATCAAGCAGGCCGCGGCCGGGCTGGCGCGGAGCCTCGGCGTGGTCGGCCTCATGAACGTGCAGTTCGCCGTGAAGAAGGAAGAGGGCCGCCCGACGCTCTACGTCATCGAGGTGAACCCCCGCGCCAGCCGCACCGTGCCCTTCGTGGCCAAGGCAACCGGGCTGCCCGTGGCGAAGGTGGCCGTGAAGGTGATGGCGGGCATGACGCTGGCAGAGCAGGGGGTGGACACCGACCCGGTGCCCGCGCACGTGAGCGTGAAGGAGAGCGTGTTCCCCTTCGTGAAGTTCGCCGGCGTCGACATCGCGCTCGGGCCCGAGATGCGGAGCACCGGCGAGGTGATGGGCGTGAGCGACCGGTTCAGCATCGCCTTCGCCAAGAGCCAGATCGCCGCCGGGATCCTGTTGCCGCGGGAGGGCCGGATCTTCCTCAGCGTCGCCAGCCAGCAGGCGAAGGAGATGATGGTGGGCCTCGCCCGCCGGCTCGTCGCCCTCGGCTTCGAACTGATCGCCACGTCGGGCACCGCCCGGGCCCTGACCGACGCGGGCATCGCGGTCGAGATCGTGAAGAAGCTGCAGGAGGGGCACCCCAATCTGCTCGACTCGCTGATCGACGGCCGTGTGCAGCTCATCTTCAACACGCCGCGAGGCAAGGGGGCCCGCACCGACGAGGGACGGATCCGTGCGGCGAGCGTGCTCTACGGCGTTCCCTGCATCACCACGCTGCCGGCGGCCGAGGCCTGCGTGCTGGCCATGGAGGCGCTCCGCACGGAGCAGCTCGGCGTGCAGCCGATCCAGGATCGCTTCCCCGAGGCCGCGGCGATCGGCCGCAGCTAGGCCGCGATCGGCTCCACCCCGTGGATCGATGCCGGGGTCGCGCGATATCTGCAGAGCATGGCCCGGCTCCGGGACCCCCGCACCCCGTCGCCGGACGTTCGCTGCGCCCATCCTGGGCTTCGCTCTCTCGAAGCTGACTGCGCTTCGGCATCCATGCCTGCGCTGGTCAGCTACGCCGGCTCCCGGGGCACGGGGATCCCGGAGCCTCCCGCAGCGAACGACACCTGCACCAATCGATTACTCGAGGAAGGCTCGGGGCTGCCCATGCCCTCGAGCGGGCTATGGGAGCGAGCGCAGCCAGGATGGCGAAGCGAAGCGGACATGCAGAGAGCCGAGGCCTCGGAGGGCCGAGGCGAACGTCCGAGCGAGGGCGTGGGCAGCCCCGGGCCGGTTGGGCGAGACGATACCCAATGCGAACCAATGCGCGAAACGAAAAGAAAAAAGCCCGCGGCGCTTTCACGCCGCGGGCTCGAGATGTGGCGACGGGCAGACTTCAGTGCACCGTCGGTCGCCGAGGGGCCGGGGTCTCCTTACCGCACGGCCTCCTGCAGCATCTTCGCGTTGGGCACCGAGTGCCGGTGGAGCATGCCGTTCTCGCGGGTCTCGATCACGGTCGCCACCGGGCCGACCTCACGCACCGTGCCCTGCAGGCCGGCCACGCTCACCGTGTCGCCGGTCTGCAGCCGCTGCCGCACGTAGTAGCCGGAGAGGATCCCCGACATCACGTCGCGGCCGCCGAGGCCGAAGGCCAGGGCGAAGCCAGCCGAGAGCCCGGCCGAGCCGATCAGGATCAGCTTCTCGAGCAGGGCGAACTGGATCCCGAGCTGGTTGAAGGCCGCGATGAACGTGAGGAGCGAGAGCACCCAGTAGCAGCCGCCGGCCAGGTATTCCGCGTAGGTCAGGCCCACCCGGTCGGCACTGGTCGCCACGACGCCCCGGAGGAACGTCGCCGCAAGCAGGCCGATCACCACCACCACCGTGGCCACGAGCAGCCGCGGGATGTAGTTCACCACCTCGCCCATCGCAGCCGAGACGCTGTCGAGGCCGAGGATGTTGAAGGCCGCCATCACGAACACGCACATCAGGAGCCAGAACACCAGGCCGCCCACGATCGTCGGCAGCGGCCGACGGATGCCGACGTCGTTCATCGACTTGGCCAGGCCGCTCTTCTCGGCGGCGGTCTGGAGGCCGATCTTCTCGCTCACGACCGCGATGAAGCTGCCCACCCAGCGGGCCAGCACGTAGCCGATCACGAGCACCACCACCATCGCCACCATCTTCGGCGCGAGCATGATCACCTGCGTCCACGCCTGCGTGAAGCTGTCGACCAGCGCCTGCTTCGACACCGTGACCGTCTCAGCAGCCGTCTGCCCGACGTTCGCGAACTCGTTCATTGCGAAACTCCTGCGTTGCGGCGGCCGTCCACCCCGGACGATCGCCCCCCCAAACCTGTGCGGGAATTCTCGATTGGCCCGCAACCCAATCTGTGCTCCGCCGGCCACGAGCCGGCGGGTGTATCGTCATGACGCGGCGCTGCCGCCTCCGTGTGGTTCGTCCCGGCCCGCGTCGCGCTGCGCCGGCCACGCTCCGGTGAGCGTGTAGTGCGCGGCTGCTGCGAGCGCGGTGAACAGGTGCAGCAGCGACCAGAGCATCCCGCCGACGGCGAATTCCAGGATGTGCAGGGCCAGCAGCCGCGGGTGCAGCTTCCGCCGCACGCCGGCCGTGAAGCTCGGCGCCGTCGGCACGGGCGGCACGGGCGCGGCGGCGAGTTGTTCGAGCACGTCCATCCGTCGTCGTCCTTCGCGTCTCTAGTCCCGTTCCGTCTCGCCGAACAGCCTGCCGGCTTTCTGCGTCAGTTTTTCCCGAATCCTGCTGATCCTCATCCGGCAGGCCCCCGGGGTCGTGCCGAACATCTCCGCCAGTTCCTCGTAGTCGTGGTTCTCCGCGAACCGCATCAGCACCAGCGCCCGATCCTCCTCGTCCAATCCCTCCAGCAGCTTCGCGATGTCGTGGGTCGCGGCGACCGCGTCCCCCGGTGACGGCTGCCTGGTGGCTACCGTCTCGATCTGCTCGCCGTCGCCCGAATCCTCCCGCCTCCTCCGCCTCGACCTTGATCTCCGCAGGCTCAGGCAGGTGCGGATCGCCACCGCGTGCACCCACGTCGCGTAGCGAGATCGCCCCTCGAACCTGGTCCTCTCGAAGAAGAGCCTGACGAAAACCTCCTGTGCCGCGTCCTCCGCATCGTGCTCGCTGCCCATCAGTCGCCAGCAGACCCGCCACACCCGCTCGCGGAACCGTTCCATCAGGGCGGTGAACGCCACCCCGTCGGATCCCTCCCGCGCCGCCTCGGCTGCCAGTTGCTCGTCAGACAGTCCGGTGGTGTCGCGTGCGTTGGCGTCCAATCGCGTGCCGTCCTCCGGCCTGCCGCTTTCGGCCGCCACAAGATTGGTTGCCGCCGCGGCCCGCCGTGTCACAAAAATTTTTTCGCCCTGATTTCACGGGGATTTTGGGCCGCCGCCGGGCACCGCTGCGAGGCCAGTTTCAGGCGGCGGCCCGCCACTGGCGCAGCCCCCGCGCAGGTGTCCGCCCCGGCAGGCGGCCAAAAACCGCCGGAAACGGTCGATCGCCCGCGGCGTCTTGCCCGCGGCGGGCTGGGTGCCGAGGGTTCGAGGTGTCGGGAGATTCCGGCGAGCCACAGGCTCGCGTGGATGTCCTGGCAGCCATCTCGGAAGACGAGTTGCTGGGCCCTTCGCCACCGTGCGAAGCCCTGGTGCAGCGTAGGCCGACGTGAGTGAACGCTCCAGCGTTCGTCCACGGCGGCCTTTTTCGTTGCGCCGATCCACGAATGTCGGCGCGTGCTGTGCACGAATGCGGCCCGTGTGTGTGCAAGCCGCCATGGCTGGCGCAGTCGTGGAGACTTTTCCATGCCCTTCTTCGTTCGTGGTCGATCCCTGCGCCCGAGCCGCACGTCCGCTGCCCTGCCCGGCCTGCTCGCCGCCGGCCTCGTGCTCGTGTGGGCCGGTGCCGGTCATGGCGGCACCGTCACGTTCACCGAGAGCGGCATCTCCGGTGCCGGCAATCCCATCACGGTGTCGGCCACGCTGATCACGAGCGGCACCACGCTGTCGATCGCGCTGAGCAACATCGGCCCCAAGACGAAGGCCCCGGCCGACGTGCTGACGAGCTTCTACTTCGGGATCGCCGATCCGAATGACGGAGTGCGGCCGACGCTGACCTACCTGTCGGCCACCGGCACGGCCTGCAAAGTCTTGGAGGAAAGCGGGAACGACACGTTCGTCTCCTGGCAGACGAGCCCGCAGCAGCTGTATACGACGGGCACCGCCGCCCTCGCGCCGTCCAATCTCGTCGCCCGCGTCAACGGCGACAGCGGCTGGCAGTTCCGGACCCTCAACAACATCGCCCCGCAACTCGGCTTCGGCATCGGCACCGTGGGCAACAGCGACATCGCCACCATCGCCGGGCCAGCGTATGCAGGGGCGACGTTCGATCCCAAGATCGTCAGCCAATCCGGCCCACCGGGGCAGACGATGATCAATCTCGGCATCTACAGTAATGGCAACCAGCCGCTGCCGGGCGACATCGACCCGGAAGGCAAGCTCGACGGGAGCGTGCTCGTGAACACCCGGGCCCTCTTCCTTTTCGGCAGCAGCAAGAACCTCGACTCGTTCGGCCAGAGCTGGGTGCAGGGCAACGTGACGTTCGGGTTCGGCACCGGTCCCAGCACGGTGCTGCTCCCGGAGCCCGGCGGCATCGCCATGGCAGCGACGGCTGCGGTCGCCGGCCTCGGCTGGATGGTCCGTCGTCGACGTCGGGCTGTTGCGGCGACCTGACGCAGGCCGCCACGGCCGGCGCCGGCGGGCTGCTATCCTGCGGCATGGACGTTTCGTTTTCCGCCGTGCCCCCCGCGCCCCGGCCGCTGCCGGCGCCGTCTCCCGACGAGCCGCCACGGCTGACCGCGCGGACACTCGAGGGGCTCGAATGGATCCTGGCCCGTGAGCTGGAGCGGGTCGGCGCGAGGGATCTCCGCATCGGCCGGCGGACGATCGAGTTCTCGGCCGCCGCCGGCGCCGAGAAGGAGACGCTCTACCGCGCCGTGCTCGAGAGCCGCACGGCGATCCGCGTGCTCGAGCCGCTCGGCCGGTTTCGCGTCGATTCCCCTGAGAGCCTCTACCGGGCGATGCAGGAGGTCGACTGGACCGAGCAGCTGAAGACGAGCGACACGCTGCGGGTCGACGCCGCCATCCACGACACGTTCCTCACCCACTCGCTCTACGCGGCGCAGATCGTCAAGGACGCGGTCGTCGACCAGCTCCGCACGCCCAGCGGCAAGCGGCCGAGCGTGCAATTGCGCGGGGCGACACTGCGGCTCGGGCTGCACCTCGTCGGCGGGACGGCAACGATCTTTCGCGATGCCGCGGGGCGGTCGCTCCACCAGCGGGGCTGGCGGATGGGTGAGGTCGAGGCGCCCCTTTCCGAGGTTCTGGCCGCCGGCATCCTCGCGATCGCGGGCTGGTGGCGGGCGGGGGCACCGGGCGGCGATCCCGACCAGGCGGCGACCGGCGGCGAGCCGCTGCTCGATCCGCTGTGCGGCTCCGGCACGCTCGTCATCGAGGCCGCCACGATCGCGGCCGGCATCGCGCCCGGGCTCTGGCGGGCGCGGCGGAAGGCCCACGGCTTCTACCGGTTTCGCGACTGCGACCGCGGCCTCTTCGATCGGCTCGTGGCGGAGCTCGAGGCCCGCGCGACGGAGCCGACGCCCCTGTTCCACGCGAGCGACCTCGATCCCCGGGCCGTCGCCGCCGCGCGGGCCTGCGCCGACGCGGCCGGCGTGGCGGGCTCCATCACGATCGAGCAGAAGCATTTCGAGGAGGCGCGTCCCGTCCCTGCCGGCGGTCCCGGGCTCGTCGTCACGAACCCTCCCTACGGCGAGCGGCTGCCGCTGCCGCGGGCGGGGGCGTTCTACCGCCGGTTCGGCGACTGGCTCGTGCGGCACTGCGGCGGCTGGCGGGCGGCCATCCTCGCCGCCGACACGCCCGCGGCGGGCCAGCTCGGCCTGCGGCCGACGTACCGCGTCCCGCTGGCGAACGGCCCGATCGCCTGCCGGCTGCTGGAGGTGGAGGTCAGGTCGAGGCCCCCACAGCCACCATCCCAGATCGAAGGCAGCGGACCGACCACCACCCGCGACCGCGCCGCCGCGAGCCGGGATCGGGACGAGGATGGCGAGCATGGGGCGATCGTGCCCCCGCGAGACAACTCGTACCGTCCCGACGAAGACGGCGCCAATCGCCCCGCATCGGCAGCGGCGGACCGCGGCCGCGCGAGCACGCGCACGACCGCCGATCAGATCGGCGACTTCCGCCGCCGGCTCGCCAAGCGGTTCAAGCATCTCTCCAAGTGGGCCCGCCGGCAGGGTATCGAGGCCTTCCGCGTCTACGACCGCGACATCCCCGAGATCCCGCTCGTCATCGACTGGTATGCCGGCTGGCTGCACGCGGCCGAATACGAGCGGCCGCATGAGCGCACCGACGTGGAGCACGAGGTCTGGCTCGACCGGATGATCGAGGCGGCGGCGCTGGAGCTCGGCGTGCCTCCCGAGCGGACGTTCCTCAAGGTGCGTCGGCGGCAGCGGGATGGCGGACAGTACGAAAAGGTCGACCAGCGGCAGGCGGTGCTCACGGTGAAGGAGGGCGGGCTCTCCTTCGAGGTCAACCTCTCCGACTACCTCGACACGGGGCTGTTTCTCGACCACCGGCAGACACGTGCCATGGTCCGCGGCGAGGCGGCGGGGCGGCGGATGCTCAACCTCTTCTGCTACACCGGCAGCTTCTCCGTCTACGCGGCCGCGGGCGGCGCGGGGGAGACGGTGAGCGTCGACCTCTCCAACACCTACCTCGAGTGGACACGGACCAACCTCTCGCGCAACGGCTTCAAGGATGCGGGCAAGCACCGTGTCGTGCGGGACGAGGCCCGGGCGTTTCTGGAGCACCGGGCGCGGCGGGGGGAGCCGAAGTTCGACCTGGCGGTCGTCGATCCGCCCACGTTCTCGCGATCCGCGAAGAGCGAGACACCCTGGGACATCCAGCAGGACCACGGGCCATTGCTCGAACTGCTCGCGGCCAACATGACGGCGGGCGGCATCGTCTACTTCTCCACGAACTTCCGCCGGTTCCACCTCGATGCGGCGCGGCTCGAGCCGCTCTATGCGATCCGCGAGATCACCGGCCGCACGATCCCGGAGGACTTTCGGAACGAACGGATCCATCGGGCGTGGCGGATGGTGAAGCGCGAGCATGCCGGTGGCCCCGTCGGCTGATTTGACCGCCGGTTGCCGCGGCTTCTACATTCACTCATAATGACACGCATGAATGGATTCGTCGGCGTGCTGCCGCTGCGCTGGCTGCCGCTGTCCTGCCGGCCGCTGCTCTGCCTGCCGCTGCTCTGGATCGCCTGCCTGCTCTCGGCCTGCGGCCTGATCGCTGCCGGCTGCCGGCCGGCCGACCCCACGCTCGTGACGATCGTCTCCAGCCTGCCGCGGACCGGCAGCGCGAAGCAGCAGTCCGACACGATCGTGCGGGGCATCCGCATGGCGATCGACGAGGCCGGCGGCCGCGTGGGCCCGTTCCGCGTCGAGTACCTCGACCTCGACGATTCGACGGCTGCGGCGGGCCAGTGGACGAGCGAGGCGGAGGCGGCCAACGCCCGCCGCGCCCTGCAGGATCCGGATGTCGTCGCCTACATCGGCACGTTCAACTCCGGTGCGGCGAAGGTGTCGATGCCGATCCTGAACCTCGGCGACCTGCTCATGGTGTCGCCCGCCAACACGGCGGTCGGGCTCACCAAGCCGGGGCTCGGCGCGCCGGGCGAGCCCGGCGTCTACCGCCCCACGGGCCGGCTCAACTACACGCGGGTGGTGCCGGCGGACGACCTCCAGGGCCCCTTGTCGGCGGACTGGGCCGGCCGGCGCGGAGTGAAGACGGTCTACATCCTCGACGACAACGAGGTCTACGGGAAGGGAATCGCCGACCTCTTCGACGAGCGGTGCCGGGAGATCGGCATCGAGGTGCTCGGCCACGACTCGATCGACGCCAAGGCGCAGGAGTTCAAGTCGTTGATGGCGAGCATCAAGTCGGCGAAGCCCGACCTCGTCTATTTCGGCGGCACGACGCAGAGCAAGGGGGGGCAGTTGGCGAAGGACATGGCCAGCGCCGGCATCACGGCGATCCTGATGGTGCCCGACGGCTGCCGGGAGCAGGTCTTTATCGATTCGGCCGGCGCGGCGAACCTGGAGGGCCGCTGCTTCGTCACGTTCGGCGGGCTGCCGCCCGAGAAGCTCACCGGCAAGGGGAAGGAGTTCGTCGATCGCTATCGCGAGAAGCATCACGAGACCCCCGAGGCCTACGCCGTGTACGGCTACGAGGCCGCGCGGGTGGCCCTCGAGGCGATCCGGCGGGTCGGCACCAAGGATCGCCGGGCCATCGCCGATGCCGCCCTCGCGATCCGCGACTTCGACGGCGCCCTCGGCCATTGGGGGTTCGACGAGAACGGCGACACGACCATGCGGACGCTCACCGTCAGCGCCGTGAAAAACGGCCGATTCGAGTTCGAGGAGGTCATCGACGCCTCGCTCGCAGGCGACGCCACGGGGGCGGCTCCGCCCCCGTGATCGCACGCCGGCGCTGCACCGGAGCGATCGACGCTGTACAACCGCTGCAGCCGGGCCGTCCCGTTTTTCCGGAAGCCTCCCCGTGTCCGTCCAGTTTTTCCTGCAGCAGTGCCTGATCGGGCTGACCAACGGCGCGCTGATCGCGCTGGTGGCCCTGGGCTACACGATGGTCTACGGCATCATCGGGCTGATCAACTTCGCCCACGGCGACCTGATCACGCTGGGGGCGTGCCTGGCGCTGACGCTGGTGACGGCGCTGGGCCTGGGGGTCGCGGGCCCGGCCTCGACCTGGCTGGGTATCGTGCTCCTGGTGGCGGTCTGCGGGCTCTTCTGCGGCACGCTCAACGTCTGCGTCGACCGGATCGTCTACAAGCCGCTGCGCACCGCCCCGAAGCTCGCGCCGCTCGTCTCCGCGATCGGCGTGTCGTTCATCTTCATGAACGTCGCGCTCTTCTGGATCGGCCCCGCGGATCGCTCCTTCCCGGAGCTTCTCCCCTCCGCCAATCTGCTTCCCGGCGAGGGGCTGCAGTTCACCTGGAAGGATCTGCTCGTCCTGGTCGTCGTGGCGCCGCTGATGATCGGGCTGACGCTGCTGGTGCGGACAACCCGGCTGGGCCGGGCGATGCGGGCGGTCTCGCAGGATCCGACCGCCGCGGCGCTGGTGGGCGTGGACGTCGACCGCGTCATCGCCGCGACCTTCTTCATCGGCGGGGCGCTCGGGGGCGCGGCGAGCGTGATCTACGGCCTTTACATCAACACCATCGGCTTCCAGATGGGTTTCCAGAACGGCCTCTACGCCTTCACGGCGGCCGTGCTCGGCGGCATTGGCAGCATCCCGGGGGCGGTGGTTGGTGGGCTGGTGATCGGGCTCGTCCGGTCGCTGTCGAGCGCCTACGTGGGCGAGCGGTGGACCGGGGCGATCGTGTTCGCGATCCTGATCGTGATCCTCGTGTTCCGGCCGGAGGGGCTGCTGGGCCGCGGGACGAAGGAGAAGGTGTGAACGACAACGGCACGGTGGCAGGGCGCGAATCGGTGGCCGCGTTCCTGCGGGAACGCTGGGAGCTCGTCACGCTGGCCGTATTGGCGGCCGCGCCGCTGTTCGTCCCCGCGCTCGGCGGCGCCCTCGGCGGCCAGGTGACGACGCTCTTCATCTATTGCATCCTCGCGCTGGGCCTCAACGTGATGGTGGGCTACACGGGGCTCGTGCACCTGGGCATCGCGGCGTTCTTCGGCATCGGGGCCTACCTGCTCGCCATCCTCACGGTGCCGATGTATCCGTTTCAGACGGGCTTTCTCGCAGCTGCCGTCGTGAGCGTGCTCGCGGCTGCCGGCGTCGGCCTGGCCCTCGGGGCTCCGACGCTCCGCTTGCGCGGCGACTACCTCGCGATCGTCACGCTCGGCTTCGGCGAGGTCGTGAAGGTGACGCTCCGCAACCTCGAGCAGATCACCGGCGGCATGAAGGGACTCAACCCCGTGCCGCCTCCGGGGGCGGGCGTGTCGGTGGGCGGCCTCGACCTCGGGCTGGCCTTCGCGATCGATCCCCGCTGGTTCTACTACCTGTCGCTTCTGTCGCTGGCGGGCGTGGTGGTGGCGATGCGGCGGCTCGAGCATTCGCGGCTGGGCCGCGCATGGGTGGCCGTCCGCGAGGTCGAGCTCGCGGCCTCTGCGATGGGGATCTCGGCCACGCGGGTGAAGCTCTCGGCGTTCGCCATGTCGTCGGCGGTGGCGGCCCTGGCCGGCTGCCTCTATGCGGCGAGCCTGTCGACGACCGCCGACCCGAACGCGTACGACTTCAACCGGTCGATCATGGTGCTGTGCGCCGTGATCCTCGGCGGCCTGGGCAGCATCCCGGGCACGATCCTGGGGGTGGCGATCCTCGTGGGCTTCGACACGGTGCTCGCGCCGTGGGCTGATTCCTGGATCCAGCAGATGAACATCAACCCCACCGGGTCGAGCCTGCTCTCCTTCAGCGGCTGGCGGCTCGCGATATTCGGCCTGGCGCTGGTGCTCGTGATGCGGTTCCGGCCCGAGGGCCTCATCCCGTCGCGGCGGCTCGCCGCGGAACTCCACGAGGTGCACGGATGACCGCCCTCGATCCGTCCGCAGCCGCGCCGCCGCACGCCGGCACGGCCGCTCCGCTGCTCGACGTCGACCGGGTGACGGTGCGGTTCGGCGGCCTCGTCGCGGTCTCGGACCTCGACCTCGACGTGCCGGCGGGGAGCATCGTCTCGCTCATCGGGCCCAACGGCGCGGGCAAGACGACGGCCTTCAACACGATCAGCGGCATCTACGCGCCGACGAGCGGCACCGTGCGGTTCGAGGGCCGCAGGCTCGAGCGGTCGTTCACCGCGGGCACGTTCTGGTCGGCGGTCGGTGTCGGCCTGCTGACGGGGCTGCTCTTCGCCGCCGCGGCGGTCGACGTCGACCGGCTTTGGCAGGCCGTCGTGAAGCGGGGCATGATCACCGGCGAGCCCTTTACGCTCGCCGGCGCCGCCGAGCGGCTGCGTGGATACTTCCGGGCCGACCTGGCGATCGACCAGATGGCCGGCAAGTGGCGGGTGGTGAGCGCCGACGGCGTCGACGTGCTGGCGATCAAGCGGGACCTGGCCGAGGCGCTGGCCGTCCGCAACGCACTGCAGGCCGAGGTCACGGCACGGCGGGTGGGACCCGGCACGGTTCCCGTAACCAGCGATCTCGCCGGTGTCGCGGAGACTGCCGCGGGCAGGCCGCTCGTGAAGGAAGAGGTGCTCACGCGGCTGGCCGCCGGCAAGTCCCGGGTGCGGCGCCGCGGCTGGCTTGGCCTGCTGGCCGGCGGGCTCCTCGGCGTCGCCGGAACGATCGCCGTGTGGCAACGCGGACGGCGGTCGCCCCACGTCGTGGCCCGCGCCGGCATCTCGCGGACGTTCCAGAACATCCGCCTCTTCTCCAACATGACGGTGCTCGAGAACGTGCTCGTCGGCCTCGACCGCACGATCCCCGGGGGCGTGCCGGCGATGCTCTTCCGCTCGCCGGCCAACCGGCGGGCGGAGGCCGCCGCCCGCACAAGGGCGCTGGAGGCGCTCGACTTCGTCGGCCTGTCGGTCGCCGCCAACAGGATCGCCGGCCAGCTTCCCTACGGCGACCAGCGGCGGCTGGAGATCGCGCGGGCGCTGGCCACCGGCGCGAAGCTCCTGCTCCTCGACGAGCCCGCGGCCGGGATGAATCCCGCGGAGACCGAGGAGCTCGCGCGGCTGGTGGAACGGATCCGGCAACGCGGCGTGACGGTCTTGCTCATCGAGCACCACATGAACGTGGTCATGCGGATCAGCGACCGGGTGGCGGTGCTCGACCACGGCGTGAAGATCGCCGAGGGCACGCCTGCCGAGGTGCGGCGGGACGAAAAGGTGATCGCGGCCTACCTGGGCGGCGAGGCGTGAGGCCCGTCCGGGCCACGAGGATGCTCCATGGAATCGCCGATGCTCCAGGTCGACGGACTCTCGGCGGGCTACGGCCCGATCAAGGCGCTCGACGGCGTGTCGCTCGAGGTCGCTGCGGGCGAACTCGTCGCGATCATCGGCGCCAACGGGGCCGGCAAGACGACACTCCTGATGGCGATCTCCGGCATCGTGCCCGCCCGCGGCGGCCGGGTGCTGTTCGAGGGACGGCCGATCACGGGGCTCGCGCCGCACGAGATCGTCCGGCTCGGCGTGGGGCATTCCCCGGAGGGCCGCCGCATCTTCCCACGGCTGTCGGTGCGTGAGAATCTCGAGCTCGGCGGCTTCACGCAGGCGGACCGGGCCGCGATGCGGCGCGACATCGACGAGGTCTGCGGGCTCTTTCCCGTGCTCGGCGACCGGATGGGCCAGCTGGGCGGCACGCTGTCGGGCGGCGAGCAGCAGATGCTGGCGCTGGCGCGGGCTCTCGTGGGGCGGCCGAAGTTGCTCCTGCTCGACGAGCCGTCGCTGGGGCTGGCGCCGCTGATCGTCGCGAAGATCTTCGAGGTGATCGCCGGCCTGTCGGCCCGCGGCATCTCCGTGGTGCTCGTGGAGCAGAACGCGCGGGCCGCGCTCAGGCTCGCCTCCCGCGGCTACGTGCTCGAAACCGGCCGCGTCACGCTTGCCGGCAGCGGCAAGGACCTCGCGGGCGACCGCCGCGTCCGCGACGCGTATCTGGGCGAGGGCTGACCGGCCGCCGGCGTCGCGTCAGTCCGCGAACGGCTCCCTGGAAATCGACACGTCGTCGACGTGGAGCGTCGCCGGCCGGCCCTGCTCGTTGTAGGCGGTGATGCCCACCTCCAGGCTGTTGTAGATCGCGGTGGCGAGCACGAGCGTCCGTCCGCGGGTATCGATGATCTTCTGGTCGTTCTGCCAGACCTCGATCACGCCGTCGTCGGCCTCGGTCAGGCCGAGATGGACGCGAAGCCGCACCCAGCGGCCCCTGGGAAACACGACTTCCTTGCCTTGCGGCTGCCGGTAAGAGGGATTGCCGAGCGACTTCAGCTGGAGGCAGACGTGCTTGCCGTCGGCGATCGCGACACGGATGCCGGGATGCTGCTCGATCCAGGTGGTCTCCAGATCCAGTACGGTGAAGGGCATGCCGCTGTCGGCAGGCACCTGGCACCACAGGGAGATCCAGACGTCGTCCCCCTTCACGAAGTGCAGCAATTCGGTGGAGAGCGACGCCTTGGCCGTGACCATCCCGCGGGCCGGCGGCATCGATACGCTCCTGAGCGACACGCTTCCGCCGTGCGCCGCGTCGGCGCTGGGTTCGAGGCGGTTGTCGAGGAAGTCTCCCGTGCCGCCGAGGATGCGCTTCCGCAGCGCGACATAGTCGGCCACGGACCGCGTGCGCGGCGATTGCAACGCGCAGGATGTCCAGCCGCGTTCCGGGCCGATGAGCTCGGCGAGCCGCGTCGTGCCTGCGAAGTCCTCGGCGAACCGGCGCCGCACCGGCACGAGCGCGCCGTTGTCGTCCTTGCGGAAGATCGCCCCGTCACGCTCGACGTAGTGCTTCGCGTAGAAGCCGGGATCGTAGACCCGTTGCACGAACTCCCACCGGCCCGTCCGCGGCTCCACCCGGTACGCGTTGCCACCGTGCACCTTGTAGGTCGTGCCCTTTTCGACGGCCGTCAGCTCCACCTCGGATTCGGGCGGCGGCGCGATGCTTTCGGGGCGACTGAGCCTCATCCACAGGGCCGCGAGGCCCAGGAGCATGGCAAACAGTAGACCGCTGAAGACGCGTTTCATCGCGGGGATCCTGCTCACGGCGATGCGAGGCATCGCGCCCTTGAACGCGGCGGTCGCAGTGCCGGTCATTGCGGGTGGGAGGTCGTATCCCGTGCAGTCGATAAGAGACGGTCAGGGTCGCGTCGTCGCCGCGCCGAGCCGGTGCGGACGACGCCCGGCCGTACCTGCGTGCTCGTCACGGGTGAGGTGGTCAACGGCCTGCTGACGTCCGAAAACGGCGGCAGATCTGTCCCACAGGCTGCTGACGCCGCGATGCGGCGTCAGGACGGCTCACGGCCGGAGACGATGTCGAGCACGGCGGCGCCGAAGTCGGCCAGCCGCTTCTCGCCGATCCCCTTGCAGCGGAGCAGCGCGGCGGGCGAGGCCGGCTTCTCGCGGGCGATCGCCCGCAGCGACTTGTCGTCGAGGATCGTCCAGGCGGGCTTGCCGCGGGCGTCGGCCACCCGCCGCCGCCAGAGCCGCAGCCGCTCGAAGAGGTCGCGGTCGACGCCCTGCCAGTCATCGACGTCGGCCTTGGCCGCGCGGGTCTTGCCGACGCGGGGCTCCAGCAGCACCACCGGCCGCTCGCCCCGCAGCACCTCCCACGACCGCGGGTTCAGGCCGACGACCGGCCGGTCGCCGCCGCTCCGCGCGAGCAGGTCCTGGTCGAGCAGCTGGTGGACGAGGTTCTCGGTCGCCCGCTGGTCGAGCGTGGCGAGCAGGCCGAACGTGGAGAGCCTGTCGTGGCCGTGCCGCTGGATGCCCTCGGTCTTCGCACCGCGGAGCACCTCGCAGACGTGCCGCACGCCGAACCGCTCGCCGACCCGGGCCACGCAGGAGATGATCTTCTGCGCGGTGACGGTCGACTCGGGCAGGTTGGCCGTCTCGTCGAGGCAGACGTCGCAGGCGCCGCACGGTGCGGTGCCGTAGGCTTGGCCGAAGTATTCGGAGAGCGCCGCGTGCCGGCAGCGGGCCGCCTGGGCGTAGCGCCGCATCGAGTGCAGGTGGGCCACCTGCGCGGCGATCAGCCGCTCCGCCTCCTCCGGCTCCAGCTCCGATTCCTCGGCGCTCTTCCGCACGAGCGCCTCCCAGCTGAAGACGTCGGCCGACGAATAGAGCAGCACGCATTCGGCGGCGAGCCCGTCGCGGCCGGCGCGGCCCGTCTCCTGCTGGTAGGCCTCCAGGCTCTTGGGCAGCGAGGTGTGGAGCACGAGGCGGACGTCGGAGCGGTCGATCCCCATGCCGAAGGCGACGGTGGCCACGACCACGTCGATCGTCTCGTGCGCGAAGGCTTCCTGCGTCTTGTGCCGCTGGGCCGCGTCGAGCCCCGCATGGTAGGGCCGGGCGAGGATGCCCTCGGCCGCCAGCCGGGCCGCCAGCCGCTCCGTCTCCTTCCGCGAGATGCAGTAGACGATCGAGGCCTCGCCGGCGTGCCGGCCGAGCACCTCGAGCGTCTGCTGGATGCGGTCGGTCCGCGGCACGACGCGGTAGACGAGGTTGGGGCGGTCGAATATTCCCACCAGCACGTCGGGCTGGCGGAGCTGCAGCTGCGCGACGATGTCGTCGCGGACCCGCGGCGTGGCCGTGGCGGTGAAGGCGTGGACGCTGGCCGTGGGGAACCGCTCACGGAGCAGGGCGAGCTGCCGGTACTCGGGCCTGAAGTCGTGCCCCCACTGGCTGATGCAGTGGGCCTCGTCGACGGCGAAGCGGCGCACGCCCACCTGCGCCAGCAGGTCGAGCAGGCCGGAATTCACGAGCCGCTCCGGCGCGGTGAACAGGAGCCGCAGCTCGCGGGCCGCGAGCCGGTCGCGGATCCGCCGCCGCTCGTCGGCGTCGAGGCCCGAGTGGATGGCCGCGGCGGGATAGCCGATGGCCTCGAGCGCGTCGACCTGGTCCTTCATGAGCGCGACCAGTGGCGACACGACGACGTCGGTGGTGTCGCCGAGCAGCGGCGGCAGCTGGTAGCAGAGGCTTTTTCCCCCACCAGTCGGCATCACGACCAGCGAGTCGCGGCCTGAGATCGCCGCCCGGATCGCATCGGCCTGCAGCGGCCGCAGCTGCTCGAAGCCCCACCAGCGGGAGAGAATCTCCGCGATGCGGGCGTCGTCGACGGGCAGTGGGGCTGGGTCGGCCGTCCCTGGCACGGGTGCACCTGTCGGAAAGAAGGCGGCCGCTCAGGATACCAGAAGCCGGCGCCGGGCCGCGTCCCCCATGGCGGCGCTCGCTCCCCTGCGTGCTCCATGGCCGGATATACTCCGCCGATGCTCTGGGTCGCCTGGAAAATGCTGATCGGAAACCGCGTCAAATACCTCGGCATCGTGTTCGGGGTGGTGTTCGCGGCGCTGCTCATCGCCCAGCAGTCGTCGATCTTCTGCGGCCTGATGTCGCTGACCATCAGCCAGATCCGCGATGTCGAGGGGGCGAACATCTGGGTGATGGACAAGAACGTCCAGTTCGTCGACGACGTGAAGCCGCTGCCCGACACCGCCCTCTACAGGGTGAAGGGCGTGCCGGGTGTCGCCTGGGCGGTGTCGTTCTACAAGGGAATCGCCCGCGCGCGGCTCCAGGAGGGCAGTTACGAGCAGATGATCCTGCTCGGGCTCGACGACGCCACGCTCGTCGGCGCGCCGGGGGGGATGTTCATGGGGTCGATCGCGGGGCTGCGCAGCCCCGACGCGGTGATCATGGACGAAGCCGGCTACCGGCGGATCTGGCCGAATGAGCCCTACCGGCTCGGCCGCGTGTTCGAGATGAACGATCACCGGGCGGTGCTCGTCGGCATCACCAAGGCCAGCCGCACGTTCCAGAGCTTCCCGATCGTCTACACCCGCTACAGCCAGGCCATCCGCTACGCGCCCCCCGAGCGGAAGGTGCTCTCCTTCGTGCTCGCCGACGCGGCGCCCGGCGAGGATCCGGAGGAGGTCTGCCGCCGGATCGAGGCGCACACCGGCCTGCAGGCGCAGACGCGGCAGCGGTTCATCTGGAAGACGATCCGCTACTACCTGGCCAAGACGGGCATTCCGGTCAACTTCGGGATCACCGTGTTCCTCGGCTTCCTCGTGGGCACGGCCATCGCCGGTCAGACGTTCTACCTCTTCACCGTGGAGAACATCCGCCAGTTCGGTGCGCTGAAGGCGATGGGCACGAGCAACTCGACGATCCTCATGATGGTGCTCGCGCAGGCTCTGCAGGTGGGTGTGATCGGCTACGGCGTGGGCGTGGGGCTCGCGGCCCTGTTCGGCCAGGCGATCGCGGGCGGACGTTCGCGGCTCTCGTTCTTCATGCCCTGGCAGGTGCTGGCGATCACGGCTGCGGCGGTGTTCGTCATCGTGCTCCTGGCCAGCCTGCTGTCGATCCGCAAGGTGCTCGTCGTCGATCCCGCGATCGTGTTTCGTGGCTGACGAGAGCTGGCGGCCTGGCCGCCCCGGGATGAGTACGGGCGGTCACGCCGCCCCAAGACGAGAGCGGGCGGCCACGCCGCCCCGAGGAGACGCGACGGTGCGAGAGACCAGGCTGCCGGACACATCGCCCGCTGGCATCGACGCCGCGGCCACCGGCTCAGCGGTGCGGGTCCGGGGCGTGACCAAGTCGTTCGGCGCGGGAGGCTCGCTCACGCAGGCCCTGCGGGGCGTCGACCTCGACGTGCCGTACGGAGAACTGCTGATGCTCGTCGGCCCGAGCGGCTGCGGGAAGACGACGCTCATCTCGATCGTCGCCGGCACGCTCGAGCCGTCGGACGGCGAAGTGATCGTGCTGGGTGAGGATCTGGTGGCCATGCGGCCCGGCCGCAAGGTGCGGTTCCGCCGGGATCAGGTCGGCTTCGTCTTCCAGTCCTACAACCTCCTGCCGGCGCTCACGGCCGTGGAGAACGCGGCCGTGCCGCTGCTCATCGCCGGCTGGCGGCGGCGGCGGGCCGTGGAGGTGGCGGCCGACGTGCTCGAGCGGCTCGGCCTCGGCGACCGGCTCACGCGGCTGCCGGGCGAGCTCTCCGGCGGCCAGCAGCAGCGGGTGGCGATCGCACGGGCGCTCGTGCACGACCCCCGGCTGCTCATCTGCGACGAGCCGACCAGCGCCCTCGACGCCGAGAACGGCCGTATCACGATGGAGCTGATCTCCCGGATCGCCGTGCAGCCCGACCGGGCGGTGATCGTGGTGACCCACGACTCGCGGGTCTACTCCTTCGCCGACCGGATCGCCGCCATGGAGGACGGCAGGATCGTGTCGGTCGAGGCCGCCCCGCGGGCCACCGGCGCCGAGCGACCGTCGGCCTGACGGGCGATTCCTTCCGCTCGGCCGTCAGGCGTTGGATGGTTCCGGCTGTCTGCGTACGATGGACGTCATGGCCTCCGCACCCTCCGACATGTCGAACGCGCCACCGGGACCGCCACGGCGGCGGTCGTTGGATCGCCGACGCAGCATCGCCGACGTGCTCACGCAGTTCGCGCTGCCGCTGATCGGCCTGTCGCTCCTGGGCTTCGCCGGCTGGTTCGTCATGCGGACGCGGCCGGTCCTCTCCAGCCCGCCGCCGCCGATCCAGCCGGCCCGCAGCCCCTACGCCGACACGCTGGCGGCCGCCGGCATCGTCGAGGCCCAGACGGAGAACATCTCGGTCGGCTCGGCCACGCCGGGCGTCGTGGTCGAGGTGCTCGTCAAGGTGGGCGACGACGTGAAGGCGGGGCAGCCGCTCTTCCGGCTGGACGACCGCGACCTCAATGGCGAGTTGGCCGTGAAGCGGGCGGCGGTGTCGCAGTCGAAGAGCGAACTGGTCAAGCTGGAGGCGGAGCCGCGCAAGGAGAAGATCCCGGTCCTGGCCGCGAAGGTCGAAGAGGCACGCTCGCTGCTGGTGATCGAGAAGGATGCGCTGGCCCGGGCCGAGGAGACGTTCGCCCGCAAGGTCACGACCGAGCAGGACCTCGTCCAGAAACGGCAGACGGCCGCCTACGCGCAGTCGAACCTCAGCAAGTCGCAGGCCGACCTCGACCTGCTCAAGGCCGGCTCCTGGCAGTACGACCGCGACGTCGCCCGGGCCGCGATCGACAGGGCCGAGGCGGAACTCGCCAAGATCGAGGTCGACCTCGACCGGCTGATCGTCCGGGCGCTCGTCGACGGCCGCGTGCTTCAGGTGAACGTGCGTCCTGGAGAGTTCGTGGGCGCGCCGCCGGGGCAGCCGCTCATCGTGCTCGGCAACGTCGACAGGCTGCACGTGCGGGTGGACGTGGACGAGTTCGACATCCCGCGGTTTCACAGCGCGGCGACGGCCACCGCGGTGCCGCGGGGCAACCTGCAGATGCGGTATCCGCTGCGGTTCTTCCGGGTGCACCCCTATGTCGTGCCGAAGAAGTCGCTCACCGGTGACAACACCGAGCGGGTCGACACGCGGGTGCTGCAGGTGATCTACCAGTTCGACCCCACCGGGCTGCCGCCCCTGTTCGTGGGACAGCAGATGGAGGTGTTCATCGACGCGGCGGCGCCGCCGGCCGCCGCGGAACGTGCCGAACAGACAGGCGGCTGATGCTGCCCAGCTTGCCGCCGACCGCGTCGCCGACTGGTAAGCGGGGGAATCTGGCAATGCTGCCGAAGGAGCGGCTTGCGAAGTCGATGGCGGAGGGGTGAGTGCAGCGGAAAACCTGCCTTGCCCAAGGCCAGCCGTGCTGGGACAGTCCCCGCCCCGACCATGCCGCCACCACTGCCCAGACATCCTGCGGAGATCCTGCGCACGATGACGCACTGCGCCCGGCTCGCGCTGGCCATTGCGCTGACCAGCGCGATGGCCATCGCGATGGCCATCGCGCTGGATGGCAACGCGATCGCGGTCGACTTCGAACTGGTCGATGCCGTCGCCCCGCGGGCGGCCGCCGAGGAGCCGCCTGCGGCGAAGGAAACCGGCGGCATGTTCATGCCGAGTTCCAACGGCGAGCGGCTCTGGCGGCAGACGCTCGAGACCGTGTCGGCCGACTGGCCCGTCGTGCGGAAGATCGACCCCGACTTCCACTCCGTGCCGCCACGCGACGGGCTCATCGAGTCGGCCTGGATCGAGCCGGCCGAGGCCAGGATCGCTCCTGGCGGGCTGCCGACGAGTGCGCGGGCGTGGCCGCCGCGGCGGCAGCGTGTGGTCGTGCGGGTGGTGCCCGCCGGCAACGGCGCCTGGATCGACGCCATCGTCGAGACGCAATCGATCGCCGACGCGCACGCCCCGGCCGCCCCGGGACGGATCGAGCTGACCGGGGGCTGGCCCGGCGCCACGCCCGACGCCGCGCGGACCGACATCACGACCACGCTCGCCGCAAGGATGGCGACGGCCCCGGGCGGCGTGGCGGAGCCGATCTACGCGCTTCCCTCCCTCGAGAACGAGTGGAGTGGGCCGCCCGAGCCGCCCTGGGCCCACAGCCGCTTCCCGCGGCTCTCGCGGGCGGGGCATATGGTGCTGCAGGACTACCGCAACTTCTACTCCTGCGAATCGCTCACGTGCCTGACGGCCGCCTTCGGGGCCGGAGCGCTGATGGCAAACACGGGCTTCGACACGACGATGCAGAACGCTTGGCAGACAGGTGTGAGGCCCACCGACGTCGGCACGTTCTTCTCCGACTGTAAGCCGCTCGGCGAGGGGAAGTACGCGCTGGCCATCTTCGGGGCGGCGGCGGCCACGGGGCTCGTGTTCGAGGGGCAGCCGGCGGGGGACATCGTCGGCGAATGGGGCTCGCGTTCGTTGCGGATTTTCGCCGTGGGTGCCCCGCCGCTCTATGTGCTGCAGATGGCGACTGGAGCCTCGCGGCCGGGGGAGGGTTCCGCGGGCAGCGACTGGCACTTCTTCAACGACAACAACGGCGTCAGCGGCCACGCGTTCGTGGGGGCGATTCCGTTCCTCGCGGCGGCCGAAATGGTGGAGAACCCGCTCGCCAAGGGCACGCTCTACGTCTGCTCGACGTTCGTCGGCTTCTCGCGGATGACCGACAACGCCCACTACCCCTCGCAGATCTTCCTCGGCTGGTACCTGGCCTGGGCCAGTTCGATGGCTGTGAATCGCACCGAGATGCACTTCGCCGGCATGGAGGTGCGGGTGGTGCCGCTGCCGACCGCCGACCTCGGCGGACTCGCCGTCGAGGCGAAGTGGTGAGGGGCGGTTCGCCGGGGGCGTTCGGCCTCCGTGCCGCGCAGCCGCTATGATGAGTGCCCGGCATCCCGTCCGCACGTGCGGCGGTGACGGCCGTTCGATCCTTCTCCGATGAAAGTGGGTTGTTGCATGGCCAAGAAGTCGCGGCGGGTGGCGTCCGGAAGGCAGGGCAAGACGGGCAGGGGGCCGGTGGCGACCGGCTCGCAACGGCCGGATCTCTTCACCGCGGCGGAGCGGAAACTGCTCGCCGAGACCGCCGGCACCGCGCTCGACAGCGCCGACCGCGCCGCGGTCCTCGACCGGCTCAAGCGGGTGCGGGGGCTGCGCGACAAGTGGCGCGACCTCCTCGGCCACCAGGCTCGGAAGGGGAAGCGGTCGCCGCAGGCGGTCGCCGAGGCAAACGCCCGCAGCCGCGAGAAGGCGGACCTGCTGCAGGGGGCGGTGGCGCGGCTCGAGCAACGGTTCGCGGCACTCGAGGGTGCGCCGGCGAAGCCGGCGGCGGGCAGCCGGCCCGTGAAAAAGAGCAGTCGCGTCGCAGCGCATCGTGCCACCCGTGCGGGCATGCGGGCGGCCCTGGCCGAGAAGACCGCCGACCTCAATCGCGCCCGTCTGCCGAAGCCAGCGCCGAAATCAGCGCCAAAATCGGCCACGAAACCAGCCGCGAAGCCGGCCGTCGCTTCCGCCAGCGTCGCGGCGCAGCCTGCAGCCGCCACGGCAGACGCTGCCAAGGCCTCCGGCACCCGCCGCCAGCCGCGGCCTCCGATCGCGGCGACGGTCGGCGCGGCACAAGCGGTGCGGTTCGATCGCTCGAAGCAGCGGTCGGCCCGGGCTGGTGCCAAGCAGGCCCGCCTGGCGCTGAAGGGCGTGTCGACCCGGCGCGGCGGTCACGTGCTCGCCTCAGGCAAGCGGGCCCAGGCACGCCGCGACAAGCGGTCCCGGTAGCGGCGGGCGGCAGCGGAAAAAGCCAGGGAGGGCTTTTCCACGGCCAGCCAGAGGCAGCCAGCTAGCGGCGAGATCTCGTGCGCCAGCGGAAGCGGCTCTGCCGGGGGGCCGGGGCGTGGTTCGCCGGAGCCTGGTCCGCCGGGGCCGAGCCGAACGTTCCTCGGTCGGGGGCCGTCGTCGCATCCCGCTGCGGGGCAGGGGAGACCTCCGCGCGATACCGTCGCCGCGTGGCGGCGTCGTGCGACTTCTCGATCTCCAGGATGCCGAAGTAGGGATCGGGATACTGCCAGTCGTTCTGCCCGCGGGCCTCACTGACGAGGCAGATGCCCGTCAGCAGCACGGCGACGGCGAGAGACGCACGCACCGCCCGAACCCATCGGCAGTGGGCGAGGAGCCGGCATCCCGTCATGAGCGGCATCCCGAAGCCGGCCATCAGGCGCTCGTCGTCGCGTCGAGTCGCTCCGCGGGCGACCGCATGGCCACGAGCACGTCGATCGTCACGGGACGCACGAGATATCCGGCCACGCCGGCCGCGAGAGAACGCTGCTCGTCCTCGATCCGATACTCGTCGGCGACGACGAAGATTCCCGACCGCATGCCACGGCCGGTCCGACACCCGGATGAGCCGCCGGTCAGCGACGGATCGGCCTCGGACCGCGTCACCTCGGCCGAGAGCATCTCGATCAGATCAAGGCCGGAGACGTCGGGAAGCTGGTCGCTGACGAGCCACACGTCGGCCCGGAATCGCCGCGCGAGCCGCATGGCGGACCGGCCGTCGACGCAGAAGTGCAGGCCCACGGCACCCGCCTGAGCCTCCGCGACGAAGTCGGCGTAGCGGTCGAAGGAGGGATCGACGATCACCACCTCGCGGATGCCGACCTCGGCGAGCGTGCACAGCCGACTGAGATTGTCGTCGGAAGCACGGTCGAAAGAGTCATGGCCGAACGATGCGTTCATCGAAAACACTCCTCGAAAAATACTTCTGCGTGACTGCGGTGATTCAGGCGGCTTCAGACGAGCGACACGATCGACAGGAACAGGGCGACCGGCACGACGCAGAAAAGGACGTCGGCAGGCGTCAGCAGCGGGCGGCGGGCGAGGCAGGCCGCCGCGGGTGCGACGGCTTCGTGGGGAGCGGGTGCTGTGTGGGTCATGTCAACGATACTTTCTGTGTCAAATGAGCCGAGGCAGTGAGCGTGGAGCGTGCTGGGAGAGCGTTGGTGGGGGCGGGGCACCGACGTTCGCGGCACCCGTCCCGTGTCGGATCTGAGTTGCATTCCCCGTGCCAAAAACGCTCCCGCCATCCAAACTGCACGCGGGAGCTCGCGGTGGCTTCCGCAGAAAAGCAGCCTTTTCCGCAGGGAACGGCGATTTTCGGCCCCCCGGATCCCGTTCCGAGAATGCATCCGGGGTGGTGCGAATCACGCCGGGCCGCCAGAGTCCGTGGGGCGATTCGCACCAGCGGCTGGTCGCTGGCGACCGGGGCGTGGGGTGATTCGCACCACCTGCCTGGCCCGCGCGACGAGCGACTGGACAAAGGCCATGGAGGCCTTTTTCCATAGCCAGTCAGCAGCCAGTCAGCGGCCGAGGATTCGCCGGACGACGTCGGTGGGAACGTCGTCCACGAGTTCCACGTGGCCAAGCCGCGTCGGCAGGATGAACCGCAGCCTGCCGGCCACAGCCTTCTTATCACGCGCCATGACGTCGAGCAGCCGATCCACCGGCTGGCACGCGGCCGGGGGCACCGCTACCGGCAGCCCGAACGCCTCGAGCAGCGCCCGCTGCCGATCCGCGGTCTCGCGGGGGATACGGCCGAGTGAGACGGCGAGCGTGGCGGCGTCCTCCATGCCGATCGCCACCGCCTCGCCGTGCAGGAGCGTGCCGTATCCCGCCGAGGTTTCGTAGGCGTGGGCGAACGTGTGGCCGTAGTTGAGGATCGCCCGCAGTCCCGTGACTTCCCGCTCGTCCTGCTCGACCACCGCCGCCTTGAGCGCCGCGGAACGCCGGACCACGTGCTCGAGCGCCGTCGGCCGGCGGGCCAGGATGTCCGCCACGTTCCCCTCCAGCCAGGCGAAGAACGGGGCGTCGAGGATCACGCCGTACTTGACCACCTCCGCCAGGCCACTGCGGAATTCCCGCTCCGGCAGCGTGCCTAGCGTCGCGACGTCGCAGAGCACGCCACGGGGCTGCCAGAAGCTGCCCACCAGGTTCTTGCCCGTCGCGAGATTGATGCCCGTTTTGCCGCCGATAGCGCTGTCGACCTGCGCGACGAGCGTGGTGGGCACGTGCCAGACCGCCAGACCGCGGTTGAACGTGGCCGCTGCGAAGCCCGTCAGGTCGCCGACCACTCCGCCCCCCACACCGATCACATGCGTGTGGCGATCGATCGCGAGACGGCCCATCTCGTCCCAGAGCCGCTCGAGGCCGGCGACCGATTTGGAGGGTTCGCCGCTGGGAATCTCCACCACTTCGACGGCGACGTCGGCGGCGGCCAGCCCGGCGGTGACACGGCGGGCGTGCGACTGGGTCACGGCCGCATCTGCGACAAGCAGCGCCCGTCTGCCGCCGGCCGCCGCGACGCTCCGGCCGAGCGTGTCGAGGAGGCCCGAGCCGACGACGATCTCATAGGAGCGGTCCGCGCCGGAGCCTCCTGCCGGCAGGGTGACGCGAATGGTGGCTGTGTCGGCTGGCACGGGTGGCGAGGAGCGGGGCAGGGGGCGGGGCGAGGAGCGGGGCATCGGCCACGGCCGCACGGGCGGCCGCAACGCGGCCGGTTTCAGGAGACGCTCACCCTGTCGACGTCGGCCGGCGTCACGGTGATCACGCGGGCAAACCCGGTATGCTGGCGGAGGTAGTCGAGTTCTGCAGCCTCCTGCGGGGCGGCGTGCAGCAGCGATTCGACCCGCGTCTTGTCGCCGTCCGACCAGTCTTCGAAGTCTTCCGGCCAGATCGTGTGGTGCTCGACCACGAGCGCTTCACGGTAGGGATCGAAGGCGTTGGGCATGCTGGTCGTCTCCGACGGGATGGCCGGTGGGGCTGGCGATCGGCTGCCGACCGCGTCCGAACCGCAGTATACAGTGCCGCCGGCGACGTCGCGTCGCCGTGGAGACATCGTCCATGCCACGAGATCCATACGCTCCGCGGAGCACCGCTCCCGCGTCGCCCATGCCGGATTCCATGGCCACGGCCCGCCGGGCTGGGGTGAGTTCGGGCATGGAGGGCTCGGCTGGGCCGCGGGCCGGCGGCCTGCGCGGCACGTGGTTGGTCGCGGGGCTGCTCCTGCTGGGAGTGACGGCCGCCGTGGGGGCGATCTTGTTTCAGCGGCAGCAGACGAGAGAGTGCCTTGCCTTCTACGGCCCGGCCGCGGCGCGGAGGATCACCTCGGCCGCCGGCGTCGAGCTGCTTGCCGTGCAGCCGGGCGGCGGTCCGCGGCGGCTGGCGGTCTCATCCAGGCTCGACGTTTCCCAGGCCCCGGGCCTCGTGCACCTGCGACGCGGGCTCGTCGAGGATGCGAACTTCAGCTGGTCGGAGCGGTTCGCGGAGACCGATCCGCGGGGCGATGTGCTTTCGGGGGCGCCGCGGCCGCTCGATCGCTGGGATGCCGCGCTCGTGTTCACGGACCGGGACGGCGGCGGCCAGACGACGCTGGTCGTCGACCTCGACGCGACCGACGGTGCGCTGGCGGTGGTTGGGCAGCCTGGGTGGATCGGCCTCGGCAGGATCGGCCGGGGGCTGGACGCCTGGATTCGGGCCACGTGGAGTCGGGACGCCGGGGAGCGCGACGCCGGGGAGCGGGCCGCAGAAAATCGGCGACGTCAGGCTGAGTGACGCGAGGACCCGAGCGGGTGGGCGGATTCGCCCGGGAAATCGGCCTTTTTATCGGACATGGGGAATCCCTATGCTCCGCCGCCCCGTGGGCCGCTGGCGGACGCCTTTGTGGGTCCGCTGGCAGCCTGCGGTGGAGCGGGGCATGCCGTCCCGTTTCCTGACAACCCGGATACGTCTGGCACTTCTGGCACACGCGGGCCTTCCCTCCAGCGAGGTTCTTCCATGCGGTCCATCGCCGTGGCCAATCAGAAGGGTGGCGTCGGAAAGACGACCACGTCTGTCAATCTCGCCGTGGCGCTGGCCCGCCTGGGCAACCGGGTCTGTCTCGTCGATCTCGATCCCCAGGCGCACGCGACGCTGCATGCCGGCGTGATGCCGGGATCGCACCCCATCTCCGCCTACGACGTGCTCGTGTCGGGCCAGCCGCTGTCGGCGGCGCTCGTGCCCGCGGGCGAAAACCTCTGGGTCGTGCCGTCGCACATCGACCTGTCGGCGGTCGAGGTGGCCCTGGCGGGCCGCGGTGGCCGCGAGGCGATCCTGCGGCAGCGGATCGAGGCCGAGCCGCAGTGCAATGCCGGCGGGCAACATGGAGCGGACGAGCCGTTCGACTTCATGCTGATGGACTGTCCGCCGTCGCTCGGCCTGCTGTCGCTCAACGCCATGGCGGCCGTAGACGAGGTCCTGCTGCCGCTGCAGCCGCACTTTCTCGCCCTGCACGGCCTGAGCAAACTGCTGGAAACCATCGAACTGGTGTCGGAGCACGTCAATCCGCGGCTCCGGCTGCTGGGCATCGTGCTCTGCATGTACGAGGCGGGCACGCGGCTGGCCGCCGAGGTCGGCCGCGATGTGCAGTCGTTCTTTGCGTCTGCCCCCAGCCGGCATGCCGCCTGGGGAGAGGCCAAGGTCTTCGAGACCCGCATTCGCCGGAACATCCGCCTCGCGGAAGCCCCGAGCTTCGGCCAGTCGATCTTCGACTACGCACCAGACTCGCACGGCGCCGCCGACTACGGTGCGCTGGCCGCCGAGATCGCTCAGGCGGCGGCGGTGCTGCGGGACCCGGCCCGCCTGGCCGCATGAGTGCCGCGAGCCGGTCGCTCGACGGCGGCGGCGTGGCCGAGGATGGTGGGCGGGCCATCGACCGACGCGTGCAGTTCCGGCATCCACCAATATCGGGATTCGCACGGATCCACGCCGGCAAGGATGCCCGTGGCGTCGTAATCCTCGGCCGACGCGAACAGGCCGTAGTCGGCCGACCCGTAGTCAGCCAACGCGGCCCAATCCCAGCCCGAGGCCGGGCAGTCCTCGGACTGCGGCCCAGTCGGCGGCGTTTGGAGTCGATTCCGGTCGAGCATGCTTGCTTGTCGGTCGAGGGTGTCAGTCGAGAACGACTGGCCTGGTGCGGGAGACGCGAACCGATCCATCCCCGGGAGTGTCTTTCGGAACGTGTTCCCGAAGGAGGCCAATTTTCCCGGAAGGATCCTTCGCCTACGGAGAGTCTGCTTTGCGTGGAATGGATAGGCAAGTGAATTTGGAGAATATGGCGAAACTGTGCTGATTTAGGGCTCGAAACGCCTTTTTCTGGTAGTATTTCGGGGATGGAGCCTGCCATGAACGTGGGGATTTGCAGCTGGGTTCGATCGCGGCGGCCGGGGGGAGCCATTGTCGTCCCCCTCTGGCTTGCCATCGGCTTCTGCCTGGTCGTGCCGGCTGGAGCGGCCGATGGTGCCGGGGCCCGCAGTGGCTTTCGGCGGCTCGCCCCCGGGGTCCTCACGGTGATCCCGCCCAACACGAGCAGCGATTACCAGGTGCTCTGGAGGCTCGACCCTGACAACTCGGCGGGCGGCAGCTCGGCGGGCGGCGGCGCGGAGGCTGGCCGGCGTGACGCCGACGGGAAGGGGGAGCGGCGGGAGATCGAGCCGCTCGAACTCTTCGAGGTCACCCGCGGGCTGGCCGAACAGCGGACCTGGACGCCGAAGCGGGCGGCAGGCAACAGCACGCTGATCGAGCGGGCGAAGGGCATCGAGTTTCCCCGCGACATCTGGTGCCTCGAGTTCGCCTTCAAGCCGCCGCGGTTCATCGATGTGGACGTGCCGGTCTCGGACCTGAAGATGCGGCGCAAGAAGATCTGGTACCTGGTCTATCGCGTTCGCAACACGGGCGGTCGCCGCACGGTGATCGATCCCAAAGACCGCACCCAGCGGACGACGGAGTCGTTCGAGACGCCCGTCCGGTTCGTCCCGCACTTCGTGCTCGAGAGCCTCGAGGGACTCTCCGAGGACGAGGGGGAGGCGGCCTACCGCGGCTACCTGGATCGCGTCATTCCCGGCGCTTTGTCCGCCATCCGACGCCGCGAGGATCCGGACCGTGAGTTCTTCGACAGTGCGAGCATGTCGGCCAGCGACATCCCCCCGGGCGGCGAACGCTGGGGTGTGGCGATGTGGGAGGATGTCGATCCGCGGATCGATTTTTTCACGATCTCGATCCGCGGGCTCACGAATGCGATCCGCTGGAGGCTCAAGCCCGACGCTTCGTTCGACCCCGACACGGTTCCGGCCTCGAAGATGGATCACGCCCTGGCCAGCCTGCGGCTCGACTTCTGGCGGCCGGGCGACGACGTGGACGAGGTCGAGGAGGATGTGCATGTCGGCTATGCCGGCATGTTCGAGCGGCTCGCGCTCGGGAGCCGGCTCTTGGAGGCGGCGGGGCGGCAGAAGGTGGTGCAGTCGCGGCCGGTCGCAGGCCTGGCCGACCTCGGCCTGTCCTGGTCCGAACTCGCCGAAGCCGCCGAGAGGCCGCCCGAGGGCAGCGACCTCGCGCCGCTGGCGAAGGTCGTCCGCAAGCTCGCCGGCGTCGCGGAGCCGACGGCCCGTGGCCGGATCGTGAAGGCGGTGTTCGGCGACCTGGCCCTCGAGTATTTCGAGCAGCTGTCGCGGGGGCTGGCGGCGCCGGTGCCGCCGGCACAGGACGCCGCCCGTCGGCAGGCGCTGGCCGCCCTCGACCTCACTCCGGAGGCGGCGGCACAAAAGCCGCTCGAGTCTCTCGCCATGGTGCTCGAAGCGCTCGACGAGACGCCCCGTGGCCCCGCCCGGCGCCGGCGGTCCGAGGCCTTCTTCGGCCCCGCGGCGGTCCGCGTCGCCAGCCTGTCGAAGGAGCTGGCGGCGTCCGGCACGGCGGCCGTGCTGGACGAACTGGAGGTGGATCCCCGCCGCCTGGAAACGGCCGATGCCCTGGCCGCGTTCAACGCGATCCAGACCGCCGTCAACGCCCGGGAGGATGCCGGGGGCCGCGAGCGGCTGCTCGTCGGCCTGTTCGGCCCGCGGGGGCCGGCCCTCTACGCGGCCGCCACCAAGGTGGCCGAGGGCATTGACCACAGCTGGGTTTTGAGGTACGAAATCGATATGCCGGGGCCGTGAGACGGCTCCCGTCGCAGGGGCTGTCTCGGTTGGATGGCGGGCCCAAGAGCTGGGCCCGAAGGTGGCCGGTCACCGCGGCCTCCTTCCGGTCACGCTTCCTGTCACGTTCGCCCTGACGCCCTCCCCGCTCGCTCGCCGCACACCGCTCGCTCGCTGCATCTCGCTCGCAGCATAAGGAACACCGC
>JBILVO010000143.1:0-10093 GCA_044370415.1 Pirellulales bacterium
TCGGGGAGTGAAGAAGTTCGGCGGCGAGCAGGTTCGTGCGGGCAACATCCTCGTGCGGCAGGTCGGCACGAAGTTCCACGCCGGCAAGAACGTCGGCATGGGCAGCGACTTCACGCTCTACGCGCTTGTCGACGGTGTCGTCGGCTTCGACCGCGAGGGCCGCCGCATCTCCGTGCTCGGCGGCTGATCGCCCCGCATGTTCGTCGACCGCGTGCAGATCGAAGTGGCGGCGGGCAACGGCGGACGTGGCTGTAAGAGCTTTCGGCGCGAGAAATACATCCCGCTCGGCGGCCCTGATGGCGGCAATGGCGGCGACGGCGGCAGCGTGATCATGCGGGCCCAGGCCGGCGTCGACTCGCTTGCGGCGCTCGCGCACCGCCGGCAGTGGCGGGCGGCGCCTGGAGAATCGGGCGGCCCGGCGAACTGCCACGGCCGCATGGCCGAGGATCTCGTGCTGCTGGTGCCGCCGGGCACGGTCGTGATCGACGAGGGCACGGGGCTCGTCCTCAAGGATCTGGCCGCCGCGGGCGAGTCGATCGTCGCGGCCAAGGGTGGGGCAGGGGGCTGGGGCAACCTGCACTTCAAGTCGTCGACCAACCGGGCGCCGCGCGAGACCACGCCGGGTGAAAAAGGCGAGATCCGCCACCTGCTCCTCGAGCTCAAGGTGATCGCCGACGTGGGGCTCGTCGGCAAGCCGAACGCCGGCAAGAGCACGCTGCTCTCGCGGCTCTCCCGCGCCCGCCCCGAGATCGCCGACTACGCCTTCACGACGAAGACCCCGATGCTCGGCATCGTCGCGGTGTCGCGGGATCGCAGCTTCGTGCTGGCCGACCTGCCGGGGCTGATCGAGGGGGCCCACGCGGGCGTCGGCCTGGGCCACGAATTCCTGCGGCACGTCGAGCGGGCCGGGATCCTCGTCCACGTGGTCGAGCCGGCCCCGGTCGACGGCAGCGACCCGCTGGTGAACTACCGCGCGATCCGCGACGAACTGGTCCGCTACGACGCGGCGCTGGGCGACCGGCCGGAGATCGTCGTCGTGAGCAAGAGCGAGCTGCCCGGGGCCGAGGATGTCAGGCAGGAGCTGGCGGCGGCGATCGGCCGCGACGTGATCGGCGTGAGCGCCGTGACCGGGCAGGGGCTCGACCGGCTGCTGGCCGCCGTGGTCGCACGGCTCGACGCCCGCTGACCGTGAACGAGGCGTCCGCGCCCGCACCCATTCCTTGCGGTGTTGGCGGGGGAAAACTACGATCTGGGCCATAAATCCAGCGACGCACTCCCGTGCGTGGACAAGGGCACTGGTTTTTCCGAGTTCCTTGTCCGCACGTGGAGGCACGCATGCGATCCATCTTTACCCGCCCCGCCCGTCCGTCCCGCCGTCGTGGCGTGCGTCGCCGCGAGGTGTTTTCCGCCCAGTTCGACGGCGGCCAGAGTTCGGCCGCGGCGTGCACGAGCATCCATCTGGGCTGCGACGTGCTGGAGCGGAGGATCGTGCTGACAGCGTCGGAAAGCGACTTCGTGTTCTCGCAGGGCACGATCACGGGCTACAAGGGCGACGGTGGCGCGGTCGACATCCCGTCGACGATCGGTGGGGTGCCCGTCGCGATCATCGGCGAGGACGCTTTCAAGGACAACGCCACGATCAAGAGCCTGGTGATTCCCGACAGTGTCACGCTCATTTGCGACCGGGCGTTCATCGGAATGACCGCGCTGGAAAGCGCGAAGATCGGCAATGGAGTCACGTATATCGGCAGCAGCGCGTTCTATGGGGCCGCGCTGACGGCCGTGACGATCCCCGCAAGTGTGACGAGCATCGGCAGCATAGCGTTCTTCGACAACGCCAATCTGCAGAGCGTGACGATAGCCAATGCGAAGACGAGCATCGGCTCGTATGCGTTCGCTGACGATGATCCCAGCACGCCCTCCAAGCTGGCGACGGTGTCGCTGGGCAACGGCGTCACAAGCATCGGTGACAACGCGTTCCAAGGCGCCGCCCTGACGGCCGTGACGATCCCCGGCACTGTCACGAGCATCAAAAACAGCGCGTTCCGCAACAACGCCAATCTGACGAGCGTGACGATTGCCAATGCGAAGACGGGCATCGGCGATTTCGCGTTCGCTGACAGTGATCCCAGCACGCCCTCCAAGCTGGCAACGGTATCCCTTGGCAACGGTGTCACGAGCATCGGTGGCGGCGCGTTCGAGGGCGCCGCCCTGACGGCCCTGACGATCCCCGGCACTGTAACTCGCATCGGTGACTTCGCGTTCTCGGGCAACGCCACTCTAAAGAGCGTGACGATCGCCAATGCGAAGACAAGCATCGGCTTCGCCGCGTTCAATGGTAACTCCAAGCTGGCGACGGTCTCCCTCGGCAACGCCGTCACGAGCATCGGCGACTACGCGTTCGATGGCGCCTCCCTGACGGCCGTGACGATCCCCGGCACCGTCACGAGCATCGGTAACAGCGCGTTCTTCAATAATGGCTCCCTGAAGAGCGTGACGATCGCCAATGCAAAGACGACCATTGGCGACTACGCTTTCGCGGACGAAAACCCCTACGATCTGTCAAAGCTGGCCACGGTCTCGCTCGGCAACGGCGTCACGAACATTGGCGAGAGCGCGTTCGCTGGCGCGGCCCTGACGGCGTTGACGATCCCCGGCAGTGTCCAGGAGATTCGTGCAAGTGCGTTTATGGCCAACGCCGCCCTCAAGAGCTTGACGATCGCCAACGCCGCCACATCCATCGGCGACTCCGCGTTCGCAGGGGCGCCGCCGTTGGCGAAGATTTCGCTCGGGAACGCCATCACCGCGATCGGCAAGAGCGCATTCGAGAACACCGGCCTGACAAGTGTGGCGATTCCTGCCAGCGTGAAAGATGTCGGGGAAGCGGCGTTCCGAAATGCCACCAAGCTCGCAAGCGTGACGTTTGCCGGTGCAGCACCGACCGTCGGCAGCGACGCCTTCACGGGTGTGGCGGCTGGTGCGAAGGCCATCCGCGCTGCGAACCTGAATAACTACCCCGCTTACGGAACCATCTGGAACAACCTGATCGTGACCCCGCCGGGTCGGGTCGCGGCACCGACCGTGACGGTGAGCACGGCGACTCTTGCACTCGACGCGTCAAAGATCACGATCAAGGGCGCGGGTTTCGTGGCCAATGTCCCAGAGGCCAACACGGTGACGTTCGACAACGGCGCAGTGGGCACCGTGACAGCGGCGACCGCCACGCAATTGACGGTGAGCATCACGACGCCACCGAACAAGACCGGACCCCTGAAGGCGACCGTGACGACGAACATCGGCGGGTCGAGCGGCGCGGCGAAGCAGGTGGCGACGGTCAAGATCGCCTATCAAGCGGTGACGGTCGGCAATCCGGGCAACGCCAATGACACGGGAGGCAGTCAGATTGGCGCCGTGGCCTACTCGTACCAGATCGGCACGTACGACGTGACGATTGGTCAATACGCGGCGTTTCTGAATTCGGTGGCGAAGACCGACCCGTACTCGCTCTACAACACGAACATGGCCACGGACACGACCATCGCGGGCATCCAGCGAAGCGGTTCATCTGGCAGCTACACCTACAGCGTGATCGGGAGCCCCAACCGTCCGATCACGTACGTGAGCTGGTTCGACGCGGCGAGGTTTGCGAACTGGATGACGAACGGCCAAGGCAGTGGTAGCACGGAGACGGGGGCATACACGCTCAAGGGCGCGGTCAGCGGGAATGCCGTGGCGGCGAACGCCGGTGCCAAGTTCCGGCTCCCGACTGTGAACGAGTGGTACAAGGCTGCCTATTACTCGCCGAACTACGGCGGAGTGGACATTCCGGGCTACTACGCCTACGCCACGCAGAGCGACGACGCGCCCGGCAACACCGTGGGCGACGGGCCGAATCAGGCGAACTGGAACACCAGCGGCCTGACAGACGTGGGTGCATTCTCACAAAGTGGGAGCTTCTACGGCACGTTCGACCAGAGCGGCAACGTGTATCAGTGGAACGATTTGGATGGTACCGCCGGCTCGTCTCGCGGGCTGCGGGGCGGCGCTTGGAACAGCAGCGATCCGTTCAGCCTGCAGTCCGTGGTCAGCTACTCGAACGAGCCGTCGTTCGAGTACTACGGCGACCTCGGTTTTCGTCTCGCAAGTCCGGTTTGAGACGCCCGGTGTTGATGGGGCTGGGATTGAGAGCGATACGCACCTGAAGATCGCGATAAGCAAAGAATCATGACGGGCACGTCAAACCCAACCCTTTGGACTTTGTCTCTTTGTCCCTTTGGCATTGCGAGTTGACGGCGGCGGCCGGTTTGACCGCCGTGTGCTCTCGAGCGTCGCTTGGGCTCTGAGCCAAAGCGACGCAGCGCCGCCTTGCCGCGGTCCGCGTGCCACTGCGGGCGGCAGGGCTGCGGCTGGCCAAGGGAGGCTGGCGGGAGGCTGATCGCTGCCTTTGGAGTGGCAAAAGCCTCGTCGCGTGGTCCGGGGCGGCGTCGTATGATGCCTCCTCCGACAGCCCCCGGAACCGTTCGCATGCGCCCTGCCGCCAGCACTCCTGCCAGCCTCGGCGATGCCGTGCTCGTGGCCGACGTGGGCAACAGCCGGATCAAGCTGGCCGCCGTGACGGCCGCCGCGGGGCCTGGCATGCTGCCGGGCGTGGCGAAACGACAGGACCTCGACAGCCACTCGTTCCGGCCCGCCAACCTGGAAAACTGGCTGGCGCAGGTGGCGCCGACATCGGCCGTGGTGCTCGTGGCCAGCGTGCATGCCGCCGCCGCCGCGCGGCTCGAGGCGGCGATCGCCGAGCTCTCCGCGACCAGGCACAGACCGCTGCGTCAGCGGCGGATCGCGCACGACGACCTGCCGCTGGAGATCTCCGTCGCCGAGCCGCACAAGGTGGGCATCGACCGGCTCGCCGCCGCGGCCGCGGCCGCGGTCGTGAGGAAGCAGGGGCGGGCGGCGATCGTCGTCGACTGCGGCACGGCCGCCACGGTCAATCTCGTGTCGGCGAGCGGGGCGTTTCTCGGCGGGGCGATCCTGCCGGGGCCGGCGCTGATGGCGCGGGCACTGGCCGAGGGCACGAGCAAGCTGCCCGAGGTGGCCGCGCTCGATCGCGACGTGCCCCCGCCGTTGCCGGGCCGCTCCACCCACGAGGCGATCGCCGCGGGGATCGGCTGGGGCATCCGCGGCGCGATCGCGCGGCTCGTCGAGGAGGCCCGGGCAGCCGTCGGCAGCGACGCCGACCTGATCCTCACCGGCGGCTGGCGGGGCGCGGTGCGGGACGCCCTGCCCGGGGCGGTGGAAATGCCCGATCTCGTGCTCGCCGGCATCGCCCTGGCCGCCGAGCGGGCTTGCAATCGCTGACGCGCGGCGGCCGCAGGCGGGCTTGAGTCGCAGGCGATCGTGGCCCGTTGGGCAGCCGCGCCGCTCCGGTTAGACTGAGGTTTCCCCTTTCGCCCCTGGAACTTCACGTGAACGCTGCCCGGAACGAGTCGGAACGAGTGCCCGGACGTGCCGCCCGCGGGTCGGAATCAGCCCGCGCCCGCGCGCTCGCCGCCGCCCGCGTGGCCGACGAGACCCGCGGCACCGACGTGCACGTGCTCGACCTGCGGGAGGTCACCGACTCGTTCGACTACTTCGTCGTCGCCACGGGCGCCAGCCGGCGGCAGCTTCATGCCATGGCCGACGAGATCGAGCAGGTGATGAAGAAGGAGATGCACGATCCGCGGCGGGGCATGGATGGCTACGAGGAAGGCCGCTGGATCGTGATCGACTACGGCGACGTGGTCGTGCACCTCTTCGACGCCGAGTCCCGGGCCTATTGGGATATCGAGCAGCTCTGGAGCGACTCCAAGCAGGTGCCCGTGCCGGTCGGCGCCGCGGCTGCCGGAGCAGACCGGTGACGGCGGCGGACGGCGAAGACGGCCGTGACCATGCCGGCGGAGCAGGCGGCCCAGGCGTGAATTTCCGCAGCGAGCTGCGGCGGATCTTTCGCGACGCGCTCTCGCGGCTCGCGGCCGACGGCGTCGTGGCCATCCCGCCGGAAGAATTGCCGACGCTCTGCGACCAGGTCCGCGAGACGGCCGACCCGAAGTTCGGCGACTATTCCGGCACCATGGCGATGGCGCTGGCCAAGCGGGCCGGCAAGAAGCCCCGGGACGTCGCCGTGGCGATCATCGAACGGCTCGACGTGGGCGACCTCTTCGAGAAGCCCGCGGAGCCCGTCGGCCCGGGGTTCATCAACCTGCGGGTCCGGGACGACGCGCTGGCCCGGGCCGTCGTCGCGGCCGTGCACGATCCGCGGCTCGGCGTGCCCCTGGTGCCGCAGCCGGAAAAGATCGTCATCGACTACAGCTCCCCGAACGTCGCCAAGCCGATGCACGTGGGGCACATCCGCTCGACCGTCATCGGTGACGCGCTCTCCAAGATCCTGCGGTTCCGCGGCCACGACGTCGTCACCGACAACCACCTCGGCGACTGGGGTACGCAGTTCGGGATGATTCTCTGGGGCTGGAAGCGGTTTGGCGACGAGGCCGCCTTCGCCGCCGACCCGACCGCCGAACTGGGCCGGATCTACCGCACCGTCCGCAAGCTCGCCGACGGCACGCCGGAGGAACTTGCGGCCGACCCAGGCCTCGCCGGCCTGGCGGCGCAGTATCCGGGCGCCGGGCGGGAGGTTTTGCTCGAGACGGCGAAGCTCCACGAAGGCGACGCCGAAAACCGCGGCCTCTGGGAGCGGTTCATGCCGGCCTGCCTGGCCGACATCGAGAAGCTCTACGGCCGGCTCGACGTCGGCTTCGACCACGCGCTCGGCGAGAGCTTCTTCCAGCCGTTTCTGGGCGGGGTCGTCGAGGATCTTTGCGCGCGGGGGCTGGCCCGCGAGAGCCGCGGGGCCATCGGCGTGTTTCTCGACGGCGACGACAAGCCGCCGTTTCTCGTCCGCAAGGCCGACGGCGCGTTCCTCTACGCCACCACCGACCTGGCGACGATCCGCTGGCGGCTCGACCACTGGAAGCCTGACCGGATCCTCTACGTCGTCGACCACCGGCAGGGGCAGCACTTCGACCAGCTCTTCCGCACCGCGCGGCAGTGGGGCATCGCCGACGTCGAGCTCGTCCACGTCGCCTTCGGCACGGTGCTCGGCGACGACGGCAAGCCGTTCAAGACGCGGGCCGGCGACACGGTGGGGCTCGAATCGCTGCTCGACGAGGGGGTCGAGCGGGCCCTGCAGATCGTGGGCAGCGGCGACGAGGGGCGGGGCGGGGCGGGGATGACCGAGGCCGACCGCCGGCACGTGGCCGAGACGGTGGGTATCGGCGCGATCAAGTACGCCGACCTCTCGCAAAACCGCACCACCGACTACGTCTTCAGCTTCGACAAGATGCTGCAGCTCACCGGCAATACGGCGGCCTACATGCAGTATGCGGTGGCCCGCGTGGAGGGGATTTTTGGCCGGGCCGGCATCGACCGGGAGCAGCTGCGGGCGGCGACGGCGACGGTGCGGCTCGCCGACCCGCGGGAGCGGGCGCTGGCGCTCGAGCTCGTGCGGTTTGCCGAGGCCCTCGAGGACGTCGAGGCCGACTACCGCCCCAACCTGCTCTCGGGGTATCTCTACGACCTGGCCGGCTGCTACTCGTCGTTCTACGACGCCCTGCCGGTGCTCAAGGCCGAAGGGGAGGATCGGGCCAGCCGCCTGGCGCTGTGCGATCTCACGGGCCGGATCCTGCGGCAGGGGCTGGCGCTGCTGGGCATCGGCACCGTCGAGAAGATGTGAGGGAGAGCCGCATGGGCCGTCAGCTGGAATCCATTCGCAACATCGGGATCGTCGCCCACATCGACGCGGGGAAGACCACGCTCACCGAGCGGCTGCTCTTCTTCACGAAGACGAGCCACCGGCTCGGCGACGTCGACCGCGGCACCACCGTCACCGACTTCGATCCCGAGGAGCAGGAGCGCGGGATCACGATCTACTCGGCGGCGGTGAGCTTCCGCTGGCGCGACGTGAACGTGAACCTCATCGACACGCCTGGGCACGTCGACTTCACCGCCGAGGTCGAGCGGAGCCTGCGGGTGCTCGACGGCGCCGTCGTCGTCTTCTCCGCCCGTGAGGGGGTGGAGGCGCAGAGCGAGACGGTCTGGCGGCAGGCCGACCGCTACGGCGTGCCGCGGATCGCGCTGGTCAACAAGCTCGACCGGGAAGGGGCCGATTTCTTCGGCACCGTCCGCCAGATCGAGGGCCGGCTGGCCGCACGCCCGCTCGTGCTGCAGGTGCCCCTCGGCCTGGGGCCGCCGCACGTGAAGGACCCGTTCCGCGGCCTGGTCGACCTCGTGGAGATGGAGCTGCTCACGTTTCCCTCGAAGGAGGAGGCCCTGGCAGGGGCCGCCGGCAGCGCCGCGGTGACGCGGTCGGCCATCCCGGCCGAACTGGCCGAACTGGCCGCGACCTGGCGGGAGCAGCTGGTCTCGACGCTCTTCGACTTCTCCGACGAGCTCGCGGAGCTCGCGCTGGCGGAGGCGCCGATCCCCGGCGACGTGATGCGCAAGGCGATCCGCCAGGCGACGATCGCCCGGCAGGTGGTGCCCGTGCTCGCCGGGTCGGCGCTCGACTGCATCGGCGTGCAGCCGGTGCTCGACGCGATCGCCTGGTACCTGCCGAGCCCGGCCGACGTGCCGCCGGTCGAGGGGATCGATCCCGCGACGCTCGACGCGAAGAAGGACGCCAAGCAGGACGGCAAGAAAGGGCCGCCGAAAACGATCTCACGGAAGGCCGATCCGAAGGCGCCGTTCTGCGGGCTCGTCTTCAAGATCGTGGCCGAGAAGCACGGCGACCTGTCGTTCGTCCGCGTCTATTCCGGCACGCTCAAGGCGGGCAGCCGGGCCTGGAATCCGCTGCGGCAGAAGAAGGAAAACATCGCACAGATCTGGCACGTGCAGGCCGACCGCCGCGAGCAGGTGGAGCAGGCGGAGGCGGGCGACATCGTGGGCGTCATCGGCCCGCGGGCGAGCATCACGGGCGACACGCTCTGCGACGCGGGCGACCCGATCCTGCTCGAGCAGATCCAGTTTCCGGAAACGGTCATCTCGATGGCGATCGAGCCGGAAACGAGCCTGGAGCGGAAGAAGCTCGGCGAGGTGCTCGAGATGATGAAGCGGCAGGACCCGACCTTCCGCGCGGTGGAGAGCGAGGAGACGGGGCAGACGCTGATCTCCGGCATGGGCGAGCTGCACCTGGAGGTGATCCGGCACCGGCTGGAGCGGGATTTCAACCTTCATTGCCGGGTGCACGAGCCGCGGGTGAGCTACAAGGAAACGCTCGCCCGATCTGCCACCGTGCGCGGCCAGATCAACCGGCAGGTCGGCGGCCAGACGCTTGTCGGCACGGTGACCGTGCGGGCCGAGCCGACCGACGAGCAGGGGCCCGTGACCGTGGAGCAGGGCTGGTTTCCGCAGGATGAATCGACCGCGGCCATCGCCGCCCTCATGACGCAGTCGGTCCGCGAGAGCGCGGAGCGGGGCGGCCTCAAGGGCTGCCCGCTGTGGGCCGCCCGGATCGTCGTGCTCGAAAGCCCGCTGCCCGATCCGCCCCCTTCCGACGTCGCCATCCGGATGGCGGCGGCGGAGGCGATCGACCGGCTGCTCGCCGAGGCGGGCACGGTGCTCCTCGAGCCCGTGATGAGGGTGGAGGTGAGCGTGCCGGAGGACCACCTCGGCAACGTCATCAACGACCTGCAGCAGCGGCGGGCGATCATCACCAACACCGAGCTCCGCGGCGGCGTGAACGTGCTCACGGCAGAGGCGCCGCTGGCGAGCATGTTTGGCTATTCGAAGGCGGTGCGGAGCGTGAGCCAGGGCCGGGCCAGCTTCACGATGGCCCCGCTGAAATACGGCCCCGCCCCGGCCGAAACGGCCGACGCGTTCGTGTAGCGACCCGACTGGGCGACGGCCGCTTCATCTCCGATCCGCCACGGTGGCCCCTCGTCTGCCCACGTCGTAATCGAGGGGCGGCCCGTGCCCCGAGAGCCGGCGTAGCTGACAAGCGCAGCCATGGATGGCGAAGCGCAGTCAGCTTCGAGAGAGCGCAGGCCAGGATGGCCGGAGCGAA
>JBILVO010000066.1:0-19125 GCA_044370415.1 Pirellulales bacterium
CGTGCCCATCGTGAAGCCGCGGTTGCTGCTGACGGCCGTGCCGGTGTACTGCAGCGTGCCGCCGTTGATCACGAGGTTGGCAGCGGCGTTCGAGGATTGACCGATGCCGCTTGCCGTGCCACCGTTGACCAGCAAGTTCGTGCTGAGAATGCCGCCGTTGATCGTGGTCGCTCCGGTGTTGGTGCTCGTGCCGGAGATGGTGAAGGTCCCGGAGCCGGCCTTGGTGAGGCCGCCCGAGCCCGACATAGTGCCGGAGTAGGCGGTGCTCGAGTTGTCATTGCCGGTGGTGAGGGTGTTCGCGCCGAGAGCGACGTTGAATCCACCGCTCATCGAACCGACCGACTCGTTGCCACCGAGAGTGAGGCCGCCGCCCGCGGATCCGGTGAGGGCGACCGAACTGCTCGTGAACCGGTTGGCCGAGCCGAGCGTGAGGGTGCCGGCGTTGAGGTTGACGGTGGTGACGTCGGCGGTGCCGTTCAAGGCAGTGTTGGCGGTGACGGTCATCGTGCCGGCGCCGAGGTTGGCGGCGACGTTGCCGCCGCCGAGCGAGTAGGTGGCGGCGGTGAGCTTGCCCGAGCCGAAGACCGAACCGCTGGAGATCGTCAGGCTGGCAACGGTGTCGGTGTTGCCGTTGAGGTTAAAGCCGCCGCCAATCATGTTGACGTCGGTCAGGTCCGACAGGACGTTGCTCGCCCCGAGGGCCAGCACGCCGGCATTGATGGTTGTCGCGCCCGTGTACGTGTTGGCACCAGAAAGAGTGAGCGTGCCCAAGCCACCCTTCGTGAGCCCACCACTGCCCGTCCCGATGACGCTCGAAATCGCCATATTGCCGTTGCCGCCGATGCGGAGATTGAAGCCGGACCCCGTGATCGTGCCGGTGTTGAGCGTGAGGAGGTCGGCCTCGGAGTGGATGCGGGTAGAGCCGGTAATGGTTATCACGCCCGCATATGTGTTGTTGCCGCTGATGCTTCGCAGGGCGCCGTCGGTGTTAACGCCTATGCCGTTGAGCGTAAGCGCCTCGCCGGTGACGGTGATGCCTCCCTGCAGCTGAAGGGCGGCGCCAGCGGTCACGGTTGTGCCTGCGGCCGTGCCGCCGAGTGCGGTGTCGCTTTGGATGTTTAGAACGCCAGTGGTGATGCTGGTCGCACCCGTGTAGGTGTTCGCGCCGGAGAGCGTGAAAGTTCCGGTGCCTGCCTTGGTGAGGCCGCCCGAGCCGGAAATGACGCCGGAGTAGGTGGTGCTGGAGTTGTCGTTGCCGGTGGTGAGGGTGGCGGAGCCGAGGGCGACGTTGAATCCGCCGTTCATCGAACCGACCGACTCGTTGCCACCGAGAGTGAGGGCGGCACCGGAGGAGCCGGTGAGGGCGACCGAGCTGCTCGTAAAGCGGCCGGCCGAGCCGAGCGTGAGGGTGCCGGCGTTGAGGTTGACGGTGGTGACGTCTGCAGTGCCGTTGAGCGCCGAGTTGGCGGTGACCGTCATCGTGCCGGCGCCGAGGTTGGCGGACACAGTGCCGCCGCCGAGCGAGTAGGTGGCGGCGGTGAGCTTGTTGCCAGTGGTGCCGAAGACCGAGCCGCTGGTGATCGTGAAGCTGCCCACCGTGTCGGTGTTCGCGCCCATGTTCAGGCCGCCGCCGGCCACGGTGACCGCGGTCGAGTTGGAGAGGACGTTCGAGCCACCGAGCGAAAGGGTGCCGGCGTTGACGGTCGTCGAGCCGGTGTAGGAACTGGTGCCGGTCAGGACCCAGGTGCCCGCGCCGTTCTTGACGAGCGACGTCGCGCCGGTGCCGTTGTCAGTGATCTGGGCGGCCAGTGTGTTGTTGCCAGTGCTCGTGCCGGTGAGAGTGAGCGTGCGAGCGGTATTGGTACCTGCGAGTGCGATCGCAGCCGTGTTGCTCAGGGTGAGCGCGCCCGAACCGGAGGCGTCGAGCGTAGCGCCGCTCGTGCCCATCGTGAAGCCGCGGTTGCTGCTGACGGCCGTGCCGGTGTACTGCAGCGTGCCGCCGTTGATCACGAGGTTGGCAGCGGCGTTCGAGGATTGGCCGATGCCGCTGGCCGTGCCACCGTTGACCAGCAAGCCGGTACTGAGAACACCACCGTTGATCGTGGTCGCGCCGGTGTTGGTGCTCGTGCCGGTCAGCATCCAGGTGCCCGTGCCGTTCTTGACGAGCGACGTCGCGCCGGTGCCGTTGTCGGCGATCCGGGCGGCCAGCGTGTTGTTGCCGGTGTTCGTGCCGGAGAGGGTAAGCGTGCGGGCGGTGTTGGTGCCTGCGAGTGCGATCGCGGCCGTGTTGCTCAGGGTGAGCGCGCCCGAACCGGAGGCGTCGAGCGTGGCGCCGCTGGTGCCCATTGTGAAGCCGCGATTGCTGCCGACGGCCGTGCCGGTGTACTGCAGCGTGCCGCCGTTGATCACGAGGTTGGCCGCGGCGTTGGTGGATTGGCCGATGCCGCTCGCCGCGCCACCGTTGCCCAGCAGGCTCGTGCTGAGAACGCCGCCGCTGATCGTGGTCGTGCCGGTGTAGGTGCTCGCACCGGTCAGTGCCTGCGTGCCGGCTCCGGTCTTCGTCAGGTTGAGCGTTCCGGCGCTGCCGTTTGCCAGCGTGCCGTCGAAGCTGTAGACGCCGGAAGCGACGTTGGTCGTCAGGGTGGCCGTGGTGGCGTTGCCGTCGTCGACGGTGCCGCTGCCGGAGAGCCCTGCGATCGTCGAAGAGTTGCCGTTAAGACGCAGAGTGGCGCCCGAGGCCACGCTCACGGCGTTGGCGCCGGAGGCATTGAGCGCGCCGGCGTTGCCCAGCTGCACGACGCCGCCATTGACGTTCAGTCCGCCGGTGAAGGCGTTGTTGCCACTGAGGATCAGCGTGCCGGTCGAGGCCTTGTTCAGGGCAAAGCCGCCGCTGATCGTTCCGCTGAGGGTCACGGCGCCCACCGTCAAGTTGTTGCCGCCTACCTGCAGCGTCAGGTCGCCCGTCAGCGTCGGATAGTTGCCGCTGACCGTGATGGCCGTGGTCGCCTGATCATCATTATTGAAGACCATCGTGCCGGCGCTGGCGAAGGTGGCGTTGGCCGTGCTCACCGCGAGCGTTCCCTGCCGATTCGCCAAACCGGCACCGCTCTCGAAAACCACGCTGTTGGTCAGCGTGTTGGAGGCGTCGATGTCGATGTCAAGAGTCGCCCCACTTTTGACCGTGATGCTCGAGCCATTGACGTTGCCGAGCGTGTTTTGCACGAAGAGGCGGCCGCCGTTGACCGTGATGGCGCCGATGGCGTTGTTGCCAGAAGCGCGATTCAGGACCAGGTCGTTGCCTCCCGTCGCGAATCCGCCGCCGCCGGTGATCGTGCCGGAGAGATAGAGCGGAATACCCAAGTCGAAGGTCGCGCCGCCCGAGTTGAGGGTGATCGACCGTGCGATTTGGACAACGCTCGTGCCGGTGGTCTGCAGCGTGGCCCCGTTCGAAAAGATCAAGCTGCCGGACGTGTTGCCGAAGGCGTTGTTGTTGGAGATGGAGGTGACGCCGCCGCTGAGCGTGGTATTTCCGGAGTAGGTGTTGACAGCGGAAAGGGTGAGCGTGCCCGTGCCCTCCTTCGTCAGGCCGCCCGTGCCCATGGCGAGCGTGGAGGAGATCGTGGTGTTGCCCGCGCCGCCCACCGTGAACGTGCCGGATGAGCTCGTCACGTTGCCCGTGGCGACCGTGAGCGTCTGGCCGGCGTTGGTCACGAGCAGCTGGCCGCCGCCGGCGTTGATCGTTAGGCCCCTGGTATATGACGCCGTGTTGCCCGTGTAGGAGAGCGTGCCCTCGTTCGACCCGTCACCGAGCACGACGGCGCTCGTTGCATTGCCGAGATTGCTGGCCCCGCCCGACACGACGATGTTGGATGCACTCACGGTGCCGGAGGAGATCGTCGTCGCGCCGGTATAGGTGTTTGCGCCTGAGAGCGTTACGGTGCCGGTACCGTCCTTGGAGAGCGAGCCGGCCCCGGTGCCGATGATGCTCGAGATCGTGGTGTCGCCTGAGCCGCCGACAATGAGGCCGAAGCCGGAGCCGGTGATGGTGCCGGTGTTGAGCGTGAGGAGGCCGGAGTCGGAGTTGATGCGGCTATTCGTGCCGAGGGTGACAATGCCGGCGTAGGTGTTGTTGCCGCTGATGTTTCGCAGGGCGCCGCCGTTGCTCACGCCGGATCCGCTGAGCGTGAGGGCCTCGCCGGTGACGGTGATGCCCCCCTGCAGCTCGAGGGCAGCGCCGGCGGTGACGGACGTGCCCGCCGCGGAACTGCCGAGGGCGGTGTTGTTTTGGATGTTGAGGACGCCACTGGAGATGGTCGTGGCGCCGGAGTAGGTGTTGGCGCCGGACAGCGTGCTCGTGGTGCTGGCACCGGACTTCGTCAGCGCGCCGGAGCCTCCGAGGATCGCGGTGGCACCGCCGTTGCCGCTGAACGTGTAGCTCGTCCCGGTCAGGACGCCGGTCGTGCCGAGGATCGTGCCGCTCGTCACCGTGACGGCACCGACGGTGTCGTTGAAACTGCTGATGTCGAGATTGCCGCCGTTGACGGTGAGGCCGCCGCTGCCGATCGCATCGTTGATGCCCAGGGCGAGCGTGCCACCCGTGATGCCCGTCGTGCCGGAGTAGGTGTTGACGGCCGAGAGGGTGAGCGTGCCGCCGCCGTCCTTGGAGAGCGAGCCTGTGCCGGTGGCAATGACGCTCGAGATCGTGGTGTTACCCGTGCCGCCGATGGTAAGGCCGAAGCCGGAGCCGGTGATCGTGCCGGTGTTGAGCGTGAGGAGGCCCGAGTCGGAGTTGATGCGGCTGTTGGTGCCGAGGGTGACGACGCCGGCGTAGGTGTTGGTGCCGCTGATGCTTCGCAGGGCGCCGGCGTTGCTCACGCCGGAGCCGCTGAGCGCAAGGGCCTCGCCCGTGACGGTGATGCCCCCCTGCAGCTCGAGGGCGGCGCCGGAGCTCACGGTCGTGCCGGCGGCCGTGCCGCCGAGGGCCAGGTTGTTTTGGATGTTCAAGGCGCCGGCGGAGACCGTGGTCGCACCGGTATAGGTGTTGGCTCCGGAAAGAATCGCGGTGCCGGAGCCATCCTTGGTCAGGGTTCCAGCACCCGTGCCAATGATGCTGCTCATGGCGGTGGTTCCGGAGCCACCGAGGATCAGGTTGAACCCCGAGCCAGTGATCGTCCCCGTGTTCAGCGTTAGCTGCCCGGCGTCAGAGTTGATGCGGCTATTCGTGCCGAGGGTGATGACGCCGGCGTAGGTGTTGTTGCCGCTGATGTTTCGCAGAGCGCCCCCGTTGCTCACGCCGGAGCCGCTGATCGTGAGCGACTCTCCCGTGACGGTGATGCTTTCCTGCACTTCGAGGGCTGCGCCGGAGGCGACGACCGTTCCGGCAGCCGTGCCGCCAAGCGCCGAGTTGTTTTGGATGTTGAGCGCGCCGCTCGTGACGGTGGTCAGGCCGGTGTAGGTATTGGCGCCGGTGAGCGTCGTGCGGGTGCCGGTGAAGGCGAGCACGGGCGAGCCCGAAATCACGCTGTTGACGACGAGCTCGCCAGACGTCGACGCCATCGTCTGCGTTCCGCTGCCGGCCAGCACGAAGCCAGCCAGGCTGATTGTCTGCGTGGTCGCGTCGTTGTTCGTGAGCACCGACGCCCCGGTGAACGACATCGTGTTACCCGACAGAACGAAGGCTCCAGCATTATTGGAAAACGAGATCGAGATATTTGTCCCCGACGCGGTCGTGGGGGTGAAGTTATTGTTGTTGTTTAGCCGCGTAGTGCCGGCAAAAACCAGCGTGTCGTCTCCATTGACGTCGGAGTTGCCCCAGTTCTTTTTTTCACTCCAGTTGGCGTTCTTGGCGCCTCCGTCCCACGTGCGAGTCGCGGCCTGCGCGTCACCGTAGAGGAACAAGGCTGTCGCTACCATCGCGGCGAGCCTTATCCCACAACGTACCGACCGACGTGACGAGCCCTTATGGCCGCCCCGCACGCACGCAGTGCCCCACAGAAGATTCGCGACTGCTCGGCAGCGCATCGCCATCCCTGGTTCAAAACGATCTCGGGATGCCGACAGGCCGGGCGTCGTTGCATCAGGGCGGGCAGACGTCATGTCGCGGGCCGCAACCAAGGAAGGTGGTGTGGTCAAGGCGGGAGGGAAAGAGCGAAGCGACCCGGTGTGGCACCTGGCCGGTCGTGTAGGCGGGATCAGGAATTGAACAGGGCAGGCTGCGGGAACTCGCGCATCGGGCCCAGGCTAACCGCCCATCCCAGACTTCGCCAGCAATCGGTTGTGAGGAATTGGTAAGATTTCGGGCCCTAAGCGTCACTGCGTGCAAAACCCTCAGAATCGGTACGACAGCGGCAAGCCCCCAACGCCCCCTGCCTGGGCGGGGCGGGCCGGACCTGATCAGGAAACGCTGCTCCCCAAATCGGGGGGTGATGAGCACCGCCGGCCCCTGCGCGGAGGGTCAGTCGCGCGACCAGAAATCGACCACGCAGACTTTGTCGACGTGCGGCCCGACGACGCCGACGAACTCCTTGTGGGCGGAGTGCGGCAGGTAGGCATCGCGATCGGCCTCCGACTTGAACGTCACCAGGAAGCAGTGGGTGAAGCCCTGCGCCTTGCCCTCGGGCGACACGTCGGTGCCCCACTCGAAGCCGGCGATCTCCTTGATCTTCGCCGGAAGGCCGCGGAACGCCGCGACGATCCGCTCGACATCGGCCGGGGTGGAGGTGTCCTTGAACTTGAAGAGCACCACGTGCCGCAGCGTGCGGGCCGCATCGTCGGCGGCAGTGGCGGAACGGGAACTGGCGGCGGAGAACCCGACGAAGGCAATAGCGAACAGCAAGATGGCGAGCAGGCGGGGCATGGCAGAGGCTTTCTCGAGGGACGAAGAGAAGGGAAAGGTGACAACGCGGGGACGGTCACATCAGCCGTCGGGGTCGTCAAGGAGCTGCCGAAGGCGGACGGCGTGCTCCGGCACGAGCTGCGGAATCCATGACGCGTCGACGAGGCCAAGCGAGATGAGGTCGAGGAGGTGAACCTGGTCCTTCCGTCGAAACGAGTTGAGCTTCATCCGCACCAGTGCGTCGAGTGTGACGACGGAATAGTCTTCCGCCGGAATCCGTTCCGTGACGTCGGCGGTAGGCAGCGGATACGACTCGCGGACCTTTTCGTTGGCGAAGAGCAGGTGCACGGCGTCCCGCGGGCTGCCGCCGGGGCCGTCGATGAAGCAGACCACGTCCATCACCGTGGCCCGCACGAATCCCGCAGCCTCGAGCGCGGTCGTTACGCGGTCGAGATCGCTGCGGCGGACGAGGATGTCGACGTCTTGCGTGTTGCGGACGGCGGCCCGGTCGACCCGCGCCACCCAGGCCGCGACGGCGTTGCCGCCGGCGATGGCGTAGGGGATGCCGGCTTTTTCGAGAGCCGCGGTCGCCCGCAGCGCCCGGTCACGGACAGCTTGCACGGCCTCGATCATCCTCTGCCAGGAGAAATCGTGGAGCTCGATGGCCATGCCACACCCATGCGTTGTCGGCCGGCATGATGCCAGTCAGCGGGACGCGGCACCGATGCTGCAGCCGCGGTCTGCCGATAATACCTGCGGTGGCCCGATGCCCCAAAGAGCTGTCGAAAGGTGGCATGTCGATGGGGGGCATAACGAGCGGCCCATCCTGAACCTCGGGGCGGTCATTCTCCGGGCATACGGGACACATGCTTTTTCCCGCCAAGCGATCGGGCGCGACCATTTCCGGGAACTGGATCACATGAGAGGATAGCTTCGCTTGGACGCCGACGCTCTCGAGCCAGCCCCAGGGATTCCATCGATGCCAACCGCGAAGTTCCGCACCAACGCCTTCGCGTGGGCGATCTTCCTCGGGGCGTTCCTGCTCTTCCTCGCGCAGCCGATCCAGGCGCGGTTCATTCTCCCCTGGTTTGGCGGCGGGCCGGGCGTGTGGACGGCCTGCCTGCTCTTCTTCCAGTGCATCCTGCTCTTCGGCTACGCCTACGCGCATGCCAGTAGCCGCTGGCTGCCGATCCGGACGCAGGCCCTCGTGCACCTGGCGATCATCGGCCTGTCGCTCCCGTTTCTGCCCGCGATCCCCGCGACGGCCTGGCAGCCGTCATCCGCCGCCGACGTGACCGGGCGGGTCGTGATGCTGCTGGCCGCCACGGTCGGCCTGCCCGCGATCGCGCTGGCCGCCACCGCGCCGCTCCTGCAGGGATGGTTTACACGCGTGCGGCGTGAGGCAGGGGAAGATTCGCTGCGCGAATCGCAGGGGTCGTTTTCTCCATACCGCCTCTACGCCCTCTCCAATGCGGGCTCGTTGGGAGCGCTCGTCGCCTATCCATTTCTCGTGGAGCCGCTGCTCGCCCGGCAGACGCAGGCATGGCTGTGGGCCGCCGGATACGTCCTCTATGGAGTGGCCGTCGCGATCGCCGCGTGGCAGGTGTGGCGGGCGGCGCCGAGCGAGGCCGCAGCATCCGATGCCGTCACCGAGCCGGCCGGCGGGTCCGCGGTGCGGGGCACCGATGCATTCCTCTGGCTCGTTCTTTCCGCCTGCGGCTCCGTCCTGCTCGCAGCCCTCACGGCACGGCTGGGCTTGAATGTGCCCGTCGTGCCCTTCCTCTGGGTGCTGCCACTGGCGATCTACCTGCTCACGTTTATCGTCTGCTTCGAGCGGCCGGACTGGTATTGGCGGCCCGCGTTTACGCTCGCGTTCGCGGCCGTGGCCGCCCTGCTCTGCTGGCAGCTTGCGGGAGGTGAACGGCCAGTCTTCGAATTGATCGCCATCTATAGCGGCGGCCTCTTCGTCGCGTGCATGGTCTGCCACGGCGAGCTGCACCGGCTGCGGCCGCCAGTGACGCGGCACACCGCGTTCTATCTGATGATCGCCGCAGGAGGCGCCCTTGGCGGGGCGTTCGTGGCGCTCGTCGCGCCGCGGCTCTTCGCGAGCGACGGCGAGCTGTACGCCGCGATCTGCCTGATCGGTCTGTGCCTGACGTTCATCCATGGCCGCGAGCGCACGACCATCGCGGCCGGCGGCCGGCGCTGGCCCGTCTGGCCCGTCTGGCCCATGATCGGCGTGGCCACCATGGCGCTGGCGGCGGTGACGGTCGTGCGATCTAGGGAGGCCGCCGAGGGCATCCTCGCCCGGTCGCGAAACTTCCACGGCACGCTGCGGGTGGAGGACGTCTGCCCCGACGATCCGGAGCTGCACGGCCACCGGCTGATGCACGGCACGATCAATCACGGGGCGCAGTTCGTCGATTCCGTGAAGGCCCGGATGCCGCTCACCTATTACACCGAGTCGAGCGGCGTGGGGCTGGCGATCGACAACCTGACGGTGCCCACGGGACGGCGGATCGGTGTCGTCGGCCTCGGCGTCGGCACGCTCGCCGCGTATGGCCGGCAGGGCGACATCTTCCGATTCTACGAGATCGACCCCGCCGTCGAGCCGATCGCGCGGAAGTGGTTCACGTATCTCGATAGCTCGATCGGCACGGTGGAGGTGGTCGTTGGCGACGGCCGCCTCACGCTCGAACGCGAGGCCAACCAGCACTTCGACCTGCTTGTGCTCGACGCGTTTTCGAGCGATGCGATCCCTATTCACCTGCTCACCGTGTAGGCGTTTGCCACCTACCTGCGGCACCTCCATCCCACCGGCGTGATCGCGGCCCACGTCTCGAGCCAGCATCTCGACCTTTGCCGGGTGATGGCCGGCACGGTCGATCACTTCCTCGAGCAGGGCACGCAGATCTATATGGGGTTCGTGCCGCACCCCGTCGGTGATGAGCCGCTGCCGCCGGGGGTCAGCGGGTCGGTGTGGATCCTGCTCACACGGAATCGCGCATTCCTGGAGCAGCCCACGATCTCGCGGCGCTGCCTGCGGCCTCCGGAGCGGTCGCTCCGGCCGGTGATCTGGACCGACGACCACGCGAGCCTGCTAGGGGTGCTGCGCGGCCGCTGACCGGCTGATCGCGGCCGTGGAACTCGGTTTCGCGTGGTGTATGCCGACCGGGATGATCTGAGCCCGTCGCAGGGGAATGACGTGATGCTGTCATGACGCATTACGGCCGCTTCACGGTAACGCGGTAGAGCGAGCCATTGCGATACGGGGAAACAAGCGCGACCGCATGGCCATCGCGCAGGAGCCTCGCGAGCAGCCACTCCGTGGTGTCGCCCGCCGTGGAGAGCAGAAACGATTCGTGGCGGGCGAGGAAGTCTTCGTAGCCCGAGACCTGCACCGGCACGTAGGGCCGGACCGACAGCAGGCTCCTGTCGATCACGTCGCTGCGGCCGGGCGAGAGGTCGATCGCGGCGGCCGGGTCCGCAATCGCCCACGTCCGCGACATCGCGTCGCGATCGCAGTAGTGGACGGCCTGCATGTACTGGAACCCGTTCGCCATGACGATCGGCGAAGCGGCGTCGCCAAGACCGGCGGCACGGTCCTGGAGCGACTCGCGGATCGTCGACCGCGACTCCAGCAGCTGGCCCTTGGCCCACGCGGCGAACGTGGGCCGCGCCGTGATGCCGTAGTCGACGAGCATGATCGCCAGCGCGAGCGCCCGAAAGGCAGGCGGAGCGGTGCTCGTCAGGGCGCCGATCGCCAGGGCGGCGCCGATGATCGACGGCATCATGTAGCGATCCGTCAATCCCCCATGGGCCAGGCGCACGGCCACGACCGCGACGACCGGAATGGCGAGCAGGCCGATGACCAGCCCGCATTCCGCGGGCGTGAGCGGACTCGCCGGAAACCACACCGAGGCGGGCCGGCGTGAAGGCCACGTCGCCCGCACGATCCACGCGATGCACACGGCGACGAGCGCCGCCGTCACGGCCGGCCCCCACATGCCGCCACTCCACTTGAAGAGCACCTGCGGCGCCAGGAGGACCATTGCGAGACGAGGTGCAGACCACCAATGCCGGCCGAATGCGGCACGAAAGTTGGCCAGCAGGGGCCAGCATGCGATGAAAGGGACGATGCCGATCGCCAGCGCCAGCCAGACCCGGGGCCTGACGCGGTGCTCGCTTGCGAGGACGATCACCTCGGCCAGGGCGAAGGCGGGCCAGGCGAATACCGCGTAGGGGTGGCACGAGACCGCGAGGCCGAGCCCACACGCGAGTGCCACGGCCCACACCCAGGAGCGGTCGATCCTCTGCCAGCAACACGCGGCCGCACACAGGCTGCCGGTCATCAGGGCATAGGGACGCGCCTCGAAGGCGTAGTCTGCCAGGGCCGTGCACGCCACGAATGCGGCGCCGGTCAGCGCCGAGATGCGATCGACGCGGACGGCGAGAAACGCGTATGTGCACGCAACCGCGGCGAGGAAGCCAAGCACCGACGGCAGCCTGATGCCGACGTGCTCGTCGGGCACGAGGAGCAGCGTCGCCCGGCAGATCATGTAGTACGGCGGGGGCAAGGCGTCGATCGGCACCCTGAGTGCCTCGATGATCTCCGCCGGCGACTGCATCCTCGCGAGGATGAGCGTGAAGATCTCGTCGAACCACAGCGGCTTGTTGATCGCCCTCAGCAGCGCGACCGTGGCCAAGACCGCCAGGCCCCCGGCCAGGGCGATGTTCCAGCCAACGGGAGAGCCTGTTGGCCCGCGATCGACGGCTGGCACTGGAGGGGCGGGGCGTGCCATGGGTGCTCGAGATCGGGCCCCGTCGGGCCTGTCCGCGCGATGTCAGGACGCGGCGGTCGCACGCGTTAGCCGAGACTCTAGTCCGACGGCAAACATCCCGCAAACGGCCCCGCGCGATCATCCGTGTATGAGTCGGCTCGTTGCGGTGAGGGGCGGATCGGGCACGTCATGAGACATCGATCGGGCGGAGTGGCCCCGATAGGGTGCGGCTCACCAGAGGTCGATCACGTAGAGGGCGATGGCCGCCGTCATGAGCAGGGCCGCGGCCAGCCGCCGCAGGAGCGTGGCCCGGTCGATCCGCTGCTCGAGCTCGTGCCAGCCAGCCTGCGCCAGCCCCGCGCCGAGCACCACGCTCATGATGCCCCGTGTCGATTGCAGGATGTTGCCGAAGACCGCGCCCACGAGTCCGAAGCACACGTAAAGACCCGCCATCGAGAAGAGCCATGCCGTGGAATAGACGCCGGCGAGCTTCCAATCCGTCGGCGTGTGCGGCCGCAGGAACGGCAGGAGCGGCGCGAAGAGCGTGCCGCAGGCGGCGTAGGTCAGCACCAGCGCGAGACCGCCCGCATGGAGCCGGCCCAGGGCGACGCCGGGGGCCGGGCCGCCGGTCTGCAGGGCGTCGATCAGCCGGATGATGCCGATATCGGCCAGCGCGAAGCAGAGGCAGCACGACACCATCAGCGCCATCGGCATCGCCGGCACGCCGCCGCGGCCCCACTGCATGACGGCCGCCGCGGCCACGGTGAGCGACACGGCCAGCCACTGCCGCGAGTCGAGCGGCTGGCCGAAGCCGAGCGTGACGAGGCCCGCGAGCATCGCGAGCTTGAGGCCCAGAAGCGGCGAGAGCCGCGAGGCCTCCACCCGGCGCAGCGCCGTGAGGAAGGCGGATTGGCCGAGCAGGTAGCAGCCGGCCGAGGCCGCCAGCGGTGGCCAGACCTGCCGCAGGTCGGGCGAGCGGGCGGGCCAGCCCAGCCAGGCCAGCGGGATGCAGACGACGGCCATGACGACATGGGCGAGCACGAGGAGCCGCAGGCCGGCGTTGCGGCGGCCCACTGCCCTCTCGAGCACGCCGTGGTGCCGCGACACGAGGTATGAGACCGCGCTGAAGAACGCGCAGGCCAGGCCCGCGACCACGCCCAGCGCGAGATCGCCCGGGGACGAAAGCTCATTCACGGGACGGGATCACCTTCACGGGCTCGCGGGGATGCGACGGCTCCCGTCACGGGGCGGAACGGACGGCGGGCCCACACTCTATGGCGGCGCCAGACTTTTTGCAGCCGTTGCATCCGTCACGACCGGCAGCGGTGGGCCGTCGCCGCCGCCGGTCGGCGGCCGCCGTGCCCGCGAGCGGCCTGTAGAGTTTGAATGGACCGTCGCGCACGGGCCAATCGCGCAAGGACAGCAGGCAAGGAAAGGACTCCCGGGATGGCCATCGTCGACCGCTCGTTTCCCTCCCCCGTCAGTGGCCGTGCTCCGGCCCCGCAGGTCGCGGGCCGCTTCGGCCAGCCGCCGCGGGCGTCGGCCGCAGCCCACTCCGCCGCCGACGAGGCTGTCGTCGAGGTCCTCGCCCGCAACCGCTTCCGCGACCTGACGGCGCTGGCGCTGCTGGCCTCCTGCATCTTTCTCGTGGCGGCCCTGGTGACGTTCGACGCCGGTGATCCGCCCGCATCGCGGGCCTTTCCGCCGCCGGCGCGGGCGGCCAACGCCTGCGGCGTGCTCGGCTCGGCCGTCGCGGCGCTGGCCTACGAGTGGCTCGGTCTCGGCGGCTGGTTCGCCCTGGCCGCACTGGCGGCCTTCGACATCACGCTCCTGCGCCGGCGTCCGCTGCCCGACCTGCCGCTGCGCACCGCCGGAGCCCTCGTGGCCACGGCCGGCATCTGCACGCTGCTGGCGATGTTCTTGCCCGACTGGATCGGGCGGCCGATCTGGGGGCCCGGCGGCCACGCGGGCGCCGTCGGCCGGCTGTTCGCCGAGGCCTACTTCGCGAAGGCGGGGGCGACGATCGTGGCGCTCACCGTGACGGCCGCGGGCCTGTTCGTCGCCTGCGATGCGCTGCTGCTGCGGGCCGCGGCAGGCTGCGTGGCCATGGGCGTGGGTCTCGTCGCTGCGTTCCGGGCCCTCGGCGGCGCGATCGCCGCCCGCACGCGGCTGCCCGCCGGTGCGGCCGACGAGGCGGAAGCCGCCGCCACGAGGCCGCTGCCTGCCTGGCTGCAGCTGCGCAGGGCCAACGCGGGCGCCGACGACGAGGACGAGGACACCGGCGACTCCGCGGACGTTGCGGCCGACGCCGATGACGAGCAGGAGCCGGCGATCCGGGTGCGACGCCGTGAAAAGCTGCCCGTCGCCGCAGGCGTCGTCGAGGACGAGGACGACTCGTCGCTGGACGAGGCCGCCGACGCCGCCGAGGAATCTGCGGACGACGAGGCCGACGAGGTCGAGGCGGCCGAGACGCGGCCCGCCGTGCCGATCAGGTCGCTGGCCAACCGCCGCCGCAAGCCCGAGCCGGTGCAGATGGAGCCCGATCCGACGGCCGACTACGAGCTGCCGTCGCTCGAACTCCTCCTGCCCGCGGAGCAGCTGCAGCTGGAGGCGCAGGAGCAGGAGGTTCGCGACAGGGCCCGGGTGCTCGAGAAGACGTTCGCCGATTTCGGCTTCAAGGTCCGCGTGGTGGAGATCGAGACCGGCCCCGTGATCTCGCAGTACGAGATCGAGCTCGAGGCGGGCCTCCGCCTGGCGAAGATCTCGAACCTGGCCGACGACCTCGCCATCGCCCTGCGGGTGCCGAGCGTGCGGATCGTGGCCCCGATCCCGGGCAAGAACTCGGTGGGCATCGAGGTGCCCAACACCGACCGGCAGATGGTCCGCCTCCGCGAAGTGATCGAGGAGACGCAGGCGAAGAGCCGCACCATGAAGATCCCGCTCTACTTCGGCAAGGACGTGGCGGGCAACCCGATGGTGTTCGACATGGCCAGCCTGCCCCACCTGCTCATCGCCGGCCGCACCGGCACGGGCAAGAGCGTCTGCTTGAACTCCATCATCGTGTCGATGCTCATGACCCGCCGGCCGGACGAGGTGCGGATGCTGATGATCGACCCGAAGATGGTCGAGCTCACGCCCTACAAGGCGCTGCCGCACCTCATGCACCCGGTGGTGACCGACATGAAGAAGGCGGAGGCGATCCTCGCCTGGGCCGTCGACAAGATGGAGGAGCGGTATGCCCTGCTGGCCCGCGTGGGCGTGCGGCACCTCTCGCAATACAACCAGCTCGGCCGCGAGGAGCTGCTCCGGCGGATGAAGCCGGAGAGCGAGGAGGAGGCGCAGGCCATCCCCACCACGATGCCGTTCATCGTGATGATCGCCGACGAGATCGCCGACATGATGATGACGGCGGGCAAGGAGATCGAGCAGCACATCATCCGGCTGGCCCAGAAGAGCCGGGCCGTGGGCATCCACCTCATCCTCGCCACGCAGAAGCCGACGGTCGACGTGATCACCGGCCTGATCAAAAGCAACCTGCCGGCGCGGATCGCCTTCCAGGTGGCCAGCCGTACCGACAGCCGCGTGGTGCTCGACGAGTGCGGCGCCGAGCGGCTGCTGGGCAACGGCGACATGCTCTTCCTCTCCCCCGGCACCAGCCAGATCCTCCGTGGCCAGGGCACGTATCTCTCCGACGAGGAGATCGGCCGCGTGATGGCCGCGATCGGCACGAGCGAGCCGCAATACGCCGCCGAGCTCGTGAACCTCCAGCCGGCGCCGTCGGGCGACGCCCCGAAGGGCTCCAGCGGCAAGGAGCGCGACGAGATGTACGAGGCGGCCGTCGAGGTGGTGATCCGCGAGGGCCGCGGCAGCGTGTCGCTCCTGCAGCGGGCGCTGGGCGTGGGCTACGGCCGTGGCGCCCGGCTCATCGACTTCATGGCGGAGGACGGCGTCGTCGGCCAGTACGCCGGGTCGCAGGCCCGCGAGGTGCTCATCACGATGGAGGAGTGGTCGCGCCGCAACGGCAGCCCGGTGCCCGCCGCCGATCCGGCGCCGCGCCGGCTGAAGATCCAGCCCCACGCCGACGAGGCCCGGTCCGCCGCTCGCGGCTCCATGACGCTCTCCGCTGCCGATGACGATGTCGACTTGTCGGAGGACGAGGATGCCGAGGACGATCTCGAGGCATCGTACGACGACGAGGCCGACGACGAGGCTGACGGCTACGACGACGCGGACGAGTCGGACGATTCGGACGACGACGCGGAATACGACGACGAGGAGTCGGACGACGAGGACGCGTGACGGCGCGGGGTGGCGCTTGGTGACGCTCGACACGCATCGGAGGTGATCTTCGGGCGTCTGGTGAGGAGCTGCCCGCGGCCCTCGGGGGTGCGCCCCGTCGCGGAGATCGGTCGCGGATTGCGGCGATGCGGCGCGGTGCGCAGGCCAGGCTCGCGGTTTCGTACGGTGGGCGTGAGCGCGGCGTTTTTGCCCTTCATGTTTTTCTGCGCACACGAATAGGCTGTGCTCTCACCTCGAGGGAGCACCCTGCGTGACGCAGCAACTTTGTCGTGCCGTCCGTACCGCCGCGATCTGCCTCGTGGCGGCGTCGTGCTGCGTGGCGGTCGGGCAGCAGCCGATGGCGGCGCCGGCACGGCCGCCCGCGCCGGGAGACGTCGACCTGCAGGCCAGCCGCGTCTTCGTGTTTGTCGGCAAGACGGGGCTTGGCCACGATCACGCGGTCGTCGGCAGGCTTCAGGCCGGTCAGGTGCGGCTGGGAGCGGCGGACCAGGCCGGCATGCTCGTCTTCGACATGCGGTCGTTCGACGCCGATACCGCCGAGGCCCGGGCCGCGCTCGGCCTGCCGGGGCAGACCGATCCGATCACGCGGAAGCAGGTCAACGGCAACATGCTCGGGGCCGACGTGCTCGACGTGGCGCGGCACCCGACCGCCACGTTCCTGATCCGCTCCGCGCTGCCGGCCCCGAACCTCTCCCGCGACCGCAGGCCGGTCTACAGCCTCGCGGGCGCGTTCACGCTGCACGGCGTGACACGCGACATCGTGGTGCCGGTCGAGGTGGACCAGCGGGACCAGGTGCTGCGGCTGCGCGGCGGCTTCGCCGTGAAGCAGACCGAGTTCGGGATGCGGCCCTACAAGAAGCTCGGCGGTGTCGTCGGGGTGGCCGACGAGCTGCAGATCAGCGGGGAGATACTCGTTGCAGCTGCCGCACCGGGAGAGGCTGCGGCTACGGGGCCGATGGCGTTGCCGCCGACTGGACCGCGGCCATGATCGTCGCCACGCAGCGATCGCAAGCGGTCTCGAAGCCCGCGATCCGCAGCTCCGCTGACGTATACTCTTCATCTATGGAGCCGTGACGCTGCTCCACGGAGGCTCCCACGCGTGTCGCTTTGGTCGCTCTCACTGACGCGGCAGCCCGAGATGATGGACGATCCCGCGCTTTCGCCGGAGGAGCACCTCCGGGCGCTCGCGGCCCTGGCGCGGATCAACGCTCTCTCCCGGACCGCCGCCCAGATCGCCGCCGCCATCGGCCGTCGGTTTGCCGCGGGGATGTCGGGCCCCGGACCGTGCGTGGTCGTCGATGTCGCCTGCGGCGGCGGCGACGTGACGGTGGAACTGGCAGCCCGCCTCGCCCGCGTGACGCCGCCCGGATCGGTGCGGGTCGTCGGCGTCGACATCAGCCGCCGGGCGGTACAGCGGAGCGCCGCGCTGGCCGCCCGCGCCGCCGAAGGCGTGTCGTTCGCCGTGCGCGACGTCATCGCCGAGGGATGTCCGCCGTGTGATATCGCGGTGAGTTCGCTCTTCCTGCATCATCTCGACGACGACGCGGCTCGCGGACTGCTCGCGGCGATGGCGGCGGCGGCACGGTGCGGGATCGTCGTGTCGGATCTCGTCCGCAGCCGGGTGGGATTGGCCATGGCGACGTTCGGCACCGCGGTGCTCACCCGCTCGCTCGTGGCCCGCGTCGACGGTCCCGCGTCGGTGCGGGCTGCCCGCACCCGCGCCGAATACCGATCGCTCTGCGACGCGGCCGGGCTGCGCGGCGCCGACATCAGGCGGGCCTGGCCCGAGCGGGCGCTCGTGTCCTGGTGGCGGGCCGGTGCCAACGCGATCGGGGCGGCTCCATGACGCCGCCCGCTGTCGATGCGTCATCGGTCGACGGTGTCGAGACGCCGATCGCGGCGACCCTCGGCCTCGAGGCGGCCGCGGCCGCCGCATGGCACGCCGTCGTGGCGGGGGCCGGTCCGGCGGGGGCCTCCGCGGCGATCAGGCTCGCCCGCGCCGGCCTGCGGGTGCTGCTCGTCGACCGCGGCAGCATGCCGCGACCGAAGGTGTGCGGCTGCTGCCTGTCGGTCGCCGCCGTCCGTGAACTCGACGGGCTCGAACTCACCGACAGTCCACGCGGCCTGCCACTCGAATTGGTCGACCTGGCGGCGGGCGGGCGGTCGGCACGGATTCCGCTGCCCGGAGGGCGGGTGATCTCCCGCGAGTCGCTCGATCCCGCGCTCGTCCGCGCCGCGATCAAAGCGGGCTGCCACTGGCTGCCGCAGACCACGCTCGAGGCGGTGGAGGATGACGGAGCGACGGCCGTGACGGGCCGTCTGCTCGCGGCGGATCTGGGAGACGCGGGCGGCATGGATGGCAGGCGCATCGTTCTCGCCGGCTGGTTCATCGTGGCAGCGGGGCTCGCGGACGCCGTGCGTGGCGGTGATGCGGAAGGCCGGCGCGTGGCGGCCGGCAGCCGCATCGGACTCGGCACGCTGCTCGGGGGCGGTGCCGCGGACCTTCCCGACGGCGATCTCGTGATGGCGGTGGGCCGCGGCGGTTACTGCGGCCTCGTGCGGCTCGCCGACGGCAGGATCGACCTCGCGGCCGCCGTCGACCGCACGGCGGTGGCGGCCGCCGGCCCTGCGGCGGCGGTGCTCGCGATCCTGGAAGAGTCGCTGGGGCACGCTCGCGCCGCGATCATCGCCGCTGAGATTCGCCGCGCGTCCTTTCGCGCCACGCCGCCGCTCACGCGTGCGGCGCCGCTCGTGGCGGGCGTCGCGGGCCGGATCCTGCGGGTGGGCGACGCGGCAGGGTATGTCGAGCCCTTCACCGGCGAGGGGATCGGCTGGGCGTTGGCGAGCGGCCGCATCGCGGCAGCTTCGATCGTGTCCGGCGGCGGCGCAACGGATTCCGTGGAAGTGGCGGCCCGCTATCGTGCCGCACACGCGGCCCACTTCGGCCCGCTGCACGCCCGGTGTCGGCGCGTGTCGCTGGCGCTGCGGCGGCCGGCGCTGGTGGCGGCTGCCGTCCGCGCAGCACGGGCCGTGCCGTGGGTGGCGCGGCGGCTCGTGCCGACGATCATCGGCGCCGGCCCGAGCCCGAACGTGACGCCGGTCTCGTGATCGTCGTGAGCGGCGCAGCCCCGTCGGCTCACCGCATGGAGGCCGGCGGCCGGGCTGGCTATACTCTGGTTCTTCCCCGAGATTCCACCGCACTCTCCGCCC
>JBILVO010000067.1:0-19030 GCA_044370415.1 Pirellulales bacterium
TGCGTGCGCTCCCCCTGCGGGCTTGCGGCCTCACGCAATCACAAGCCGCTGGGGCTGGAGCGACGGTCCAGCACGTCAGAAACAGAGTGAGCCGGGATCGGCGGAAGCTCGACGAGCTTGGAGGATTTCGCATTCCCAAGACGTGCGCAGCATGAAAGCACGTCGCGCGAAATCATCCCGCGAGGAGACTTCCGCCGGCCCGGCGGCGATCGCTCCTGAGTGCTCCTGAACGCTGCCTAGCCATCCTTATCGTTCGTGACTCACGAGGGGCGGCAGCCGCCGTTGACCGGGATCACCTGCCCGGTCACGAACGACGCCTGAGGCGACACGAGCCACCGCACGGCACCGGCGATGTCCTCCGGCGTGCCCCAGCGGCCCAGCAGACTCTCGCGGATCGCCCGCTGCTGCCAGACGTCGCTGGCAGCCTCGCCCCAGGCAGTGCGGATCCAGCCGGGCGCGACGCAGTTGACGCGAACCTTCGGCGCCAGCGATTTCGCGAGGCTCTTCGTGAACGCCATGACGGCCCCCTTCGTCGCGGCGAAGAGCTCGCCGCTGTCCCCCTCCATGCCGGTGGCCGCTTGATCCCAGCCGATCGTGACGATCGTTCCCCCGTGGCGTTCGGCCATCCACCGGCCGATGCCCCGCGCCAGAAGCATCGTCGCCACGAGATCGACCGCCAGCAGCTCGTCGAGCTTGCGATCGAAGCTCCACTTCGCGGGCGGCCCGGTGAGCACGTCTGCGCCGGCCACGAGCACCAGGGTGTCCACCGTCGGCAGCCGGTCGAGGACGTCGGTGACCAGCCGTTCGACGGCCGGCCGCTCGGCGAGATCTGCCAGGAACGTGCCGGCATACCGCCCGCATGCGGCAAGCTGCGCCGCGACCTCGCCCGCGGACGTGGCCGAGCGGCCGTGCACGGCGACTCCGGCCCCGACCGCGGCCAGATCCAGCGCGACGGCACGGCCAATCCCGTGCGTTGATCCCGTGACGAGCGCCGTCCTCCCCGCGAGCAGGCCTGTGAGATCGCTCATGGCGCCGCATCCGCCGCGGGAGCCGCCGAGGCCGCCAGCGGCACGCGGTAGCAGGCGGCCTCTTGGGCGTTCCGCACGAGCAGCCGATCTCCCGCGAGGCAGGGGTTGTTCCAGGTCTGCCCCTCGATCGCGGCCAGCCGGGCACGAACACGGTGGGCCTCCGGCGCCGCGTCGATGAGCACCACCTCCCCCGACTCCGCCTGCACCAGCAGCAGCTCGCCCACCCGCAGCAGCTGCCCCTGTCCGTAGCGGCCCCCCTTCCAGCGCCGGGCGCCATCGGACACCCGCACGCACTCGAGGATGCCGTCGGAGAGTCCGTACGCGTGCCCGTCATGGATGGCCACGTTCGTGAACTTCGTCTTCAGGAGCCCAGGGGCCCGCCACACCTCGCGCAGCGTCCAGGGCTCGGCGTCATGACGCGTGATCTCGAAGACGGCGGCGCCGATGCCGTAGCCCTTCGACACGAAGAACGTGCGGTCGTCGATCGGCACGGCCTGCGAGCAGCTGGCGTCGGAATTCGAGTGGCCGGGCCAGGCCACCTCCCACAGCTCGCGGCCGTCGACCGGATCGTAGGCGGCGACGTGCGCCTCGTTGACGCTGAGGAGCTGAGAGCGGCCGCCGAGCTCCACGACCCGTGGTGTCACGTAGCTGATCTGCTCGTCGCCGGCCGTCCAGCGTCGCTCGCCCGTCGTCCGATCAAACGCCACGATCGCGAGGAACTCCGGGTCGGCGGCGGCCCGCCGCGTCCGCGGCCCGCCCGCCGGCACGATGACGAGGTCGTCGGTGACCAGCGGCGATCCCGCCCTGCCCCACGCCACCAGCGCAGCGTGCGCGGCTGCGTCGATGCCCAGCTCGTCGAGGACGTTCTTCTTCCAGAGCACCTGGCCGCTCGCGCCATTGATCGCGTGCAGCCAGCCGCCCGCCCCGTGCGCGTAGACGACGCCGTCGCGGACCGTGGGCGTCGACCGCGGGCCGACGCCGCCGAGCACCGTCTCATGCCGGCCCGGCACCGCGACCGCCCATTCCTGCTCGCCGGTCGCCAGCGAGCAGCAGGACACGACCTCGTCGTCCCCCCGCTGCTCGAGCGTCACGGCGTGCTCGCCACAGGTGGCGAAGCCGCTCCAGCCGGCGCCGATCGGCCGCTTCCAGAGCTGCTGCGGCTGCCGCGCCGTCCAGTCGGGATCGAGCGCCGGCCCGTCGAGGGAGCAGTTTCCGGACGGACCGAGGAACCCGGGAAAATCGGCGGGCGTCGCGGTCCAGTCGGCGGCCTCCGTCGCCGCCGCACCGGCGGCCGCGGCCGGACGGGGAAGCAGCCGATCGCGCGACGGGCTCCAGCGGAAGGCGAACTCGGGGATGAGGTCGCCGGACACCCGCTCGATCCGCAGGACCGCGGCGCCGATCGCGACGGCGCCGACGAGGACGGCCAGCACGGCCCTCTTCAGCCGCGGCGGGTGGCCGCTCTCCCACACGAACCAGAGCAGCGGCACCACGAGCCCGGAGAAGCAGAGGATGAGCGTGATGATGTTTCGCACCGCCTGATCGACGACGCTCCCGACGAGCGGCTCGAGCAGGTTCGCGCGGACCATGAGCGTGGCCGCGGCCAGGGACGCGAGCGTGATCCACACGCGGCGGGGCGGCCAGAGAGGCCGCGGGCGGCCTGCGGGGGCCTGCCCAGCCTCTATGACACGGTTCTTTGCACCGGAATGCGTCGCCATCGCCGGCAGTGTAACGACCCCGCGTGAAACGCGTCCAACCGGCGGCGTGGCGGCACATCGCGCCCTCCCGCGCGAATCGCCCGCGTTCCTTGTCGCTGACCCGGCGGCCAACTAGACTCCTCGCAAACAGCTTGCTTCGCAGGATTTTCGGCATGCTCACCCCCGACGCCCCCGGCTCGCGCGGCCCTTCCACGGCCGCCGTCCACGCCGGCGAGGCCAGGCAGAAGCCCGGCTTCTCGATCACCGACCCGATCTTCGCGTCGAGCACCTACACCTTCTCCGACACGCAGTCGATCATCGACTTCATCGAGGAGGACCAGCCCCGCGAGGAGTACGGCCGCTACGGCAACCCCGGCGAGAAGGTGGTCGAGGAGAAGCTCGCGGCGATCGAAGGGGGCGAGGCGGGCGTGCTCTTCTCCAGCGGCATGGCCGCCCTGGTGGGGCTGCTGATGGCGCACCTCAACGGCGGCGAGGAGATCGTCTTCTTCGACGAGTGCTACCACCGCAGCCGCGAGTTCTGCCGTCGGCACCTGACGCGGTTCGGCGTCGGCTTCCGCGAGGTGCCCACCTGCGACTACGCGGCCATGGAGGCGGCGATCACGCCCAAAACCCGGTTCATCGTCAGCGAGTCGCCCACGAACCCGCACCTGAGCGTGGTCGACATCGAGCGGTTCGCCGAGATCGGCCGGCGGCACGGCGTGCTCTCGCTGATCGACGCCACGCTCTGCACCCCGTACAACCTCCGCCCCCTGCAGGCCGGCGTCGACTTCGTGCTCCACTCGGCCACCAAGTACCTCGGCGGCCACAACGACCTGCTGGCGGGAATCGTGATCGGGTCGCAGGAGAAGCTCCAGCCGGTCCGCCATCTCCGCGGAATCATGGGGGGCGTGAATTCTCCGCACAACGCCTACCTGCTCGAGCGCGGTCTCAAGACCTTCGCCCTGCGGATGGAGCGGCACAACGCCAACGGACTGGCGGTTGCCCGGTTCCTGGAGCGGCACCCGCGGGTGGAACGGGTGCTCTATCCGGGACTGGAGAGCCACCCCTACCACGCCCTCGCGTCCAGGACGATGCGCGGCTTCGGCGGGCTGGTGACGTTCTTCGTGAAGGACGCCGACTGGCGGCGGACCGCCCGCGTGGTCGACGCCGTGACGATCCCGCGGATCGGCCCGAGCCTGGGCGGCGTGGAGTCGCTCATCGAGCAGCCGCTCGTGATGAGCTACTGGAACTACTCCCCCGCCGAGCGAGCCGGCTTCCGCATCGCCGACAACATGATCCGCCTGGCCTGCGGCATCGAGGACGCCGACGACCTCATCGCCGATCTGGGCCGGGCGCTCGACTCCACGGCGGGGTGACTCCCATGCGGTTCCGCACCAGGGCCATCCATGTCGGGCAGGAGCCCGATCCGCGCAGCGGCGCGATCGTGCCGCCGATCCACGTGGCCAGCACGTTCGTGCAGCCCGACGCGTCGATGACGGCCGCGTACGACTACGCGCGGACAGGCAGCCCCACGCGGCACGGCTTCGAGGAGACGCTCGCCGCGCTCGACGGCGGCACGCGGGCGCTGGCCTTCGCCTCCGGCATGGCGGCGACGCACTGCGTGACCCAGCTGCTCAGGGTCGGCGACCACATCGTCACCGGCAGGGATATCTACGGCGGAACCTGGCGGCTCTTCAACCGGGTGCTCCCGGACCACGGCATCACCGTGACGGCCGTCGACACCAGCGACACGGCGGCGGTGGCACGGGCCGTCACGCCCGCCACGAAGCTCGTCTGGATCGAATCGCCCGGCAACCCGCTGCTCTCGATCACCGACATCGCCGCCTGCGCCGAGATCGCCCACGCGGCCGGGGGCCTGCTGGCCTGCGACACCACGCTCGCCACCCCGGTGCTCACGCGGCCGCTCGAGCTCGGCGCCGACATCGTCATGCACTCCGCCACCAAGTACATCGGCGGCCACAGCGACCTGCTGGGCGGCGCCCTCGTCGCCCGCGACGCGGCGCTCGGCGAGCGGCTCCACTGGCTGCAGAATGCGACCGGCGGCGTGATGGGCCCCTTCGAGTCGTTCCTCTGCTCGCGGGGCCTCAAGACCATGGAACTGCGGGTGCTGGCCCAGTCGGCCACGGCCCACAGGCTCGCCGACTGGCTCTCGGGCCACCCAGGCGTATCTCGCGTGCTTTACCCAGGGCTCCCGGGCCACCCGGGCCACGCCCTCGCCGCCCGGCAGATGCAGGGCGGATTCGGCGCGATGGTGAGCTTCGAGATCACAGGTGGCACGTCCGGCAACGCAGCCGCACCCGACACGCTGGCCAGATCCCGGCGGATCTGCGAGTCGACGCGGCTCTTCCGGCTCGCCGTGAGCCTCGGCGCTGTCGAGTCGCTGATCGAACTGCCGGCGATCATGTCGCACGGCTCCTACGAGCCCTCGGCCCGCAGGGCCTCGGGGATCGCCGACGGCCTGATCCGGCTCTCCGTGGGCCTCGAGGCCTTCGAGGACCTCCGCGACGACCTTGACCAGGCATTCACTTCGGCAATCTAGGAAGCCGCTTCCAGTCGCGTCGATTTTGGCGGAAGTTCCGGACCTGACGGTGACGATAACCCTTCCGATTGCACGAAGGCTGCCGGACCACGCCGGCCGCCGCCGTGATTCGCAAGGGAGTCCGTCATGAATGCGTCGCTTGGATTTCGGCGGTTCGTCGGCCTGTTTCTCGGGGTGGCACTGACCGCCGACGGCATCGCGCTGTCGCAGCAGTCGGGCCCCCTCCAGCCGTCAGCCGGCGGACAGAGTGAACTGCGGTGGACTCCGCATCGCGCTGCGACCACTGCGGACCCCGCACCGGCCGCCACCGCCGCTCCCGCCGCGCAGCCAGCCGCCGCGCAGCCAGCCGCCGCGCAGCCAGCCGCCGCGCAGCCAGCCGCCGCGCAGCCAGCCGCCGCGCAGCCAGCCGCCGCGCAGCCAGCCGCCGCGCAGCCAGCCGCCGCGCAGCCCGTGTCGGCGGCCGCCGCCCCGGTGGCCGCGACCGCCCCCCAACTCCCGCCGGCCACCGTGGGCCTGCCCGACACCGTGCCGGTCGTGACGCCCCCGCGACGGGCCGCCGGCCCCTCCATGCCGATGCAGCGGAACGCCAGCGGCAGGATGGGCGACTGGAACAGCCCCAATCGCACATCGGGCCGCTTCCAATCCACCGGCAGCGACGCGCCGCGTTTCCCGCTCCCTGCCATGAGCGATCTGCAGGTGTTCCGCACGCCGCAGGGGGATACCGGCCGGCCCATGCTCGCCGCCGAAGGCAGACAGCGTCGGCCTGGCGCGGCTCCCGCAGCCCAGCTCGGTGGCGGCCTGGCTCCACGGTTCACTCCGCAGACGGCGCAGGCCGGCCAGCCGGCCGCATCGCGGCCGGAGCGGCTCGCGCTCAACGCAGACGGCCTCCCGTCGGTGATGGCGAAGGCCCCGCAGGCCGCCGTACTCGACGACGCCACGGCTCCGAACCGGCTGCCGGCCCCGAGCGGCGGCGCGACGCAGAACTCCCCGGCCATTCCCGCCCCCCGCATGTCGTCGTCCGGTGAGCCGTCGATCGTCGTTGAAACGGCGCCCGAGATGATGATGGGCGAGCCAGGCCTCGAGGGCTACGGCCCCGAGATGATGACGCAGGAGTCGCTGCCCGACGGCATGTTGATGGGCGAGTATCCCACGGAGATGCACGTCGAGTCGTTCTACGACGACCAGTTTGCCTGCGAGGAGGGGCCCGGCCTGTTCCCCTGCTGGCCGTGCGACGGCCGGATCTGCGCCTGGCTGCGGCAGTTCGGCAAGCCCTACTACGGCTGGAGGTGGTACCGCGACTTCACGGCCAGCGCCGGCATCACGTCGTTCCAGAACCAGTCGAACCTCGGACTCGTGGGCAATTACGGCACCAACGAATACGTCAACTGGGCGATGCCGTTCTGGAACGCGTTCGGCATCGGCTGGCAGCTGGGTGCCCGCGGCGTGCAGAGCAACTTCCAGCAGCCGACGATCGACGGCAGTCGCCTGTTCAACGCCCGCGACCAGGTCTTCGTGACCACGGGCTTCTTCACGCGGGCCTTCCAGGGCCGCGGCCTGCAGGGCGGAGCCGTGTACGACTATCTCAGCGACAGCTACATCGAGAACGTCGACGTCGCCCAGATCCGCGGCGAGATCAGCTATGTCTGGGGCTACCACGAACTGGGCTTCTGGGGCGCGTTCAACACCACCGATCAGCTCGGACTGGTGCCCAACGCGCCGCAGCCTCGGGTCACCGCCAGCACCGTCAACCTCTACACGGCGTTCTACCGGCTGCACTTCGGTGACGCGAACGAGGCCAGGATCTGGGGCGGTGCCTCCGACAACGGCCAGGGAGTGGTCGGCGCGACGGTCCGCGCACCGATGTCGCGGTCGCTTGCCCTGGAGGGCGCCTTCACCTACCTGCTGCCCGACAAATCGCAGACGGTCGTGCTCCAAGGGTCGACGGTAACGTTCGCCCCCTCGGCCTGGAATCTTTCCGCCAACCTCGTCTGGTACCCCGCCGGCCGCGCCCGGCGAAGCCTCTCCAGCCCCTACCGTCCGCTCTTCGACGTGGCCGACAACGGCAGCATGATCCGGGCGCTCTCCGGCCGCTAGCCTTCCGACAGCCTTCCGCGGCGCCGGGGTGCGGGCGGCACGAGTCGTCCGCCACCGGCGTCGTGGCCGGGACCGCTCGGGCCGCACAGACCGCGGGGCCGACTGCCACGGCAGGCAGATTTGTAGTATCCTGCGGGCTTCGCGGCCCGCGGAGGAGAGGCGGCATCATCGCCAGCCCCCGACGCCACGGCCGGTCGGCCTCGGCGCCGGGCTGTGATCCGTTTCAAAACGCCTTTCCCGCAACACCTTTTCCTGAGACACACGATGTCGGACTCCGAACACAAGGATCCCTGGGCCTCCCTGGCCGAATCCCTCGGTGCCAAGCCAGCCGCCAAGCCAGCCGCCGATCCCTCGGCTGTGACGCCCCCGCCGGCGCGGCCGGCCCCCACACCACCGGCGGCCGTGCAGCCGAAGCCGAAGCCACCCGCCCGACCAGCCGCGCAGTCAGACTGGGGCGACCTCGCCTCGTCGTTCGGCCTCGAGCCTGCAGCCCCCCGCCCGGCTGCAGCCCCCCCCGCCGCCAGTCGGCAGCAGCAGCGGCCGCCGGTCGAGCCGCCCCCCGCGGATCGCGGACCGTCTGCCGAGCAGCGGCGGCGCGACCGCGACGACGAAGATTTCGGTTTCAGCGGCCGGAGACCCGCCGCGCCCCGGCAAACCGCCGAGCCGCCCTCGGTCGACGACAGGCGGGAACAGCGGCGTGAGCAGCCCCGCGACGCTGCGCCCGTCGAGGAGCCGACGCGGTCGAGCGACGATCGCTCCGGGGCCCGTGACGAGGAATCACGCGAGGGCCGCGGGCGGCGGAGGCGCGGGCGTCGCGGTGGCCGTGGCCGCGGCGGACGGCGTGAAGGACGAGAAGACGTACGCCCTGCGACGGAGCGTTCGGAAAGGCTGCCCGACGACCAGGGCGGCCGCTGGTCGCCCACGGCCGAGGAGCACGATGCGTTCGATGGGCCGGCCCAGGACGCGACCGACGAGGATCGAGGCGATCGTCGTGCCGACGAATCCGCGCGGGAGCCGCGGGCCGAGGGTGAATCAACGCGGGACGGCGAGTCGCGGGACGGCGAGTCGCGGGACGGCGAGTCGCGGGACGGCGAGAGAGGCGGACGGCGGCGGCGGCGACGCGGCCGCCGCGGCGGACGCGGGCGGGCCCGGGGCGAGGGGGCGGAGGCCTCCTCGGCGTCGACCGATGCGGACCGTCTGGCCGACGGGCCTCGCAACGCCGACGACGATCTCGGCGACGAGCCGCTCCCCGCCGGATACGGCGTGCGGCCCATGCGGCCGACGGACGAGGGCCGCAGCGAGCCGGGCAGACGCGATTCCGGCGACGATGCCCCCGGCGGCGCTGGCGATGGCGACGGCCAGTCGTCCGAGCGGCGCGGGCGTCGGCGGCGGCGCCGCCGACGTGGCGGTGAAGGCAGTGGCCGCGAATCCAGTGGACGCGAATCCAAGGAGGCCACGGGCGAGGGCGGCCGCAGGAGTTCGACATCCACCGGATCCACCGGTGGCCGTCGCAGCGCACGCGGCCGCCGATCCAGCAGCGAGCGTCGCTCATCCAGCTCCAATCTGTCCCGCGGCCGCCGCGACGACTTCGCGCCGGTCGCCGGAGGCCGCGAGGAAGATGACGAGGGTCTCGAGTTCCTGGGACTGGAGGAGGCGGGCCAGGAGGCCGAAGCCCGCGGGGCACGCCCCGCCGCCGAGGACGACGAGAGCATCGTCGAGAGCGGCCTCAACACGGTGCTCGACGTCCCCAGTTGGGTCGAGGCCATCGGCATCGTGATCGCCGGCAACCTCGACGCACGGAGCCGTTCACCTCGTGGCGGCGAGAGCGGTCGTGGTGATCGTGGCGGCAGCCAGGGATCGCGCGGCGGCAGCGGCGATCGGCCCCAGGATGGCCGTCGCGGCGGTCGGACGGGCGAGTGACGCAACGCCGCGGCCGCCCGCGGCGACGGCGGATGACGTGAAGCCGGCGGAAAGCCCGGCGGCCCCCCCAGGCGCCGCCTAGCGCCAGTGCGGCCTAGCGCCAGTGCGGCCTAGCGCCAGTGCGGCCTAGCGCCAGTGCGGCCTAGCGCCAGTGCGGCCCAGCGGCGGGCCTCTCCGGGCTATTGCTATTCCTGTCGCCGCGCTCCGCATTGCCGCCGCGCACCGGACTCTTCCGGTCGGAAGCGGCTGGGTGGGCCTCCTTCAGCGAGGCCTATTTCAGCGAGATGGTGCGGGCCAGCGGCCGCAGGATCTGGTCGACCACGCACGTGTCGACCACCTCGCGGGCGAGCCCGGCGAGCCGCTCCATCGCCTCGACGTAGGTCGTGCCGGGATCGAGGCTCCCGTACTGCCGCGCCGTGACGTAGACGCTCAGCTGCTCTTCGGCGAAGTCGCCGGTCCGCACTTGGAACGCGTTTGTCCTCGTTTCCGTGCTCACGCGGACCTGCGTGCGGCAGTCCTCGTCGATCGAGATGGTCAGCGACGGCTCGTAGTTGATCACCCGGGCCCCGGGCAGTTCGGTGACCCGCTCGAGGGCCGACCCCACGCCCAGCGCCTCGGCGAGCAGGGCGTTGTGATTGCCCCGATAGGCGAAATCGAATCCGAAAAGCACGTCGAGCGCCTCGCAATCAAGCGGGCTGATCGACAGATAGGAGGGGGCGAGGTCGAGCACGAGGCGATGCTGCTCGAGCACCGCATCCAGGCTCGGCGGATTGACCTGCCCCGAGCACAGCCGCTTGTTCTCGACGGCGGCCCAGCGGTAGCGGCCCTGCTCCTTGTCCTCCTCGAGGACGAAGTCCCGCTTGTCGCGGCAGTAGAACTTCCGCATCGACGGGAACCGTTTCTGGACCCGCTCGAAGAACTGCAGGATCGTCTCCCGCTGCCCGGGAAGGTCCATCTCCGTGGCCAGATTCATGTTGACGTAGAAATCGTCGGCAAGCGACGCATACTGCGCCATCAGTGTGAACTCCCGGGGAAAACGTGAAAACTGAGTATACGGACGGCCTTCGGGAGGTGTCAAAAAGGCGACGCCAGCGGCCATCTGGATTCCGCCTCCCGCGAGCGTCATACTTGACCCGACGTCGGTTCAAAAGCGTCGCGGCGGACCTGACGCTCGCACCGCCGACGTGCGATCCCACCGAGGGCTGGCACATATGCCGTCGCCGATGGACTCGTCGCGAATTCCGGACAACCGCCTCTCGATCGAGAAGCGCGGCGACGGCGCGGTCGTCGTGCGAGTGCGCTCGGAGGGCCCGGAGGGGGCTCGGTTGCCCGATGCGGTCTTCTCATTCCGCAACGGCGATCCGCAATACGCCTACTGGCTCGGCCGGCTCTCCACGCAGCCGCGCGGCTCGTGAACCGGCGGCCGCACGCCCGCGGCCACCGGCCGCTCACTCCTCCCGCGAACTGGCGATCAGCGAGATGAACTCGCGGTTGCTCTTGAACTTGGCCAGCTGCTTGGTGAGCTGCTCCATGGCATCGACGTGATGCATGGTGGACAGCGTCCGCCGCAGCATGTTCACGGCGTGGAGCGTGTTGGCGTCGAGCAGCTTCTCCTCGCGCCGCGTGCCCGACTGCGAGATGTCGATGGACGGCCAGACCCGCCGGTCGGCGAGCTTGCGGTCGAGCACGAGCTCCATGTTGCCGGTGCCCTTGAACTCCTGGAAGATCAGCTCGTCCATGCGGCTGCCGGTATCGATGAGCGCCGTGGCCACGATGGTGAGCGACCCGCCCTCCTCGAACACCCGCGCCGTCGCGAAGAGCTTCTTCGGGATGTCCAGCGCCTTGATGTCGACGCCGCCCGACATGGTGCGGCCGGTGTTGCCGACCCACTTGTTGAACGCCCGCGCCATCCGCGTGATCGAATCCATCAGCAGGAAGACGTCCTTGCCGGCCTCCGCCATCCGCTTGCATCGCTCGATGACGAGCTGCGAGAGCCGCACGTGGCTTTCCACGTCGCAGTCGAGGCTGCTGGCCATCACCTCGCCCTTCACGCTGCGGCGCATGTCGGTGACCTCTTCCGGCCGCTCGTCGATGAGCAGCATCACGAGCTGCAGCTCGGGATGGTTGGCCGAGACGGCCTGCGAGACCTGCTGCAGCAGCACGGTCTTTCCCGTGCGCGGCGGGGCCACGATCAGCGCACGCTGCCCCTTCCCCAGCGGCGTCAACAGGTCCATCACGCGGGTCGTGATCGGCTGCTGGCCGGTTTCGAGCCGCAGCCACGTCTCCGGGTTGATGGGTGTGAGTTGGTCGAAAGTCTTGACGTTCGAATAGAGGTCGGGGGCCATGCCCTCCACCTCATGGATCTCGCGAACACGAGGCCCCTGCTGCCTCCTGCCGGGCTGCACCGAGGCCTTGATGTGCACGCCTTCACGCAGCCGGTAGCGCTCGATCATCGTCGCTGGAACGAACGGATCGGTCCGCTCCCGCTGGTAATTTGTCTCGGCCGACCTCAGGAAGCCGTAACCGTTGGGATGCATCTCGAGAATGCCGGCCCCGGGCTCGAGCGGGATCGGCTCGCCGTTCTCCGCGACCTCGGGCTCGAGGTCGGGCGGACGCATGCCCTCCCCCTCCATGTCGACGGCCCCCGCCCCGGAGGGCACCGGGCCCCCGCCGCCACCGCCGCCGCGACGAAACCGCCGCCGCCGGCCGTAGCCGCCGCCGCCGCCACCACCGTAGCCCTGGCCCTGGCCCTGGCCGCCCCCGCCGTACCCGCCGGGTTGCTGTCCTCCCTGACCACCAAAACCACCCCGGCCGCGGGATCGCCTCCGTTTCGACATGGATTCAACGCACTCTTTGCAAGGGAATCGAAAGCCGCCATGCGCACCATGCGCACGGCCGGCGGGCCCGCCTCGTCGACCGCCGCGAACTGACGTCGCCGGTCGACAGGGATGAGGCCCCGTTCAGTTCAGGAATCACACGAAGCTCGAAATCTGCGGTATTCGCGGCCGGCATCGCCGATCGGCCCGCAAGGGCTGCACGAACACCGCCTCGGAGAACGTCTGTCCGGAGGTCTTCACGCTGCGGTGACCGAAGCGATCAACGCGATCGCCCCACGGTCTCGAAGCACTTCCCGGGGAGGCCGATGGCCGGCCGGTTTGCACGAAAAATCCTGCGAAGATTCCTCGGGAGCGACCCGTCCCAAGCCGCCGTATCGAACCCCCGCCCACCGCGGCCTTCCACCGCCACACGAGGAGCGGTTGGAAGCCCGATGAGCCAGGAAAACCCTGGGCGCCGAATGAATCTCAGGAACGAGCACGTTCCAGACCGGGATGGGACCGAGTCGTCAGCCCCTCACCCGTTGGCCGAAAGCACGGCCCAAGATCACCCGCACCGCAAGATCGCCCGAAACAAGCGTCAGCCGGACCGGCATTCCCTGGCAGCCAGAGCCGCCACGGGCAGGTCGCTGCTGCGACGAGTCCCCAGCAGTATCAGCAGCCCCCCCAGAAATGTCAAGCAGAGGGGGCGTGGCAGTCCCGTCAACCGGGCGGGCGGCAGGCCGCCAGGCCCCATGGGGAACATGGGGTGGCCAGGCGGCCTTCAATCCAACGCGAGCCCGGTTTTCGATGCGATTCCTGCGACCCGTTCGACCGATACATCCTCCGGGACCGCCACGTGTCCTCTTCGGAGGCCGCATGGCACGGCGCCGGCGGACCCATTCGCACCAGAGGCTGGAACCCAGAGGCTGGAACGATGTTTTTCACCGCCGATGCGCGACCGCAGACCACCCCTCCGCGCCCCTCTCGGCTCCTTGCCGCCGCCCTGCTCCTCGCGGTGCCCGGCTTCGCCTGGCATGCCGGCAGGGTGATGGCGGCGACCACGGTGTCGTGGCACCCCGACCTGCAGGCGGCGCAGCGGGCGTCCCAGATCACCGGCAGGCCGGTGCTCGCCATCTTCACGGCGTCGTGGATGCCCGCAGCCGCGGCGGTCGAGCGCACGGCACTGGCCAGTGACGAGGCGGTCGCGGTCGTCACGGCCTGTTACGAGCCCGTCTGCGTCGACGTCGATGCGCACCCGGAAGCCACGAAGCATGCCGGCGTTTCCCGGGTGCCGACCGCCTGCGTGCTGACGGCAGACAACCGCGTGCTGTCGAGGTTCGAGATGCCCGAGACGCCCGCCGAGTTTGTCGCCGCCGCCGCCCGCGCCGCACAGGATGCGGCGGTCGCCACCGCGACATCGCAATCGCTCGTCGCGGCCGCCGACCGGACACCGGCCGCGCTCACCCGTCTCCCCGGCAACGGCTCCCCCTTCGGAATCCAGGACGGTTCGCTTCCGCTTTCCGCCGTCGCGGCCCAGCCGCGCGCGAGCGTCCCACCGGGAGATCGTGCGATCACCGCAGTCGCCGCGAAGGTGCGGATGCTCTCCGACTTCGCGAGCAACGACACCACGCAGACGGTCGCCAGCGATGCCATCGCCGCCTCGTTCCGGGAGACGTCGCCTCGGGAGACGTCGCCTCGGGAGACGTCGCCCTGGGAGACGTCGCCGCAGCAGCCGCAGCCGGCCGCGTCACCCGCACGCGGTGATGCGCCCTCGACCACCCTGGTGCCGGCATCCGGCGACGCCACCACGATTGCGGCCCAGCCCGCGGTCCCGGTGGATGCGGCGCCGGCAGCCGGCGCCGTGACCTCGGCACCGACCGAATCGTTGGCCGGCACCGTGTCGTCCGGCCCGCTGGGCATCGATCCGACGTCCACCGCACAACAGACGGCCCAAACGGCGGCGCCGTGGCTCGGCATGCCGCAGGCCGCACCGCCGATCGCTCCCGCGACGACGGCCCAGCCGACGCCATCCCCCGCCGCCGTGGCGACAGCCCCGGCCCAGACTGGCGTCGCGATCGAGCCCCGACCGTCCACCACCGATTCCACCCGCGACAAGACCGCAACCGAGCCGGCGGCTGCCCCGAAGCAGGCTCCCGCCTCGTCGGCGTCGTCGCTGTTGGCGACGCTTCAGAAGCCGTTCGGCATGTTCACCAAGCCCGCTGCCGCCCCCGAGCCGCGAAAAGAGGCCGCCGCGCCCGAGCAGGCCGCCGCCGCCGCGCCCGCGGAACCCGACCAGTACGGCTCGATGCCCGTCGGCCTCGAAGGATACTGCCCCGTGATGCTGGCCGAGCGCGGCGTGTGGATGGAGGGCCGCGCCCAGTGGGGCGCGCGGCATCGCGGCCGTACCTACCTCTTCGCTGGCGAGCAGCAGCAGAAGGCCTTCCTGCAGGATCCGGACCGCTACGCCCCGGCGCTCTCCGGGGACGATCCGGTGCTGGCGTTCGACAGGGGCAAAAGCACGCCCGGCCAGCGGCGGTACGGCGTGACCTACCAGTCGCGGATGTATCTGTTCTCCTCCTCGGAGACCCGCGACGCGTTCGCCGCCAACCCACAGCGGTACACGGCCGGCACGTTCGTCGCCGAGAGCCGTGGACCAGCCGCCGCCGACGGCACGGTCATTCGCTGACGCCCGCCGCGCACGGCTCGCGGCGCCGTGCGACGAGGTTCACGCCGGCGCGGCATCGGGCAGCACGCGTCCATACCGCGCTGCCAGCCGCGTCTCGCAGGCCTCCACTGCCCCCTGCGCCCGGGCGGGCTCCAGTGCACCGTATCGCACGAGCGCGGCTGCGACGTCGGCCAGCGATTCACGGCACAGCCGTTCGTGAAACGACAGCATCAGCCGCCGCTCGACGACGTCCTCGAGTGTGACGGCCCACTCGTCCCGCACGCAGAGGCCGACAGCCGCCGCCGGCAGACCGACCCCGCGAATCCGCTCAGGCTCGCCGGCGGCCGTCGCCCCGGCTCCGCCCCACACGTCCACGGCGCGGCTGCCGAACAGATCGACGAGCGGCCGGGCGACGGCCTGTGCGTCGTCGATCCCCGATCGCTCCGCCGCCGCCGCGGTCCGCCGCAGCAGATCCGCCCGCGTCGCCGCGTCGTAGCCGCCGGGCAGCGGCCGCTCCCGTGACGTCCGCAGCACCGGCAGTTCCAGCGCCCGCAGCACCTCGGCCGCCGACCGCTCGGCGAGGCTGCGGCAGGTCGTGAGCTTTCCGCCCACGATCGACCAGGCCGGCAGCGGCGCACCGCGATGCCGCACGAGCAGGTGCCGGCGGGTGATGCCGGCGGGGGACGATCCGCCGCGCGCCGGCAGCGGACGCACGCCGCAGTAGTGCTGCTGCACGTCCTCACGGCGGACGATCAACTGCGGGAAGAGCCTGCTCACGGCGGCGAGCAGATAGCTGATCTCGTCCTCGTCGGCACGGGCCTCTGCCGGGTCGCCGTGGAACGGAATGTCGGTCGTGCCCACGAGCACGAGCGCCGGGCCGAACGGCAGCACGAAGACCGGCCTGCCGTCTGCCGCCTCCGCGTAGACGCCGTGGTGCCCCAGCGCCGCACGCAGCGGCCGGCAGTGAAGCACGAGATGGCTGCCCTTCGTGCCGCCGATGAGCCCGGGCCCACCGCCGTGCGGCATCCCCGGAAAGAGCGTGTCGAGTGTGCGATCCACCCAGGACCCGGTCGCGTTCACGATCGCGTCGGGCCGCAGCGTGACCGTATCCCCGCCGCGCGGCGACGGCCCGATCTCGAGGTGGCCCGCCGCGTCGAGCCGCAGGTGGCGGTGTGTGCAGACGTCGAACCGCGCACCGGTCGCGGCCGCGACGGCCCGCCCGTCGACGAGCAGTTCGACCGTGAACCGCTCCGGATAGAGCAGTTGCGCGTCGGAGTAGACCGCACCGAGCGGAAACGCGGTCGCATCGACCGGCGGCATGCCCGGCCCCGCGCGAACCATGCGGTGCCGCGGCCAGCCCGCCCCCGCGGCGAGCAGATCGTAGAGCGCGAGCCCGATCCCCACCGCCCGACTGCCCCGCCCCCCGCCGTCCGACCAGGCCCGCGCCCACGATTCGCGGCCGACGAGCCGCGCCGCGGCCGCCATCAGGCCGCCGCTGCGGCGCGCCAGCGGCAGGTAAAACTCCAGCGGCTGCACCAGGTGGGGGGCGAGCCGCACCAGCCGGTTGCGTTCCTGCAGGCTCTCGCGCACCAGGCCGATCTCGCCGTATTCGAGGTAGCGCAGCCCGCCGTGGATCAGCCGCGTCGACCATGCGGTCGCCCCGCACGCGAGGTCGTCCGTGTCGGCCACGACCACCCCCACGCCCGACAGCGCGAGCTCGCGGGCCAGCGCGGCGCCGTTGATTCCCGCGCCGAGGACGACGACCGTCCGATCGCCTGCGTTCACGCCACCGGATCGGCTGCTGGCTGCCATGTCGTCGCGGACTCGTCGGCGGTATGATGCGTAAGGGCGTCCGGCACGGCGTCGCGATCGGCCCCCGCATGCCGGCGACATCCCTCGCGGCCGGTCCGCCGGCGGTGGCGATCGTCGCGGCCAGGCCACTTCCAGGAGCCGACACTCGCGATGCGGCCCGAGCCTACCAGAGTTCTCCCGCCGGTCGCAGTCCGCCGAACGCGGACGTGGGCGGTGACGCCGGCCGCGGCGGTGTGGCTCGCGCTGCCGTCGGCCCTCCTCGGGGTGTGCGGCCCGTCCGGCACGTCGTCTGGCACGTCGATCGGCGCGGACATCGACACGGCCGTGACCGCCACCTGGACCGGCGTCGGGCTGAGACGCTGGGCAGGCAGCCTCGCCGCGCAAACGCAGGTGCCGATCGTCGTGGACCGCCGCCTCGATCCCGACACGCTGATCTCGCTCGACTGCCGGAACGAGCCGCTCGTCGCGGTCGCGGAGCGGGTGGCGGGGCAGGCGGGCGGCGAGCCGGCGGTCCTCGCGTCGTCGATCCGCATCGCGCCGCGGGGTAGGGGCAACCTTCTCGTCCGCGCGGAGGCCGCCCGCACGGCGCGACTGGCGGCGTTGCCGGCGGCGCAGCGGGCGGTCGTGTCGACGCGAAGGCCATGGCGTTGGCCCGTGGGAGCGGTGCCTGCGGAGCTCGTGGCCGCCGTGGCGACGGAGGCCGACGTCTCACTCACGGGCTCGGCAGCCCTGCCCCACGACCATCTGCCCGCGATGTCCCTGCCCGCGTTGTCCCTGGCCGAGCGGCTCGACCTGCTGCTGGCCGACTACGACCTCCGGGTCGACTGGCGATCCGGCGGCGACGGGCGGCCGGCGGGCCGGATCATCCCGCTCGACACCGACCTCCCCCAGCCCGACGCGACCGCCGCCGCGCGGCGGCCCGCCCCCACGGCGCGACCCCAGGGGCGCACGCCACCGGCTCCGCCCGCTTCGGCCGGTCGATCCAAGGGCCGCCGCGACACGTTCTCGCTTCAGGTAGCGGCACCGCTCGATCAGGTGCTGGCAGCGATCGCGAAGCGGCTCGACCTCGAACTCGACGTCGACGCGGAGTCGCTGCGACGCCGCGGTGTCGCGCCTGGCGAGATCGTCAGGGCCACCGTGAAGGACGCAAGCCGCGACCAACTGCTCGACGCGATCCTCGCCCCACTGCAGCTCCAGTGGACGATCGACGACGGCACGCTCCGCGTGGCAGCCCCACCGCCCGAGCCCGGCTCCGCAGCGGCAAAGCCGTAGCCGGCACCGTCACACGGATCGCGTCCGCGGGCCGCGGCACGCAGCCACAGCGTGCGCTGCGTCAGCGTTCCGTCTGCGTCCGGCGCGGTGCCCGGCCCGCCATGCCGCGGGCGGCCTCGAGGTTGCGGCGGGTGTCAGCGTTGCCGGGCTCGATGCCGAGGGCCGTCTCGTAGGAGTAGACGGCCTCCGCGAACCTGCCCTGCCGCGCCTGGGCCACGCCGCGGTTGAACCAGACCCGCGCGTCTTTCGGCCGCTGGCGGATCGCCTGGTTGAAGTCGAACTCGGCCTTGCCCGGCTCGCCCGTGTCGAGATAGGCGAGCCCGCGATTGAGGTAGGCCAGCATGAAGCTGCGGTCGCGGCGGATGGCCGATGCGTAGGCGTTGATCGCTTCGAGGGGCCGCTCGAGTTCCATGAGCGTCAGCCCGCGCCAGAGCTCCGGCCGCGGATCCTCGTAGGCGATGCCCGCGGCCTCCTCGAAGTCCTCCAGTGCGATTCCGTAGAGGCCCTGGTGAAACCAGGCGATGCCACGCCGCAGGTAGAGCTCCGGCTCCTGGGGATCGATCTCGATGCCCTTCGTGCAGGCCTGCACCGAGCCACGGAAGTCACCTAGCCGCCGCAGCACCACGCCGAGGGCCAGATGCCCCACGACGAGCTTCGGCTCCTTGTCCACCACCTGCCGCAGCAGGTCGCGGGCTTCCTCGAGCTTTCCCGCCTGCTCGAGCTTCTCCGCCTGCGCGAGGAGCTTCTCGCTGTCCGTCTGATCGATCCACGCGTCCGCGGCGTCCGGGGCCGATCGCGGACGGGCGGCGCCTGGCCGCGACGGCCCGTCGGTGCGGCCCCGCACCCCGTCGCGGCTCGCCCCACCTTCGGCCGGCGCCTCCGGGAACGGCACCGGCAGCTTCGGCCTCGGGCGGGCACGGGCCGCCGGCCTCGGCTCCTCACTTCGGTCGGACTCCGGCCGCACCGGCGGCCGCACCGGCGGTCGCGGCGCGGGAGCGGGCGCGGCGGCCGCCGGCGTCCCCGCCTTGCCGGTGCCGAACGGGTTGAGTTCGTCGGCGAATGGATCGTCGTCCACGGCCCCACCCTTGGCCGCGGCGGGCTGCCGCCCGTCCGCCGGCCGGCACGGGAGGGCGGGCACGGCCAGTGCCACAACCACGAGCACCGCGCCA
>JBILVO010000187.1:0-6102 GCA_044370415.1 Pirellulales bacterium
CACGTTCGCAAGCACGCTCGACGGGGCCTTTACGCTCGCGGCCAACACGACGGGCACGACGACGTTCGGCGGCGCGGTGGGCGGCACGACGGCACTTACGAGCCTCACGACGAACGCTGGTGGCACGACGGCGATCAACGGCGGCTCGGTGAAGACCTCCGGTGCGAACGGTCAGGTCTATAACGACGCGGTCACGCTCGACGCGAATACGACGCTCGACGCCGCGGCGGGTGCCATCACGTTCTCGACCACGCTCGACGGGGCCTTTACGTTCGCGGCGAATACGACGGGCACGACGACGTTCGGCGGCGCGGTGGGCGGCACGACGGCGCTTACGAGCCTCACGACGAACGCCGGTGGCACGACGGCGATCAACGGCGGCTCTATGAAGACGTCGGGCGTGAATGGTCAGGTCTACGGTGACGCCGTGACGCTCGGCGTGAACACGACGCTCGACGCCGCGGCCGGTGCGATCACGTTCGCAAGCACGCTCGACGGGGCCTTTACGCTCGCGGCCAACACGACGGGCACGACGACGTTCGGCGGCGCGGTGGGCGGCACGACGGCACTTACGAGCCTCACGACGAACGCGGGCGGCACGACCGCGATCAACGGCGGCTCGGTAAAGACGTCGGGCCTGAATGGTCAGGTCTATAACGACGCGGTCACGCTCGGTGCGAACACGACGCTCGACGCCGCCAACGGCGCGATCACGTTCGCCAGCACACTCGACGGGGCCTCTACGCTCGCGGCCAACACCGCGGGCACGACGACGTTCGGCGGCGCGGTGGGCAGCACGACGGCACTTACGAGCCTCACGACGAACGCTGGTGGCACGACGGCGATCAACGGCGGTTCGGTGAAGACGTCGGGGGCGCAGCAGTACAACGACGCGGTCACGCTGGGGGCGAACGCCTCCTTCGCCGGCTCGGGCGTCACGTTCGGCTCCACGCTGCAGGGAGCCTCCCGGACGCTGTCGATCGACGCCGGAGCCACGGGGGTCGTGTTCGGCGGCAACGTCGGCACATCCGTGCAGCCGCTGGGTGCGATCGATGTGAGGAGCGTCGGCGTCGTCACGATCTCGGCGGACATCTTCTCCACGGGCCCCGTGGTGATCCGCTCCTCCGGCAGCGGCATCACGATGGCCGACGGTGCCGTCGTCGACGCCGGCTCGGGCACGCTCCTGCTCAATGCGGCCGGCGGCATCGCCCTGGGCGGCCTGACCACGACGAATGCCACGGCCGACGCCGTGAAGGTTACCTCCACCGGCGGGGCGATCACCGACGGCGGCGACACCGACGTCGACATCGTGGCCACGGCGACCGGGGCGGTCGTGACGCTCAAGGCCGCCACGGGCATCGGCGCCGACAACCCGCTCGAGATCAGCGCGTCCTCGGTCGAGGCGACGACAACGGCCGGCGGCATCGGCCTGGCCGGGATCGGCGACCTGTCGATCGGCGCCGGGGGCCTGTCGGCGCCGGGCGTCGTCGCGTTGTCGGCGACGGGCTCGATCCGCGTCCCCAGCGGCGGCGTCATCGCCGCCGGCGGCGGCGTGACGGCCAACAAGCCGATCCTCTGGTCGGTGCTGAACGTGGCCGACACCGGCACGGGCTCGCTGCGTCAGGCGATCACCAACGCCAACGCCACCGGAGTCGAGGGCACGGCGGCGTTCACCGGCAAGAACCTGGTGTTCACACCGGCCACGCCGCTGCCGGCGATCACCACGAAGTTCACGATCGACGGCACCGGCACGGGCGTCGTGCTCGACGGCCGCAGCAAGGTCGCCACCGGACTCTCGCTGCCGGCCGGTTCGGCGGGCAGCACCGTGCGGGGGGTCACTGTCAAAGGCTTCACCGGCACCGGCATCGTGCTGGACGCCTCCGCGGGTGCGACCGTCTCGGGCTGCGTGATCCAGGCCAACGGCACCGGTCTCTCGGCCACGGGCAATCTCGCCGCCGCCACCGTGGTCGGCAACACCTTCGAACGCAACGTCACCTACGGCATCTCGCTCAACGCCGCCCGCGGCCTCGCCGTCGACGGCAACACCGTCACCAGCGTCAACTCGTCGGTGTCCATGGGCCTGTACGCCACGGGCGATCTCGCCGGCACCAAGGTCACGTCAAACACCTTCTCGTCCGGGCTCCGCGGCGCCCTCCTGGACTCCGCGAGGAACCTCGTCTTCGGCGAGGCCGGTCGCGGCAACCGCCTCACCAACAACCGCCCCGTGGCCGGGTCGTCCTTCGCTGGCACCGGCATCCGAGCCCAGGGCAACCTCGCCGGAACCACCATCCGTGCCAACACATTCTCCAGAAACAACTACGGCATGGCGTTCATCAACGCCCAGAACCTCGTCTTCGGCGGGCAAGCCGCCGGCGACAGGAACACCATCGCCGGCAGCAGCCTGACCGCCATCTACGTCGAGGGCAACAACGCGGGATCGAAGCAGATCGGGACGGTCTACGGCGCCGGCAACGCCAAGACCATCCTAAGAGTGAAGGGCTCCACCGGAGTCTGATGTGCCTGCGAACGTGATGCCAGGCGTCATGGCTTCCACGCGGCCGCTGGCTCAGGCGGCGGCCTTGTCCGGCGAACCGCGGGCGCGTACGGTCTGCACCGGAGCGCATCGGGGCATGTTTTTCCGGTCGTCATCTCGTCGGCTGGTAGCCCGCGATTTCACGAGCGCGTCGTGATAGCGTAGACGTTGGCGCCGCGCCATGATCCCGATCCATGATGGCCTGAGTCCCGATTCCTAGAGCCGATGCGCTTCGTGGTCGAGAAAGCCACCGATGCCAACCGACACCGAATCCAGGCCCTACTCGGCCATCATCAGGACGTTCTGTAGCTTTCCGCAGGTGGAGGAAGTCGTTCGCTCGCTGCGGGCCCAGAGCCTTCCGCCACGGGAAATCATCGTTGTGGACAGTGGCTCTCCTGACGATGAGCGATCTCGGCTTCGGTGGCTCGCCGATACCTTCATCGATTTCCCGCCGGAGCCGTTCAATTTCTCCAAGGCTCTCAATCTCGGCGTTGATGCGGCCACGACGCCGTCGTGCCTGATGATCAGCTCACATTTCGTTCTCGACGATGCCACGCTCATCGACGCATGCATTCGTGAGACGGAGGCCCGCGGGATGAGCGTTTTCTACATCTCCAACGCCCGCCGCAAACGCGCACGCAAATACACCGTCGTCTCTGCGGCGACTTTCGATGGGTTCAACGGCTTCAGCAATGCCTGCGGCTTCGTGCCGACCGCGTTTGTGCGCGAGCGACGCTTCCGCGAGGACGTCTTCGCCTGCGAGGATCAGGAGTGGGCGGCCTGGTACTTCCGTGAACGGCGGGGGTCGATCCTGAAGGTGGGGTCGCCCTCCATCCGGTACCTCAATCCACGCATCAACGTCGAGAAGAAGATCAACGAAGAGCTCGCCATCGCCTGCTTCGTGGACCGCCGCAGACTGTCGCCCCGATACGTTGCGTGGCGGATTGCGCGGGCGTGGTTCTTCACGGTGACGGGGAGCCTGACGCGGGCCGCGTGCGAGCGTCGCGTGGCGCGGGAATTATGGCGGGCGCGACGACAGACTCCCCGAAAGCCGAGCCGTTACTTTTGAGGAAGACGGCTCGTGCTCCTTCTGCCATACGGTGCTCGGTCTCGTTTGACAGCATTTAAAAAGTGCCTATCTAATGCATTCGTGGGTTTGTCGATATTGTCCAACGGTCACTATGTAGGAACTCCCACATGGTGACGGTTGGATCATCGACGCAGGTCCTGACCGCGGGGATGCCCTATGCGATCCCTCGCTGGGTTTCGCGTATAATCGTTGGCGTATCGGCAAGGGCCCTGGAGTAGCCACCCATGACCACCGTCCAAATCACGATTTCCGACACACTTGCCAGGGAGGCTGCGGCCGAAGGCCTGCTCGAGACCGACTCGATCGAGGCGATCCTGCGTGAACGGCTTGCTGCAGCCCGGATCGCGAAGATGCAGGCGACGCGGGTAAAGCTCTCGGCAGACGCGCCACCCCCCATGACGGCTGAGGAGATCGAAGCGGAGATCGAGGCGTATCGCACGGAGCGGCGACGTGCGGCTGGTACTTGATACCAATACCGCTGTATCCGGTCTCATCTGGGGTGGGGTGCCGGGGGAACTGATCGATGCCGCTGCTGCCGGTAGGGTGCAGCTCATCGTGAGCCTGCCGCTCTTGGACGAACTCCACGGCGTTCTCTTTCGAGACAAGTTTGCTGGCCGGTTGGCCGAGCACGACAAAACTGCCGGCGACCTGTTCGACGGATATGCGTCGCTCGCGCAGCTTGTTGTTCCCGCGGAGATTGGCCGGGTCATCCTCGCCGATCCCGATGACGACATCGTGCTGGCGACAGCCGTTGCCGGCTGTGCCGACGCGATCGTCTCCGGCGATGCTCATCTTCTCGGGATCGGCGAGTTTCGCGGGATGCCCATCATCACGCCTGTGGCGGCGGTGAGTCGGTTGGCGGTGTGACCGGCCGGTCGCCGCCAGCCCGAAGGCATTTGCGAACCAGGGGCACGACGACTTCTTTCGGTGGTGCCTGGGCAGTTTCTCCGGCCTGCTGTTCGCTGCAGGCCACCGGCCACGAGCTGCCATCAGTTTCGCACCCCGGGCCACGGTCGAGCACCGCCAGGGCCGGCATCGCATCGATCGAGAAGCTCGCGACCATCTGCGGCTTCACCTGTCCTTCCACCTGCCGTGATTCGATGACGACGTCGCCCACGAGAGCCTTGAGCACCTGAGCCGCTACGCCCACGTCGCCCTGCAGCAGCTCGCGAAGCTTCGTGAGCGCGGCTACAACGTCTGGCTGCCGGACGCTTTTTACTTTCGGCCGCCGGCCGGCCCGCTGGAGCTCCTTGAGCCGCTCCCGCTTGGCTGCAAGCTGCCGGCCCATCTCCTCAGCCTTTGCGAGCACGGCGTCGAGGTGCGTTTCATCCAGCTTTGACCCCCTCCCCAAATCTTGATCCAGGTCTTGTGAGAGAATCCTCGTGCCCCTATTGGGGCTTGAAAGGGTTCTCTGATGAAGAAGCGACGCAGTGCAGAGCAGATCGTGGGCTTGCTTCGGCAGGCTGACGTGGACCTTGGGAAGGGTGCGACCGTGCCCGACGTCTGCCGACGGCTGGGTATCAGCCAGCAGACGTACTACCGCTGGCGGACAAAATACGGGGGCATGGATCCGAAGATGGCCAAGCAGCTTCAGGAGCTCCAGAAGGAGAACTCGAGGCTGAAGAAGCTGGTGGCGGATCAGGCCCTGGACATGCTGATCCTCAAAGAGGCCGCCCGCCCAAACTGACGTGCCCCGAGCGTCGCCGTCGGACGGTGGAATCCGTCCGGCGGTCCTTGGGGCGTGAGAAGGTCTCGGAAAGAAGGGTCTGCAGGGCACTCGGGCAGAACCGGGGCACGCAGCGTCACCGTCCCAAGAAGGTAGACGGTGACCGCGAACTACTCGGAGTGATGCGGAAGATCGTGGAGACGTTCCCGAGGAACGGCTGCGAGCGCACGCATCGGGTACTGACCGGCCCTGATGCATTCGGAGGCTGGAAAGTGAACTTCAAGCGGGTGCACCGGATCTGGAAGGAGGAGCACATGCAGGTGCCGCAGAAACAGCGGAAACGCCGAAGATTACCGGGGTCGAGTGCCAATGGGTGCGTGCGTCACGGGGCGAAGCACAGGAACCATGTGTGGAGTTACGACTTCCTCACGGAGCGAACGGAAGACGGCAGGCAGTTGCGGATCCTCGTGGTGATCGACGAGTTCACGCGTGAGTGCCTGGCGATCGAGGTGGGCCGATCGTTCACCGCCCGGGACGTGATCATGACGCTCCAGTACCTGTTCGCCGTGCGGGGTGCACCCGAGCATCTGCGCAGTGACAACGGCCCGGAGTTCGTTGCCAAGGAGATCCAGGAGTGGCTGGCGAGGGCGTGCGTCCGCACGCTCTACATCCAGAAGGCGAGCCCTTGGGAGAACGGCTACGTGGAGAGCTTCAACGGCAGGCTCCGCGACGAGCTGCTCGACCGTGAGCTGTTCCTGAGCCTGCCTGAGGCCAGGGTCGTTCTCGACCAGTGGCGGATGGACTACAACCACA